>JADGCN010000163.1 GCA_015228975.1 Magnetococcales bacterium
CAAACTGGGTGAGAACCGGATGAAAAGGGAGATTGAGTGTCAGTGCCAATCGTCTGGCGAAATCGGGGACCAGTTCGGGATGTCGCAAGGAAGGGATAACCGTGACCCAGGTGGGCGCGGGGCTGGGATTCCACCTATGGATCATGCTGGCACAGGCTGTAACCAAATCATCACCATAGCGATGGTGGCGGTATTTACCCGTTTTGACCCGATTGCCCCACCCACCATCGCCCCAGGTACACAAAGCTTGCCCCGGTTCGGCCTGTAAGGCGTTGGGGATGGGACCATGCAGGTTGTAGTTGGGCATTCCCCCGGGAGGCCAGGAGCGGCGGGGTTCCCATACCAAGCCCATCGATTTCAGGAAAATATCCGCTTCCCGCTGCAGATCGGGGCGAACCGTAGGCGTCAAGGGTGGTAACAACGGTGCGGTCATGGGCGTTGGCGGAGAGTCCAGGGCACGTAGCAAATAATTCATATGCCTGCCAAAAGGCAGTTTGACGTATTCCTGCATTTCGTACAACTCTTTGAAGCGCAAGCGGTTCATGCGTTCGGCCCGCTCAAAGAATGCGGGTGACAAGGGGGAAGGGGTACGTTGCCACTTCCTGTTTTCCAATGTGATGCTGGGAGAAGTAGGCTCCAATACAAGCAATTCAATGATTTTTTCAATATCGCTCTTTTTAATGTTAACCCGGTCAAGAAGTTCCGTAAGCGTCAAACCTTCCGGTGCCTTTTCCAGGGCTTGCAATACTTCCATGACCGCCTCTTTGCCCGGGAAGGCGGTACGAATGAAATGGTGGATAATATCCTCTTCTTCCTCGGCGCTCAGGAGGATGCCGTAGGCTTTGTCCAGGGCGCGTCCCGCCCTGCCAACCTGTTGGTAATAGGCGACGACCGATCCTGGCATTTGGTAATGGATAACAAAGGAGAGGTCCGATTTATCAAAACCCATGCCCAAAGCGATGGTAGCCACCAAGGCCTTGACCTGGTTGTTGAGCAGGGCTTGTTCCAGGCGGTGACGCTCGTCTCCCGTTTCGCTGGAGTAGGCCTCAACGTTGTACCCTTTTTTTTGCAGCCAATGGGCGACAAGCTGACAGTCTTGTTTCGTCAGGGTATAGATGATGCCGTGGCCCGAAAGTGTGGCCAAATGTTCAGCCAACCAAGCGAGCCGTTCTGCCTGACTGGGCAATCGGATGCTCTGCAAGGTCAGTGAGGGACGATTCAGGTTGCCGCGTGCAACGGTCAGTTCTGGCCCCAGTACGTTGCGCAAATCGTCCATGACACGATCGTTGGCTGTGGCTGTGGTTGCCAGCAGGCGCAGATTGACCGGCAAGTGTGGGATCATGCGTTCGATCAGGCGATAGTGTGGGCGAAAATCGTGGCCCCAATCGGAGATGCAATGGGCTTCGTCAACCACCAACAATCCGATGCGTTTGCGGATATTGGTCAAAACTCGTTTACGAAACCGTTCGTTGGACAGGCGTTCCGGGGATACGATGAGGAGATCGATTTCGTTGCGGCAAAGTTGTTCCTCGATGCCATGCCACTCAGTACTGTTTTCCGAGTTAATGCTCGCCGCCTTGACACCCATGCGCGTGGCAGCGGCGATTTGATTGCGCATCAGGGCCAGCAGGGGGGAAAACAGGATGGTTGGTCCATGACCGTGTTCGCGGAGTAGTCGTGTTGCGATGAAATAGACAAAACTTTTGCCCCAGCCCGTACTTTGCACGACCAACAGGCGACCTCGACCTTCGACAACGTGGCGTATGGCCTCTTCCTGACCGTTACGAAAGGTGGCCAGGGGGTGCCCGGAACCGATTTGCAGATAATGCAGGGCGAGATCACGATTGAAAGCATTGTTCATAAAACAATGATATAAAATAATCGAATGCCATGATTACAGGATGCAATCCAGAGAGTGCATCACGTACCGCAAAAAATCAAGCATCGATTGGGCGTAAAAGTTGTTTGCAGTGGGACGGGGGAAGACTACTGGGGTGGCGTTTGCTGGAGATGATGGACGGCAGCCATTACGGCCAAATGATAGCCGATGGCCCCCAAGCCGGAGATTTGTCCCAGGGCGATATCGGCGATATAGGAGTGGTGGCGGAATGGTTCGCGGCGATGGATGTTGGAGAGGTGGACTTCGATTACCGGCAGTTTGACCGCCAACAAGGCATCGCGCAAAGCGACCGAGGTGTGGGTGAAAGCAGCCGGATTGATGATGATCAGGTCGGTATCGACCAGGGCGGCTTGGATGCGATCAACCAGGATCCCTTCATGGTTGCTTTGGAAAAAATCGAGTGTGGCTCCCAATTCTTCCGCTTTTTTTCGGCAATCCTGTTCAATATCGGCCAGAGTGGCAACGCCGTAGACCCCGGGTTCACGTAGGCCGAGCAGGTTCAGGTTGGGTCCATTGAGTATGAGGATATGTTTGCGTTTCGCAGTCATGGCGACCTTAGCGATTATGATCTTGTTTCAGGGCATTTCCAAATGCGGTCAGCCGTTCTGCCAACCGATGCCGGGTTGCGGGCTGAGGGGGGAGACGCGAGGCCTTCATGCGCCGGCGCAACCCATCCAGTCGTTGTTCGATTCGTGCTGCCGGCCCCAGGTTTAGAATGCGACCTTGTTGAATTCGTTCCAGGAAACGGACGAGGGGTTCCTGATGGGGAAGTCCCGGAGATGCTGCGGGCTTGACACCCTTTCCAGCCAGGACCGACTTGCCGTTACCCAGTTGCACAAGATTGAGGAATGCCTCCAGACGTTTGACAGTCACATCGTCCAAAGCTGATTTTTCAGCGGCGGCATGAGCTTCCAATTCGCCCAGGATGGTATCGAAGGCCCGGGTCGCTGCGCGGCTGACCCCTCCCAGGGCTCCGCGGACTTCGCTGCCGAAATGCCGGCTACCTTTGGTCACAAATTGGGAAAACAGATACCACTGTGCCACCAGATGGGGATCGGTTACCAACAAACTGGATAGATAATCCCAGGCATGGTCAAATTTGTTTTCCCGGATAAGCGACATGACGGTATCCAGGTTGTCACGGTCAGTGGTCATAAAGCCTCGTTAGACCTTCTTGGCGGTGTGTCATGGGGGGCGGCCTTTTTCCAGGAGGGGAGAATGGCCTGCCATTCCTGCTGACGAACGAAGTAGGGGGTACCATAATCACCAGAAATGCTTTGATGGCGGTAAAGTACAAAAGCGTGGAATGCAAAGGTGACGTAAAGATTGGCCAGGACCATGGCGGTTATCAGGGTTAGCGACAAGGTTTGCCGATGATGCGTTGTCATCCAGGCGTGGATATTTTCCATCATGAGCGCGGCGAACAAAAACAATGAGGGATAAAAGATGATGCTGTAATGGGGGAGGGTGGGAATTCCCAACAGCAGATACCCCCCGTGTATGGTTATCAGGAACAAAAGGAGCAAGGTGACCAGTTTTTGCCCGGGGGTTTCTGTCGGACTGCGTGCAAGGTGCCCGGGTCGCAATGGCCAGTGCTGGGACAGGGCGGCGATCAAACCCAGGGCGGCCAGGAGAAGGAAGATGAAAAAAAAGAGTTGCGGCAGCAGGATGACATAGCTATCCCAAAACAGGGTGAATCCCTGACTGCCCAGGAGATAATGGAGACCCAGGCCAGAAGCGATCAGGAACATCCAAAAAAAGTTGCCCAGGGTCAAGCTCTGACCTTGTTGTGTCCCCAGCAGACGCCAAGCCTCCAATAAGTTTTCATAATGGGTTTGTTGATGGTAATAGAGGTACGGGGCATAGACGGCGATAAACAAGAGTAGCCCCAAGGCCAAATCGATGCCACGGATGGCGATACGGTAGCGAATCAGGAAGATCAGGATGGCGGGGGGGAGAAACCAGGCGCTCATGTGCAATTGGGTGGTGAGAGCGACCAGCAGGAAGAGCGTCCAGACTTTCCAGGGGCGGTAGCGTTCGCTGAGGGACAGGAGGATCGTGCAGAGCGCCATCATGAAGGGCATCAGACAATCCTGGGCCCATATTTTTCTGGAATACAGGATGGTCCAGGGGGAAGATGTGAAGAGTAGTGTGGTGATGGCGGCTGTGGGGAGCGACACATGACGTTTAAGAAGCCGGTACAACAAGAAAATACCACCCAGATTAAGCAGGATGATGAACAGTGTCACCAGCTTGGGGTCCGTGGTCCAGAAGACCGGCAGGGCGAGGAGATAGAGGAAAAACGGTGGGTTGTACAGCCCGGTCGAGGATTTCAAGCCGATCAGAGCGGGTTTTCCCAGGAAAAATTGTTCAAAGGTCAAGGTGATGGCATTAAATTCATCCTCTTTGAACTCGATGGTATCCAGAAAGGTGAGTCTGAGCAGGACGGCGATGGCCATGAGTGACCAAAACAGGGGCTGGGGGAAGGCGAGGGGAGGGGTGATTTTTGTTGGAAGTGGAATCGATGGGGTATCCTCTGTTTTCGGATGGGAGCCGCCTTGGGCGAAAACAATGGCCAGAAGGATAAAAAAAGCCAGGAAATGGTAATAGTTGCAAAAAGCCTGCTTGCCGAACAAAAACAGGGTGGCATAGATCAGAATGGAGGCCAACGACCAATGCCACAGGGTGACGTGACGAAGGGTGATGAACCAGAGTGAGGTTATGCCGGCGAGCAGGACGTAGATGACCAGGATCTGGCTGCCTGGAGTTTCCATCTGGGTAGCGACCAGTATATAGGCGACCCATGAGAGGGCATCCTGGCGAATTTTGTAGCCGGCGATTTCTGCAAACGTGTGGTTGATGAAGGCCTGGGGATCCTGGAGGAGGAATGGCAGAATGGTGATGGCGAACACCAGTGCGGCCAGGATGGCGACCTGAATGGCGGAGCG
Organism: Magnetococcales bacterium; assembly: GCA_015228975.1. GTDB lineage: Bacteria > Pseudomonadota > Magnetococcia > Magnetococcales > UBA8363 > UBA8363. The sequence goes on from JADGCN010000163.1 coordinate 4,849, forward strand.
GGGGCCAAAACGACGCCAAAGGTAGAGAAAGCTGACCCAGGAGATGACAGCGGCGTACTGTTTGGTTGCCAGGGTCAATCCCAAAAAGATTCCGGTGGTGATCCAGGCTTTGGGTGTTTGGGATTGCCGGTTCAAACTCCAGGCCAGGAGGGCGGTGAACATGATGAGCAGGGTATCGTTCCAGGCTTGTTCCAGGACGAACAGCGTGACGGGGAACGAAATCCACACCAGGGGGAGGAGGGTGGCGGCTGTGGGGGAAAGGTTACGATCGCGTCCCAGGCGCCACAAGGCTGTCAGGATGATGAGTTGCGCGATGATATACGTGACGCGGATATCGCCGAAAAGGTACCAGGTGACGGTATTGGCAATCAGGATGACGGGGAGGTAAATGTATCCGGGGACATAGCCGTAGGCCCCGTGATACAGGTCGGAGAGGGGTTGGTTATAGGGATTTTTGCCGTTGAGCAGATAGTTGACCGCTTCAACGCCGTGGTGGAACACGTCGATATTGGGATTGGGGGAGGCTTGCAGGACGCCCCACAACAGGAGTGGCCACAGTGCGAGTGCCAGGTAGGCGGGTAGTTGCCGCTTCGGGGAATCCGGTGGTTCGGGATGGGTTCGGAGGGTGCCGATCCACAGGTAAAGGGCCAGAATGGCGTTGACCCACAGACCCAGGTTAAGGAGTCGATGGCTGTCGTTATTCAGGGCATGGATGGTTTGGTTGCCCAGGATGAGAAAACTGGCGAACAGGAGCCAAAGGCCGGAAAGCCACTTTTCCAAAGGGAGTGGTTTGCCATTGTGGTTGCCATTGAGTGCGAAATAGCCGCCGATGCCGAACAGGGCGAGGGTGACGATGGGCAACTGGGTTGGATGGATATGGCCATGGGAAAGACGCAGGGTATTGCCGAATACCGCCAGCAGAAGGAACCACAGGGCGTGTGGTGGAACAGCCTTGATCGTGATGCGGGCAATGGCGGGCATGGGCGTCATGTGGTCTACATGATAAGGTTCGCTTCGGGTACCGACCGGTTACCCAAAAAAATTGCGGAAAGGTCTCCTCGGTCCGTCACTCTTTGTCCGCGAAAACATCGTCCAGGGACTGGGCATCGAAGATGCGAAGGCTCCAGTCTTCCAAGGATGGCAGATCGGCCTTGGCGATCTTCTCGTTGGCCCAATCGGGCACGGTGCCGAAACGGCGTTGCAACTGGCGGGTCAGGATTTTAGACGCTTCATTCTTTTCGCCTTTCTTTTCGCCGACCTGTTCACCTTTCTGCCATACCATCTGAGCCCATTTCGGATTCGTGTTCTCAATGACGCTTTGAGCAAATTGTGACATCATTTTTTCTTCCTCCTCTGGACGCACCCGTCGAATAATCTCCCGAATATCCATTTCACCATATTGTCTATATGTTTCCACCACGTACCGCATGATAATCATGAAATCATCGGCGGGAACTTCTGTCAAAACTTCAACGAAAAAATCCTTGATCTCAAGTTGCTTTCCATCTCTTGTTGCATACTTGGCAGCTAATAACCATGCCCTCAGATAGGGTTGTTTGGAAAGCTTATGATCTTCAATATGGCCCAAATCAAAAAGGGAAAACTGGAAATCCAACAAATAAGGCCGCCATCCTGTTGGTGCATCCACCAACGCCAGGAAATTGTTCGGAATATACCACGTGTCTGCTCCATGGTACACGACCAACGGAACAACGGGTGGCAGCCGACTGTATTCGGGATTTTCTCGTTCCCATTGCTCAAGAGTCCTGACCATATACCTCAATAGTTGCCACGCTACAAACCGATCCGGGTAACTCTTATGGTCAATCAATGCATACAAGAAGGTTTCTTGTCCATGAACGGTCTTCACCCGAAAAAGACGGTCCGTCAGATACTCTTGAAGTTCCTGGTCAACGAACGAACCACCAACCAATTCCGGAAGTTCATCGGACAGCAATGCCGATATTTCGACCGGAAGCCGCTCTCGCAGCAGGTGTGCCGCTCTTTCTGGATCCGAGAGAAGGAGCTTCAGGAAACGATCATGAGGGTGGGCAATCTTACTCATAAAAAGGCATCAACCTACAGTGGAAACAGTCTCCTCACGCCCCGATTGTCCTGGATTTCATTATCTACGTCTACTGGAATTGATCAAATTTGGCACTATTGTATCCAAAATCTGGCCGGATGAGCCCGTTGGAAGGGACAACCCCTGCCGGTGGAGGGGATGCCGTGGTGACGTTGTCTTTTCATGCGACTTCTATTATCCTAGTAAGAGTTTTGTTTGTGAGCCCGTCTGGATAAAATTGGATATGCAGGCGTTGTCTACCACTGATACCCGCAGGATCAACCTTTGGATGACTGAAAGCTTGAATCTTCCCGCCACAAAGAGGACGCCAATAACCATGATTCTTACCATTCGGCATCTGGGAAAAGGGGAGCAAGGGGAACGCTTTGTGGTGGAGCGTGGTTCGGATGGCAGGCGTGCCGAGGAGGCGGTGCTGGCGGGTGGAGAGTCTGAAGGTACCGGATCGACCCACCAGCGATCTGCGACAGGATCTGAGACACGGTAAATTTGTTCTTGGCGTGTAAAGGCTATACCGCCATGGTGATACAAGTGTTTTCCGTCATGCCAAGGTAGTCAAATACCAATCGC
>JADGCN010000164.1 GCA_015228975.1 Magnetococcales bacterium
AAATCATCATGTATCCGGTTGATTATTATGAAAATATAAAGTGCCATGTTAAACTTGGGTTAATGATATAAAGCTTTATACCGCATTGAAAGGATGTTCTATGACAATAAAATAATTTTATTGTCATAGTTTCAATCGCATGGTGGCAGGTTATGGGGTTTTTATAAACCGCTAAAGAGTGACGGATCTCCTGGCTCTCAAACCATATGGATCGGTTTGTAAAGATGCCGCGATTTCGTCTTGGGAGTTGAAGCTCAAAAGGATCTTGACGGGTAAAGACGGTAACGATATGGATCAAAGGAGGGTGTTGAGGTGACCAAGCAATTTTCTCAATAATTCCCGTTTCCAGATTGCACAAAAATCATTTTAATCCTACCATTCTTTGAACAAGATTGGTAAACAGGGTAGGTCGCTCGTCTAAATAATAAAGAGCATCCCGGAACCATGGAACGTCCATCCCCCTCTCAAGCAGAAATGATGCCCCTTCACACTCGGGCCGGCAATCCCGGGCTACTCCGCGCCATGCGCGAAGACGCCAGATTTATCCTGGTTCTGATGCTCCTGGGATCTTTCGCCTATCTTTTTGTCTATGCCGGGTGGCCGTTACTGCCGGGAAGGGAATACTGGACCTTTCTGGAACATTATTATGGACTTCAAACTGGGGGGGCTTTCTTCCGTCCCGTGGGAGCCTCTTACCTGCTGGGTTGGTTTTTTGAGCAGGGGCGCCTGGGCATGGTACTGGCCATGCTTTCAACCTATCTGCTGTTTTTGCTGAGTGTCTATATGCTTGGGCTTGCCTTCAGCCGCACAACAGCCCGCATTGTTTCCCTCATCATGCTCTTTCATTTCCAGGTTACCATACTCTTTCTCAAGGTGGACGGAGACTATCTTCTTTGTCTGGCCATGGCGCTTTGGAGTGTATTGATAATGCGTCTTTTCAAGATGGAAAAATCCTTCGGACTTTTCCTGCTTGGACTGGCCACATTCTTGCCGATACTTTTCCGTCAGACCGCTATCCTCTATCTGTCAGCGGCTTTCTTCCCTTTGATATGTTTTGGATTTTCCAAGAAGAATCTGTTCAAAACCATGACCATCGCTGCTGGATTCACAGCGGGTCTGCTCTGCATGTTGGTCTACAATCAAGCCGCCTTTGGCAGTTTCTCATTTCCTTCCCTCAGCGGTTATATCCCGACATTGCATGTCTACCGCTTCGGCCCCGGTTTTTCCGCGGAATATGGCCCGGAAAACCGAAATCTGCTTCAATTGGTGGAGCGGGAACTGCTCTCCAAATCCGTCTATGTGGAAAACAGGGTGAGTATCAAGGATTTTTTGGAATACCGTTGGGACATCCGTAAATTTTCCGATCTGCTCTATTTGGACCGAATCATCGACCGGGGCGTTCTCTTTCGCGCCTCCATGGAGAGTATCGTTTCCCGTCCCGGGGAATTCGTCAAATCGATCTTTTCCATGATTCTGCAAATGTTCGTGGATGAATACAGCCCTGCCCTACCCGTTCGGTTGTCAAAACCGGACGCCGCTGCTCTAGAAAACCTGGATTACAAAGAAATGTCAGATGCAGGACAACCAATCGCCCCGCCGTCCGCACCCAATCCGGTCACCATTCACATGGCCTATTCTTCTACGCCGGAAGCCATGAAGCACCTCAACGTTCCAAGAATACTGGAAAAAGAACGAAAACCAACGGCGAAGGAGCAGTCGGTCAAGAAAAAACTGGTGGAGGCCTGGAAACTGTTCAGCGTCCAAGGTAACTACAATGTCGCCATGATTGCAAAAAAGGTTTTGATCCCCATAGTACCACCCATGCTGTTTTTTCTCGCCGCCTCTCTGCTGCTGCCCTTTGTAGACAGGCTTCGCAGAAGGGCGCGACTGCTGATGGTCATGTTGGCCACTGCCTTCGGCGTAATCATAATATCAGGGTTGGTGCATCAGTTTCCGGAATACCGTCTCCCCTTTGATTTCCTGATCGTCCTGGGTGGTGTCGTCGGTATTCAATTCAATCCGTGGATCAGAAAACTGTTTCATCCCGTCCCCGACCGGGGAGAGGGGGAATCAGCGCCCGGGAGCCTCCAGGGAAAGGCGTTTGAAGATCGTCCAGGGCAATAATTTGAGGACGAGGCAAACCCAAAACCACCAGCCAGGGAGATGCCGCATGCCAAAATCCTCTTCCAGATGCGCGACGATATGAGCTGCTATTTTTTCCGGGGCCGCAGCGGGTAGCGGCGTTTCGCTCCCCCCCAACATGCTGGTGAGCATGTAGCCGACCCGGTAAAATTGCACCGTCAGTGGTCTTCGGTTGTATCTGTGTCGCAAGGCGGCGCAGTAGAACTCCAAGCCCCTTTTCGCGGCAGCGTAGATCATGTTGTCGCCACGCGCCCGCACGGCGGCCACGGCACCGATGCCCACCACGAGGCCCCGCGGTTGCGCATCCAGGTGGTCGAGAAAAGCGTTGATGATGCGCGCACCCGAGGTGAAGTTAACCTTCAGGAGGCGATCTGCCACCCCGGCGGGCACCGGCCCGTTATCCTGGTTGTAGGCACAGCCAGCCACGTAGAACAGGGCCGACAGGTCAGGCATTTTCTCCAAAACCTGGTGTCGCAGGGCATCTGGATCCAGATCAGCCAGGTCTACCGCCGCGCTATGGACGGTTACGCCATGGCGCAGGGAAAGATCCCGCTCCAGGGGCAGCAAATCCTGCTGATCCGATGCCACCAAAAACAGCTCATGCCCAGAAGCCCCGAGTTGCTGTGCCAGGGCACGTCCCAATCCCGCTGAAGCACCGATGACCAAGGCTTTCACAACGCAAGTCTCCTGGAAAGCATGGAAGTGAAAATCCGCCCGGGATCAAAGGTGGCCAGGCGTTCGCGAAACTGGACATATTCGGGGAACTGAGCGGCCACTACGGAAGCCGGAAGCCGTGCATCCTTGATAATATTGGCTATTCCCATGAACTGCGTGTCGATTTCATCGAGTTGCGCCAAAAACCGAATGGCCTTGGGTGTTGCGGGCAGGTGCAGGCCCACACTGAAACCGTCACCGCTGTAGCGTAACAGCTTTCTTTCCCCGCGAAAGCGTTTGAGGGAAACCATGCCGAAAGATTGCCGGAAATCGTGCGCCAGGGCCAGGAAACGCTCCAGGTAGTCGACGATATGCGCATCGGGAATCAGCACCTGATGTTCGATGAAACCTCTGGGGCCGTAGGCATGAAAATAGCTGGGCATGATGGCGAACGGAAACAAGGATGTGAAAAGGTCTTCGGTTCCCGCATACCCCTGTTTCAACCGTCGGTAGATCCCATTGATGAGTGGCAGGGAGAGTCCATTGAAGACCGGCAACGGCCAAGGGGAAGCATGATGGAGAGGACGATGGTTGCGCCAGCCATTCCGCTCGTGTGTCCCGGGTTCGAAACGTCCTGAGACCAGAAAACCTTTGCCGGCACTCCCCCCAAAGGGAGTAACATCGTGCCAACTGTACATGAAATCTTCGTGTTGCTGCTGGCCTTTCATCTGTTGCACCGCGTCCTGCATGCCAGCCACGGGTGTATGCCGCACATGACAACTTTTTCCCGCTTCGGGATGCAGGCGAATCCTGGCCGAAAGGATGATACCGGTCAAGCCGCAACCGCCCACGGTGAGTTCAAACACATCGGCGTGACGCTGCCGATTCAAATCCAAAATACCGTGGGCGGGGTGAAAAAGTTGAATTTCCTCGACGAGATCGGCAAAGGTGCCAATGCGATACTGGTTTTTTCCATGAATGTTGCCGGCGATGCAACCGCCGATGGTGATGCCCGGATGACCCGGTTGCACGGCAATCATGAGGCCCCTGTCCGCCAAAAAGGAGAAAAGGGAAGCCAGGGTCGCTCCCGCTTCCACATGGAGGGTCATCCCCTCCTGGTCAAGATCAAGAATTCTGTTGAAGTGGCGCATGTCCACCGTCAAGGCGTCGGAGGAAAAACCCGCCCCCGCCAAGGACAGTCCAGCGCCCATGGCGATCACGGGCTTGTTGGCTGGCAAGGCCAGGAGGGTTCGATAGCGATCCGGCTCCATGCAGGCCGCTTGACAGCGCTCGTATGAGCCGACACAGGTGAAATGCCTAAGGGGTCCTCGGGAAGGTTCGCTCATGACCCGCTCATTGGAGAAGTTGCAACACGCCCTTGGCTTTCGACTTGAACTCGTAAATAGAACGCACCGAAAGCAGGCTGCGCCAGATGTAACGCGGGCGAAAATAAAATTTTCGGTAGGCCCAGCGTTGCAGAGCAACCTGGGTGGGCAGATCAAGGTATTGTTCCCAATGGTCAATCCTGAAATCTTTGTGGGGATTCAGGGAAAACTGTTTCCATCGGTCGGGGGCGATCACCCCCTGGGCCACAGCCTGATCGTAGAGTTCGGTATTCGGGTAGAGCTTCAGGATGGAGATTTGGGCGAAATCGGGATCCAGTGAAATCAGGAATCGAATGTTGTTGCGCACATCTTCGACAGTTTTTTCGTGGGGGAGTCCGATGATGAAATCAGCCACTGTCAAAATCTTTAATTCACGACACCAGGCAAAGGCATCCCGTACCTTGGCGGTATTGGTCCCCTTCTTCAGCAACTTCATCCCTTCGTCAGTAGCTGTTTCCACGCCGAAGGAGGCCATGCGCAATCCCGCCGCCTTGGCGCGAACCAGACACTCCCGGGTCAGGGTGTTGACCCGTCCCCGAAAGTCCCAGACAATTTTAAGCCGGCGTTTTTCCAGTTCATCGCAAAACTCAATCACATCCTGGGCCCGCATGTTGAAAAGATCGTCATAAAATCGGAATTCCCGGTATCCCATGGCCAGGCAGGCTTCGACTTCATCCACCACCAGCCGGGTGGATCGCCGACGATACTTTTTGAAGGGCACATCGCAAAAGGTACACTTGTAAGGACACCCACGGGACTGTAGAATGGTGGCCAGATTGTCGGTTGCGCCAATGATGTTTTTGTAGGGGATGTGGCGGATGTACTTGCGGTTGACCATGGGCAGGGAATCGATATCCTCCACATAGGCGGGGGGTACGGTCACCGTCCGGAGGAACCTGCGATCCCGCAAGGGATTGTTTTCATACCGCCGCATGCTTTCCCGGGTGTAAACGCCTTGAATGTCGGTAAAATCCCGACCCGCAGCCAGGCGCTCCACCAGCTCGGTGAAGGCGATCTCCCCTTCGCCCACGACTACGGAATCGAACTCTGTCAACTGCACCGCTTCGTGGGGAAACGCAATGGGATGGTGGCCACCCAGACAAAGATGGACATTGGGAATGATTTCCCGAATCAATCGAGCGGTCTTGAGGGTGTCCACCAAGCAGACGGTAAAACTGGTGATACCGACAATATCGGGTTTGATCTCTTCCAACCAAGTTCGCAAGGCCGGGTACCTGACGCGTTCCCCGACGCAATCTTTGAAGAACAATTGGTGGCCCGTTGTCTTGGCTTCCAGATGGGACAGCACATAGAGCGCACCCAAAGGGGGAAAATCTCCGAAAGCATCCGCTTCAAGGAACTCGTCCCCCTTTTCATCGGGATTTTCGATCACCGTATTTTCGTCAGGGGGATTGATGATTAATACGCGCATTCGTCCCGACCCCAGATACCCACGATGGAGCGCCCCCAGGCGTGCAAAACTAAGCGGTCGCAGACACGGGAAAGGGGCACCATATAATGATCCCAGAATTGAATCTGCCTTGGATCTGGCTGTGCTGATTTGAGGAACAGCTTGTTGGCAAGGGAGGCCAGGAGGCCCACGGAATCCAGATAGAGGCAGCGATGCAGCCGCAAACCCGGGGAGGTCAGGGCCGTCATTGATTTTTTGTTGTAGCGGCGATAATGACCGATTGCGAGATCAAACTCGGTAAAAAACCATTGGAAGGCGGGACTCAGGACGATGAGTCGTCCGCCAACAGCCAACAAATCACGCGCCTCATGCACTTCCCGTACATCGTCGGCGATGTGTTCAAGAACATCGACATACAGTATGACATCAAAGGGGGCCAAGGCGGCGATATCTCGTAAAATACCATTTTCGATCTGGCAGATGGCGGGAAGACTCCCACTTTTCACCGCTTTCCGCAAGGTTTCGGCCATTTGTGGATCGGGCTCCAGACAGATCCAGGAGGTTTCCCGTCCCGTGCAAAGTACCCGGGTCATACTGCCGAGGCCGGCACCCACTTCGAGAATACGCCCCCGCAGATAGGGGGACAGTGTTTGAGCCGTGTATTGCTTCCAGTTGCGGGCCTCCGCAAAAAGACCCAGTTCCGTACCGGGATAGATATGGGTACTGGTCATGGCATCAGCCGATCACCCGGAGGACACGACGCAGGAACATCCTGCCGTGGAGTCCCGGAACAATCCGCAACTGAGACCGGATTTGCAGCGTCAGGAGACTGAAACTGATCAGGGAAATCAGTGTCATGGCGAGGACAACCGTCATGAAACCCACCATGATGGTGGCCCAGAGATGCGGAACCCAATCGGTGAGGAAACGGATCAGAATGACCAGGATGGAAGTCAGGGTGCTTATCCCGAGGACGAAAAGAAAGATACGGATGAAAACAATATCGGAAAAGACGGCAATGGCATTGTAGCCATGGAGGACCAAACTGACGAAGTTCATGTGGGAACTGCCGCAAAAACGTTGTCCTCTCTGGGTTGGCAGGAGGACATTGGGAATACGCGACCGCACAACGCTGGCGGGCAAGCTGTTCCAGAGTTGGGACATGAAAGTGAGACGTCTGGCAATGGTCAGCGGCAGTACACAGAAGTTCCCGAAGGAGATCCCATGTCCTGTCGCCAAACGGAACAGGAGCTTGTAGATATGATAGAAAATAACGAAAACAGGTCCCTCCGACCGCTCTTTCCGGTGCGCCAAAACGATGTGTCCGGGGTGTGTGGAAAAGGTCTGGAGCAGGCGGGGGATATCTTCCGGGTCATCCTCGCCATCGCAGTCCATGACGACGACCGCAAGGTTTTCGGAAAGTTCCTCACGTCGAGTCACTTCGGCCAAGCCTATGGCGATAGCATTTTGATGACCCACGTTGCACTGCATTTCCAACACGTCAACGAAGGTGAGGGAACTGTAGGCCCCGGAAGGAAACAAATTTTCGGGCATTTTGTCGGTGGAGCCGTCATCTATCGCCACCACGGAGATCCTGAAACGACCGGATCGTGCGAGGGCATCCAGGTGACCCAGCAATATCCTCAAGGATTCCCAGTCGTTATAGACGGGAGTGAGAACCAGGACATCTTTCATGGCGGCGTACGGCACCCCACTCGCATGTTCAACACGACCCTTCAAGTATGAAATAACAAAACCACATTCACCTTTCTTCAAGTAACACAGACTACCTGAAAAAGCTTCCAGGAATCAATAAATATCAGGGTGAATTTGTTCCGGGACAAAAATATTTCTGATTCAAAGAGGTAGTGAT
>JADGCN010000165.1 GCA_015228975.1 Magnetococcales bacterium
TTTTTCAATAACAAGCAGATCGAAGAATTCTTAGGTTAATGTAAGGCACCACCGGGAATTGCGAAACTCGGGCTAAAATCCCGTTTGCCGGATCAGGGTGGACCAAAGGGGATGCCAGAGTGTTTCCACGAGGGTGCGTGATACCACGGAAAACTGGACCGTCCCTGGAATGATGTGCTTGACCCCCGACCCATTGGCAACAGGGGTCAGCCAAACCCGGAAACATCCCCGTTGCGCCACCAGACGCCCATCTTTGTCTTTCCGGGTGGGAAGTGGGCCACCGAACGTCGAAGCCAAGGTTGGATCCTTGAGCCATTCCACCGCCTGATAATCGATCTGCTCAATCCTCAGGGACAGACTTGGCAACCCCAGATCGGCGGGGATGAATTTAGCCCGGGTCTCCCTGTTCAAGCGATTGATATCAGCCTCGTCCACCCAGGCTTCCACCCGGAGCGGCTCAGGGTGCATCACCGCCAACAGGGGTTGTTCCCGATCCACCCATACACCATCGTCCAATCCTTCGGCGAGTGTACGCACCACCCCGGTAAAGGGTGCCAATACCCGTAATTGTTCCTTTTGTTGCAGCAATCCTTCGCGTTCACCCAAGGCGGAACCCAATTCGCGCACGATCACCAGTTGATTATCGCCCACGGAAAATTCCCTGGCGCTATGGGCCAACTCCCAGCGTTTTTGCTCAATCTTAAGGCGATTTTGTTCCAGAGCCAGTTCCAGATCGGGGGCAGCAAAGACCATGAGTTCCTGGCCCGACACCACCTTTTGATCGCGTTGCACCAGCCTTTTTTCCAAAACAGCGGGGACTGGAACAAACAATTGTTGGTACCGCGCGGCACGAGCCAGAGCAGGGGCCGAAACCGATCCTTCCCACGGCACCAGTGTAACCAGCGCTAGAAAGAGAGCGACCAGGGACAGGGTACGTATCACCTGCTTGTTCAGACGGAACAACGGCCTGTGATGCCACCATGCCTTGATTTCCATGACGACTGGACGTACGAGGAACCATCCCACCTCAGCCAGCAACAGGATTATCCCCGCCACCTTGAACAGGAAGAAATACACCAAGAGGGCAAAACCGACAAAGACAATGGCGCGATAACACCAAATGCCATAGGCCAATGCCGTCAAGAAAGTTGCCAGTCGCCTGCTCAACGCGCCAGGTCGGGACACACCCCAGCCAAAAAGCCATTCCCGCAACTGCCACCGCCCCAACTGGAAGGATTGCTGGTGCAGATTGGCAACGCCCAGTGCATCCGCAAGTAAATAATAACCATCAAAACGCATGAAGGGATTCAAATTGACAACCAAGGTGCCGACCCAAGCCACTCCTGCCAGCAGGACCATGGCGCTTCTGGCGGGTCCATCGGTCAACAGGGGCCACAGACACGAAGCGATTGCAGCCAATCCGAGTTCAGCCAGCATCCCCCCGGCACCGACTGCCAGCCGATCGCGTCGCGAACGCAACAACCAAGCTTCGCTGACATCGGTATAAAAAACCGGCCAGGAAAATACAAACGCAACGCCCATCACGGGTACCCGGCAGCCCAAACGGTGAGCCGTTGCCGCATGGCCCAGTTCGTGGATCACTTTGGTTGCCAGAATGGCCCCACCGTACCACAACCATCCGCCATCTGAAGAAATACGGGGCAGAGTGGCGACAAAAGCATCCCAGTGTCTGGCGGTATGGATGGCCCCAAGGATTCCCAGTAGGACCAACACCATTTGAAAGGCCGGGTGCGCCAGAATCTGCCACAGCCATGCCAACCGGCGCAAAAAGGGTTCGGGATTCCACAGCGGTATTCTAAAAAACAACCACCCGTGCCACAATCGTTGCAGCCAGCGATGGGTTTGTTGCTGACGTCGGTGCAGCAACGCTTTCATGAGTACCCGCTCCGTACCCACAACCAGCTCGTTTTGCACCAGGAATTCATGGACATCCGCCACCTGTGCCGGGGTGATCTTGGGGCCACCCGAAGCTGTGAGGCGTTGTATGAAAGCGTCTGCGCTCAGGTGCAGATCATCGAGAACAAGGCGTTCCAGCCAGCCAATGCGAAAGAAACGTTGGCGAACGGGATCATGAATGGTCCAGCTTGGGGCACCGCCGGGAAAGGGGGGGCCGGAAAGGATTCGCAATTCGGGGCGCAGGTTGATAACCATCGTCCTGGTATCAGATTCCGAGAAATTGGCGCAATGCCGACAAGGGACGACGAAACAACAGAAAAAACAAAGAGGTATCCTCTCCGTACAAGCGGACACTGCCCCGCAGTCCAATGCGGGGTGGTGGTGCCGTATCAGTCAATTGTCCCCGCAAGGCAAAGGCCATGACCCCCTCAGGTGTAGGTTGCGCTTCATAACTGGCGTGTATCACCCGACCAGTCCGAGAATGCAGAGGATCGGTATCCAAAAACAGTAAAAATTCAGCCCCGGGATGCAATGCGATGGCATCGTGGATGGATAAATCCATGACAATCGCTACCTTGTCGGGATCGGCAATGGCCATGATCCTTTGCCCGGTTCGGACTGGTTGTCCAAGCCATTCCTCCGCTGAAGCAAAAACCGCCAGTCCCGCCCCGGGTGCCCGTACGCGACTGCGTTGCAGCATTTTTTTGGCATAAAGCAATTCCACACGGCGCTCTTCGACACGACTTTGTAACATGGGCAGATTGGCTTTGGCATCCTCACGGGCAAAAGAGAGCTGTTCGGCGCGCAACGCTTCGCTTTTGGCGGTGCGCAATGCCATTACCGCCATGGCATACCGATTGGCCAGCAAGGTGCGCTCCATGGTTACCAGTTCCTGTCCCTCACGCACCAGGGTGTTGGGTAGCACGTCGATGGAGGCCACCACACCATCCATGGGGGCGGTGACCAGCCGTGGTTCCTCGGGTACCACCCGCGCCGGGGCCGTGACCGACTGCCGCACCGGCCATAGCAACAACCCGATCAGCACACAAATGCTGGACACGATCCAGAGTTTTCGGGTCCACAGGGATAGCGAAAAACGTTGCGGATTCCATGAAATCAACGCATGTCCGTAACACAACGCCAAACGGTTGGCGAGTTCCATCTCGGTACTTTGCCACTCCTGGCGGCGGGTCAGCAGCAATAGACCCACCACCCGACCCAATGGGGTCACCAGGGGCAGCATCATTCCTGCGGCCAACATCCACTCTTGCCACTGTTTCCGGTCTTCTGGCCCGATATCGTCTAGCACTATGAGAGACGGTTTGGCTTGCAAAGGGTAATGGCTTACAAAATGATTCAACCACATGACCATGGGGGATTGGTTGGCCGGTTCCACAACACCAGAAACCATTGCCAGGGGGCCAGGACGCGAGGAAATCATGGGGAAATAGAAGGATACCTCGGAATACAACACCGTTGTCGTGCGATTGACCATGATGAAAAGCAGTTCGTCCAGGCTTTGAGAGCGCCGCGCATCCTGTTCCAAGGTCAATAGCGCTGCCGCCCCCTGCAGTTGGCGCTGAATGATGGAATCATTCACTGTTCAAGGACCATTCGGCGGGGAAAAAATCGCTGTGCCACTCATGCCCGCCAGCAGATTGGCATGCGTACCCTGGATATCTGCGGTCACGGCAACCGACTGGCTGGCCGGGTCGATGCGGGCACCGATCATGGTGACCCGGGCCGCATAAGTTTCCCCGGTTTCGTCCAAAGTCAGGGTTAACGGTGTCGCGATCTCCAGCCAACGCAACCAGCGCGAGGGGACGATCAGCTGAACTGACAGGTCACTGTCATCCAATATTTCCAACATGGGTTGCCCAGGGGTGACGCTTTGAAATGGTTGGGCCTGGCGCGCCACCACGCGTCCTGAAAAAGGGGCAGTTAGACTGCACATGCCCACTATGGCCTGGGCACGTTTGACCTCTGCCCCCGTGCGTGCGACGTCTGCCAGCGCCATGCGTGTTTCCAGTTCGCTGCCCGAAGACAGTTTTTGCAACCGTTGACGCGTTTCCAAGGTATGTCGTGCCGCTTCCTGCTCCGCAACGGCCTTTTCCAATTCGGCCTGTTGTACGGCACAATTCATCAGGACCAGTTCTTTCCCCTTATCGAATCGGTCGCCATCGTTGACCGTCATCCGTTCAATGGGACCCGCCAGACGACTTGCAAGCACCGTGTGTCTTTTGGCGGCCAATAGTGCCCGTATTTCAGGTTGGCCACCTCCCCAGGCATTGGGTACCCACAGCGTCACGACCAATAGCACCGAATACACACTTCTATGTGTGAAGATTGATGATGTCATGATGCCATCCCACCTTGCAATCCGTGACGACACGGATGCAATCAATGCCCCTGGACTCATGCAACAAGTGGGGGAATCAGTTCAGCGACTTGATCCCTTTTTGCCACCCCTCATAATAATTTGGATTGGGGGCAACCACCTGAAGGGCATGTCCTTTGACATCATCCCAATCCATCATTTCTTCACTCCACTGCTCGATTGCCATCGGGTTTTTCTGGAACAGTGGCAACGTATCCTCATTGAGTGAACGCTCCACGTCACCGCCAAACAACCGCTTGGCAAAATAGGATGCCCGATGTCGAGCAATGATTTCTATCGGAACGCTCCACTGTGAACGGTCCGGCATGATTACGGTAAGCGTTTTTTTCATAGGTAGGCATCCATCCATTTCCATTCCGAGTCACTAACGCCCGGACGAGTTATTGGTCCCTCGCGTCGAATCCCAGCGATTCAAAAGGTTGAAGTTATCCCGTATTGACGACAGCTCCATCAGAGAAATCAGAGAGGCGAATTGCGCCCTGTTTTTTTCGTCCATGGCAACAAACACCTGGGTTCCAGTCGCACGAAGAATGCGGCAAGTGTAGCGGTAAACGCTCCCTTCAAACTGAATTTCTACCTTGGCTTCCTGGTCCGGCTGAATAGCTTCGGGGTCTTTGGCGAGAGTTAACGCGGCACCACCCAGGCTGACATCCTTGCTGATCCCTGACAAACGACGCTTGCCTGCGTCAACTACCAGAACCATCGGAATGGCAGCCGATTCCCTGGGCCATTGCCGACGTGACGGTTGCTGGGGCGATTGTTCCGCGATCACCGGTCCGGGGGCTGCCTTGCCAGGGAAAAACCGTTTTTTCATGCGTGACCTTATGTCGGCATATTGTTTTAAGCAATTCCAGCCCCCTTATTCAGCAAAGGCTTACACTACCTTAGATCCCATCCAGAATACAAGATGAGACTCCATGCATTTGCAACCCAGGCGGGCCTTCTCATCAGCTCGCCATTTCAAGGATTTGATTTCCATCCCAATGTGCTGCCATCGAAAGTTTCTTCGTTGCTGCGATTGTAGGTGAAATCCAGACTGTTCTCCCCTCGTAATATTTTGAAATGCATCGATTGCGCCGTACTCAGTTCCCGCAAAACCTTCATCCCTTTTTCGTAGGAATCCAGAGTTTCCCCATTCAACCAAGTCACAACATCGCCGGGCTGCAATCCAAATCGTCCCAAAAAGCCTTGATCCACACCATGATCCAACCGGACCCCGATCAATTTGCCGTCTTTTTCCGCCGGGTTCAACCGCACCAGACGCAAGACCTCTTCAGGTTTTTCCGTAAAAGTTTGCCAAACCTTGCTGACCTCATGTTGTTTTTCCACACGGGCGCGAAACCGCGCCAAAACTTCTCGCTGCCCTTCATTAGGTAGTAATAATTGTTCTCGCACGCCATTTCTTTTAATGATGACCCGGTCTCGCAGGATCGTTACCAATTGCGCCATTTCCGGCAACAGGTTACCAATACGCAACACCCGTTCCTGACCGAATGGAAACAAAAATACTGCCAGACTCCGCCTGGGATCATCATGATACAGAACACCGATCAGTAAAACATTTAACGGGGAAATTGGTAAACTATCCAATTGCTTGCGATCCATATGCAAAAGGGCGTCCTTTTCCGACTTCGACACACCAAACAGTTGTCCAAGCCATTCAACACCCGGAGAAATGCGCGTAACCAAAGGATCGCTCCAATGAGATTTTTCCTGATTGGCAACTGTCTCCATTCCCTTGTTCCAACGCCCCACTTCCCAGAGCAACCAGGTCACATTTGCCAACTCCCGGGCAATGACAACAACCAGAATGGCGATCACTAATTTTTTGCCCAATTTATGCATCCCCCGGCCAAATTTCCCCGTTCTCCGACCGCCATTTTGGCGTACAATCCCGCACGTTGTCCAATGTTCCCTCCCCAATGGAGACGTTATGTCCGAATCCTTTTCGGTCCGTTTTGTCAAATGTCACGGCGCAGGCAACGATTTCATCGTCGTCGATGAAACTGAAAACATGCAGGTTTCGGATGCCTGGAAACCCGCCTTTGCCCGCCTGACGGGGGCCCGTGGGGGCGGGATAGGTTCCGATGGTATCATCTTTGTTTCTGCCCACGATGCCGAACATCCCCGCATGCGATTTTTCAACCCAG
Source organism: Magnetococcales bacterium (assembly GCA_015228975.1). GTDB lineage: Bacteria > Pseudomonadota > Magnetococcia > Magnetococcales > UBA8363 > UBA8363. Next base: position 6,466 of record JADGCN010000165.1, read on the forward strand.
ACGGCAGCGAAGCAGAAATGAGTGGCAATGGCTTGCGTTGCGCCTCACGAGTCGCCTGGGATGGGCATTTCGCCAAACGGGTACCTCTGATCTTCGTCACCAAGGGGGGGTATTATCCAACGTATAATTTTTTCTCCCGGGAACACGGTTTATCTTTCGTCCGTATCCACGCCGGAAAAGTTGAAACCAATCCCGAGCGGGTGTTGGCCAATCACGCGACAACCCCATTTATCGCCCAACCCGTCCACGTGGACGGAATCCCCCTGGTCGGAACCATCCTGTCCATCGGCAATCCTCACATGATCATCACCGTCAAACGATTGCAAGATATCGACCTGAACCGTTTGGGACCCGCGTTGGAACACCACCCCATGTTTGCCAATCGTGCCAATATCAGTTTCGTTGAAGTTTTGGATAATCAAAAAATCCTGGTGCAAACGCACGAACGGGGCGTTGGTTTGACACTCTCCTGCGGTACCGGCATGACAGCCTCGGTCGTAGCACACGTACTCAATGGTCACCTTGCCAATGATACGGCAATCGAAGTGCATACCGCAGGTGGTCTGGCCTGGGTTCATCCCCGGGTCACTCAAGAATCCATCACCGCAGAATTAACCGGCAACGCTACCTACGTTTATTGTGCCACGACTCAGGTGCAAACAAAGGGGAATTCCCTGGTTTTCTCTTCCACTCCCCCGATGGTCAAAACAAAATTATTTCCTGAAGAATCCGCAGCCTACGATATGTTTGCCCGACAAAGTCTTTTCGATGTTGCCATGCTTTCCGGTACCCCTTTGGAACCTTTGGTGGCCATGCGCGGATCCGTTCCCTGATATCCAAAAACCTTTGTCGCAAGTTTTGAAGAGAAACTTTTCCTGGACGAAATCACTTGGTGGCCTACTATAGTTTCATTAATTCTTGTAGCCTGATCGTCACCCGGTTTCAAGAAGTTGGTAG
>JADGCN010000166.1 GCA_015228975.1 Magnetococcales bacterium
AAAAGTAAATAAATATTGACAGGAAAATGGTGCGTTTTTTATGGGCGAGAATCCAGTCAAAGATTTTCTTTGTGAATTTTTCCTGGTGGTTAAGGGGATGGTGTGTTTCCATTTTGAATATCCTTCTATGGAAGTTATCCTGGCAGATTTTAATAGCTAAACAGGTACCATTTATCCTCAATTTGTATACAGTTATATGCTTTCATCCCCTCTGTGATTTCAAATATTTCTTTATTGCAATCATTGAATGGTTTTTCTGAGTAAAGATAATACATGTGCTTCCCAAGGCTTTCATCCATGAGGATTTTAATTCTGTCTGTGCTGCAATAAAGGCCGACCACCCATAATGCACCAACGTTTTCCATATGTTTCAGATATTCTTCTTGGCGTTCTCTTGTGATGCCTATCACCTCAAAATCTTCATCAGATCTTTCTCTGTGTTCAAATGCAATGGACATGCAATATTCATTTTTAGGTTTTTTCAAGTCATCTTCTTGCATCATATTTACTAAGGTGATTAATGTATTTTTTCTGAGAGGGAATGTTGTTTTGAGATACAAGTCTGGCAGGTTAAAGTACCAACTACAGAAAAAGTAAATAAATATTGACAGGAAAATGGTGCGTTTTTTATGGGCGAGAATCCAATTGCGTAGTTTGCTCATGGGGGTATCCTCAATTATCAGCAGTGGGGCCGCCACAAGTCGTGGCGGCCTAATAAAAACCGATCAGTTCTGGTTCCTGCGGAGCGCTCTTTGCCTCAGATAGTCCAGCCCATACCGAATGCCATTCAGAACATTTGCACAATCATCATTCGGTTCACCAAGGCAACTACCCGACGCTTCGCTATCCCAAGGGCGACCTTCGCTGTCCGGATAAAACTTTCCTTTGTGATAGAGATCGGTTACGCCCTGTACTCCCGCCCGCAAGCAGGTCTCTGGCGTGAAAGGTCTCTGGCGTGAACCTCTTCTTTCAATGGACCCGGATGGGATGAAGAGGCGGACCACAAACCCACTTGCCATGATGATGACAAGCTTGATACCGTTGGACTTGCGTTTTGTCGGGTATGTCCGTGTTCGCGCACGGGCGATCCGCCATGCCACAGGTCCGGTGACTCCGGTTGCCGGACCTGCCTATGAATAATATGAATCATTATCCGTATTACCAAACCGTGTCAAGACCTTTTTCATGCTTTGATCGCCCTTTTTTCGTCTAAAGTAAACATTTTTTGTTTTTGTGTAACGATTCATGAGGACGTCAATAGTGCAACTCACGGAGGGGTTCGCAATGAATACGTTATTGATCACGGGGGGAGCCGGATTCATCGGCTGCCATTGTGTGCGTCTCGCCTTGACGCAAGGCTGGCGGGTGGTGGTCGTGGATAAATTGACCTACGCGGGACATCGGATCAACTTGGCCGATGTTTGGGAACATCCACAATTTGAATTCCACCAAGCCGACATCGGTGACCATGGGGTCATGTCAACACTCCTGCGGGATCGTACACCGCAAGGAGTGATCAACTTCGCCGCCGAAACCCATGTTGACCGTTCCATCGAGGATGTCTCACCTTTTCTTCGCACAAACGTGCTGGGCGTCGCCAATCTGTTGGAAGTTTCCTTGAATTTTTGGAATACTTTGGCACCGGATCACCAGAAAAACTTCCGATTCGTGCAAATCTCCACGGATGAGGTGTATGGCAGCCTCGGAGAAACGGATAAATTCCGGGAAAATACCCCCTTCGCTCCGAATTCTCCTTATGCCGCCAGCAAGGCGGCTGCGGATCATCTCGTGCATGCGTATGGTCATACCTACGGCCTTCCGGTGTTGACCACACATTGTTCGAATAATTATGGCGCGTTCCAATTCCCCGAAAAACTGATCCCGATGATCATTCTCAATGCGGTTCAAGGACGCGACCTGCCCATCTACGGCGATGGTCTCCATGTGCGCGATTGGCTGCACGTGACGGATCATTGCCAAGCCATATTGCGGATCCTCGCCGTCGGACGTCCCGGAGAACGCTATAACGTGGGTGGAAACAATGAACGGAACAATTTGGAACTGGTTGACATCATTTGTCGAACGCTTGAAGATGAATTGCCGGCACGTGACAACATCTCTATGAAGAAACGCGGGCTCACGGCGTATACCCAATTGAAAACCCATGTGAAAGATCGCCCCGGCCATGATCGGCGTTACGCCATCGATGCCGACAAATTACACGCCGAATCCGGTTGGTCCCCATCCGTCGCCCTTGAAGACGGTCTGAAAACAACGGTTCGATGGTATCTTGACAATCCAGTGTGGTGCGACACCATCTCCACTCATTATCAGCGCGAACGCCTTGGATTACGTTAACAGTACAGGAAGAGGGGATCCTTCATGGGTACGCGCAAAGGAATCATCTTGGCCGGCGGTTCCGGGACGCGGCTCTATCCGGTTACGCTCGGAGTGAGCAAACAACTCGTGCCCGTTTATGACAAGCCCATGATTTATTATCCCTTGTCCGTGCTTTTGCTGGCGGGGATCCGGGATATTCTGGTCATCACGACACCAGACGATCAACCTTCCTTCCGAAGGTTGTTGGGGAATGGGTCACAATGGGGCATCACCATTTCTTACGAAGTCCAAGTCAGTCCTCAAGGGATTGCACAAGCCTTCATCTTGGGAAGGCGTTTCATCGGTGGGCAACCCGTGGCATTGATTCTGGGGGATAACCTCTTTTTTGGTCATGGCCTGACCAAGTATCTCCGTCAAGCCGCAGCCTTCACCAAGGGGGCCACGGTGTTCGGCTACCATGTCCGCGATCCGCAACGATACGGCGTGGTTGAATTCGATTCATCAGACCAAGTGGTGAGCCTTGAAGAAAAACCTGTCAAACCACGTTCTTCGTTTGCCGTGACAGGATTGTATTTTTACGATGAGAACGTATGCGACTTCGCCGATGGCTTGAAACCCTCTGAACGTGGCGAACTGGAAATCACGGATCTTAATAAAATATACCTTAACAATGGAACCTTGCGGGTCCAGAAATTGTACCGTGGCATCACTTGGCTTGATACGGGAACACACGAAACACTCTTGCAGGCCGGAAATTATATCCAAGCCATCCAGGAAAGACAAATGTTGATGGTGGCCTGTATTGAAGAAATCGCCTTCCGTCAAGGATACATCTCTGCGGAAGATGTGGCGCGGTTGGCAGGCCCCCTGTGCGAAAATGAATACAAACGCTACTTGTTGCAATTGATCGGACAGCTTCAACCCCCTGCAACACCATGAGCACCCCCACATTCCCATCGCAAACGCGGCGTTCGCCATGGGACAGGGATTGTGCCGATCCCGGACGATTCCGCTTGACCTGACCATTCCTTCACAGTTCACCCTTCCGGAATCGTTAACCGCTCCCGATCAACGGGATCAAAACGTTTCGCGAAAGGAAAACCCCCATGACCGTCGAGAATTTTGGAAAAGAACAATGGGTTGCCCTGTTCCGGGAGATCGGACTGTCCGAATCCCGGATGAAACAATGGCATCAGCTGTTCGAACAGCGGCACGCCGCCGCCCATCAGGCGTTCCTGGAATGGCTCGGCCTGCCGGAATCCGAGGTGGTGCGCATCCGTGCCCTCAGCCGGGAGGAATGAGGGTCTATCCGCCGGTCCACACCCTTTCGGGGATCCGTCACAGGATCCCCCCCCCTCTTTCCGAAACCGTTCGTGAAAACGATGGATGTAAACTCCAGTGAATTACTCGGATGAATGACATGTTAAAAATAAATACGCGATCTCTGTTGATTTTTTGTGTGTTATTGAATAATTAAAGATCATGCGAGAGAGAGTCCGGCAAGATTCCCATGAATGGCGTTCTCCTCTTGGGGAACGCAACTCCAGCTGATTCCAGGTGCGTCTCAAAATGGATTTCATACTTTTTTTGAACGGGTTTTCTTGTCTGCTCCTGTCCGTGATCTCTTTTTTGATTTTTCAGCGGCGGGTTCGCATCCTGCCCTGGTTGTTGCTGGGGGGGTTCGGGCTGTTCCAGGGAATGGGGGTATGGCTGGAACTGATCGCCCTGCACACCGGGGATCCCCCGTGGTTCTCGTGGCTGCGATCCGGCGTGTTCGTCGCAGCCCCGCTGCTGCTCGGTGGCTTCGCCGTGCTGGGCTTCCACTGGGAAAAGCCCCGCCACGGCTGGATCGCCGCCGCCAGCCTCACGACTTCGGCCCTGCTGGGTTGGATCCTGTTCCGGGATGACCCGGATCGATACCTCCGGCTTGGCCTCATCACTCCCGCTGCCTTGGCCTCGGCCCTGTTGTTCTGGAGACGGTTCCCCACACAGACCGGAAGCCTGCTCCCCTGGCTGCGACTGGCCGCCGTCGTCATGGGCCTGTACGCCGTGCTGAAAGGTTGGATCCTTGATCCCACCTCCCCGTTCTCCCAGGGCACCGAAACCCTTCATGGCCTCATCCCGGACAGGGTCGATCATCCCGCACAATGGGTCAACGGCATCCTGATGATGATCCTGACCTTCGCCATCGGCGGCTTCGACGTCTACCAACTCGAAAAACCGGAGATCCGCTCCCGCAACGCCTTTTATTTCCTGACCGTGTTGCTGGGACTGATCCTGATGCTCGCCGCAGGGGCCAACCTGACCGAACGCTTGAACGAGGTGGGGGACAAAGAGTTCCTGGACGATCTCGGACGAACCGTGGAACCCCTGGCCAATCGGTTGAATCTGGCCATCCATCAAACCGAAATCAATGCCTTCGGGCTTTCCAGCCGGATCCACCCCCTGGTCAGGAATGGCTTGCCAGCCCCGGAAAACATGGCGGGCATCCAGGGCATCCTGGATGCAACCGGATCTCCAGGGGAGCGCGTGGCCTACCTGATGGATGTCGGCGGAACCGTGGTCGCCTCCTCCAACCGCCAGACCCCCGACAGCTTCGTCGGGAACAACGCTTCCTCCCGCCCTGATTTCCAACAAGCCGTCAGCCAGGGACTGGGGCGCTTTTTCGCCGTGGGAACCCCCTCGGGCAAAGCCGGTTATCACGCCAGCGTCCCCGTCCTGGACGGCATGGATCAGTTGATCGGCGTGGCGGTGATCCAACAAAACCTGATCCCGGAACACCTGGGATTCGCCAACACGATCCGTGTCTTCCTCGTGGGCCCCGAAGGCATTTCCCTGCTGTCCGGATCCCCGAAGTATGCCGCCACCCCCCTGTGGCCCCTGTCGGAACAAACCCTGGACAGGGTCTTGGCCTCAAAACAATACGGATCCCTGGACCATCGTTCCTCCCCACCCCTTGCCCATTCGCCCTTCTATGGGGAGATCGTCCGATTCGAAGGCGTGCCCCACATCGTCGGACGCCTGGAAATCAACATGAAAGGCTGGTACATACTGGCGCTCAAGGAACAGTCCGGTCTCTCCTTCGAGGCGATGCTGGGCATCGTGGTCACCCTGATGATCAGCTTGTTGATGATAACAACCTATATCCTGTTGCGACGTGAGGCCACGATTCTCAACGATGCCCGTCAGTTGGCGGTGGCCGCCAGCCGTGCCAAAAGCGAATTCTTGGCCAATATGAGCCATGAGATCCGCAGCCCCCTGAACGCCATCATCGGCCTGACCGATCTGGTGCTGCACACCCGGATGTCGCGGGATGAAGAGAAAAACAACCTGCACATCGTGCATTCCTCCTCCTTGTCGCTGCTGGATCTCATCAACGGCATCCTGGATCTTTCCAAAATCGAGGCGGGCCATTTCCTGCTGGATACCGTCCCCTTCGATATCGTGGGCCGGGTGGAGAACGCCTGCGATATGCTGGCGATCAAAGCCCATCAGAAAGGATTGGAACTCTATTGCCATATCAGCTCGGAGATCCCACCCAGCCTGGAAGGGGATCCCCTGCGTCTGAAACAGATCCTCGTCAACCTCATCACCAATGCCATCAAATTCACCCCCTTCGGCGAAGTGGTGGTGTCCATCACGGTGGATCCGAAAGGGCGACGGGAGGAACACGCCGTTCAACTGCTCTTCACCGTGAGCGACACCGGCATCGGCATCCCCAAGGATAAACAGGCGTTGATCTTCGGCGATTTCATCCAGGCGGATGGCTCCACCTCGCGCAAATACGGGGGAACGGGTCTGGGATTGAGCATCTCGCGCCATCTGGTCCACCTGATGGGCGGGGATCTCCAGGTGGAAAGCCACGAAAACCAGGGGAGCCGATTCCATTTCTCCCTGCGATTGCCCATCAGCCGCGAACAAAAAGGGGGCAAGACCGAATCCTGTATGCTGGATCAACGCCGCACGGAACGACATGACTCCGAACACTCCCTGGAAGGGAAACGCATCCTGCTGGCCGATCATCACCCGACCGGACGGGAGGTCGTGCTGGATATGCTGAACCATTTCGGCTGCCAAACCACCGTGGTCGAAACCCTGCCCGCATTGCGGAACGCCTTGAGTCCCGACACCGATCATCCCCCCTTCGACTGCCTGATCGTCGATGAGGGGATTTTTCAGACCGACACCCCGCCGGAGGTGGCGCACTCCCTGGTGGCCCCCGGAGGGATCGTGATCATGATCTCCACCCATTCGGGTCTGAACCCGTTGACGCTGGACGATTTTTTCAAATGCGCCCAAACCGTGAAAAAACCCCTGGGCCGCTTCCGGTTGCTCAAAAAGCTCCGCACCGTCTTCTCACGATCCACCGACCACGACACCGGAACCGATGGCCCTGCGGAATCGGGATCTTCCACGACCTTCGACATCCACCCCATGAACATCCTGCTGGTGGAAGACCTGCCGGAAAACCAGAAATTGGCCATCGCCATCCTGAAACCCCACGGGCATACGATTCAAGTGGCCAACCATGGCGGCGAAGCCCTGGAACGGTTGCGCAACAACGTCTTCGATCTGATCCTGATGGACCTGCAAATGCCCGTGATGGATGGCTTTGAAACCGCCCGCCGCATCCGTGCGGAAACCTCGGGAACCTTCGGACCTCCCAACGTGCCCATCGTGGCGGTCTCGGCCATGTTCATGATGAACGAGAAAAATCGCTGCCTGCAATTGGGAATGAATGACTTCCTGTTGAAACCCTACCGCCCCCGTGACCTGCTGGGCATCATCGCCCCCTATGGACTCCCCAAGGAGACCCCCACGCCAGAACCCCGGGAAGAACATCCC
>JADGCN010000167.1 GCA_015228975.1 Magnetococcales bacterium
TTGACAATAGGAATCCGCCAACCAATGGAAACGGAATTGCCAGGAATTCGAAGGGATGGGGGTCGGCTATCAATCCACTTGTTGATTGCCGAAGCTCGCCAACCAACGGAATTGGCACCAAGCTGAATGGGCGAGGGGAATTGATTCTGCCTGATCCAGAGATAAAGCGTGGATCGTGATACCCCGATCAATTTTAGTACGTCGGGGAGACGCAACATTGGATCTGATGATACGAGAATAGACATGGTCGGTCCTTATAGTATGAGGTTGCACATGGCAGCACCGTACCTTAAGGAGGGGGCAAATGAAAAAGTTTAATTATAGGACGTTATCCAGGTGACCTTTCCACCGTGCAGGGTTTTCTCCCTGACAAGAACCACGAACCTTGGCGAAATCCAGGACGGACTCGATCCGGCCACGCACCCGGGTTGCTGTTTCTGACTTGGTGACCCATCCTACCCACAATCAAAACACGGATTCGATCATATTGCGTCGGACGGCTTCGGACAGCAGAAATGCAAATGGCTACCCACAGTCGTACCCACCATCGCGACAAAAACTCCGATGTGTGGAGTGTTCCAGGTTCCTCTCCTCTGTGGGACTCTGGTCCATGTCGCACCAGCATCCTGCACGGGGAAGGGTGGCATCGGCCTGCACGGGGAAGGGTGGCACCATCGGCCTGCACGAGGGAAAGGAGGTGTAGCATCCTGCACGGGGAAGGAGGTGTAGCATCCTGCACGAGGGAAGGGTGGTGTAGCACCGTGCCTGCCCGTGCAGGACCCAGATGGGACCCGAAACCCGAAACTGCCCCCCCAACGGTACCGGGACCCATTGGCGCACACACCGTAGGATTTGGAAATCCTTTCCCGTGGCCTGGATGCCCCTACAAGGCCACAGGAGCCTTTCAGACCACAGGAGAGCGGGTTACACGGCCTTGGATACCATGCCTGATGCTGCCAGGAGGGACAAGTCCTGTTGTGGCAGGAATTTCCAGTATGGTACCCTTGTGCCGTTCTGAAAAATAGGCCTAGCTCCGAAGTTGATAAATCATAAGGACCGTCTGCGATGGCAAATTATAAAATCTATGGAAACGATCACTTTCGAGCTAGGATATATATTGAGGCATATATTTTAGAAATAGATTATGTTTATAGAGAAAATTGTTGGTCGTGGCAAAAGGAGACACAAGAAGAAAGGTATGACTCTTTAGATTATGAATATAGCAGAATAATTAGTTGCACAGGCCTCTTGCAAAATAGTTTTTTTGCCATAATCGATGATGAAACTAAAACAAAATCTAATAAGGTTAGTCTACTCATTGATTGCAATGAATGTGTTAATGACTATGATGAATTTCTAAAGATCAATCATAATTCGCATATCAAGAACTCAGGAGGTTATTCTGATGATGTATTTGACTCTAAAATATGCGATGATGCTAAAGAATTAAATGATTTTTTTGTAAACGTAAAAAAAATTATACTAGATAATCCGCCTCCTATTAAGATGACGTATATTGAGCAAAGTGAATATGATACTGGAAATTATTGGATTATCTGGTGTACTATCCCAAAAAAATATTTATACAGATTGAAGACAGATATATTTCTTCACAAATTAATAAAATATTTCTTGATGTAGATTTATTCAATGTTCTTACAAATGTATCATGGTATGAATCCTTGCATGAAAGAAAATATATAGTTGGTTTTCTGAGAAACAAGAAAGGTGAAATTGTTTATAGCTATGGATATATAGACGGATTACGATTAAGAATTGATCATCAAGATTCTTCGTCTATATCTGAAAGTGAAGATATTTGCGATTTTTGGCTTAGTGAATTTAAAAAAAGGTGCTATAAGATAGTTTGCGGTGACAAGACTTTTGATTATATAGATTTTTGCAGGATGTTTGACGAAAGTCAGTATGGAAAAATTATTATTAGAATGGTTTCTAAAGCGAAGGCTGAAGCCACACGACAAAATTGGGCTTTAAATTCGTCTAAAAGATTAATCGAAGAACTTGATAAAGCAGTTGAGTTACTTGATCTTATTAAAGAGAATTTGCAATTAAGCATAAATGAAAAAAACCTAAATATGCTCTATAAAAACATGAATGATGATATAAATATCTCAGAAATAGTTAATATTAAATATGCGATATGGCAACATCGTGATTTATTTCCGTTATTTTCCGGAGATTTAATTGGTTTAGATAGATATGCATTCGTTAGTAAATTTACTCCATTAAGGCATTATGTCAGTAACTACCTTGTTCACGCATGGTTTAGAGATGACCTGATAGATTTTGCATTAGTTGACGCTCTTATATTTCAAGAAATTGTTTCTTTTATATCAGATATATCTCATAAAAAGCCACGTTCACGGTATTTTTTTACTAAAAATAAGCCTGATCTTCACAGTATCATAAAACGTGCTATGCGAGATGCATATTATTCATTGCGAGGATACTCTATTAGTGTTGTTAATGTCAAAAGTGCGTTACAGAAAGCTGGGGATAATGGCATTCTCTGGCCTAATGAAGTATATGCAATATTGGATGATTCGATTTCAAGAACGCAGGTTTGGAGTGGATTGTCAGATGATTTATTCAATAGGTGGTAACGCCCATCTGGTCCGTCTGCAACAGATTGGATATGTTCATGAAATTTGACTGGATCCAGAATCATTTGGACAGGTTGGCCCAAACGATGGTCAAGGCCATTCAGGGGCTTGCCAAACCCCAGCCTAACCTCGGCATTATGTATAATTATGGCAAAGGCGTTCCCCAGGACGACGAGGAAGCCGTAAAATGGTATCGCAAGGCGGCTGATCAGGGAAATGTCTATGCCCAGTTCATCCTCGGCTTCATGTACCGCAGAGGTCAAGGCGTTCCCCAGGACTACAAGGAAGCAATGAAGTGGTTCCGTCTGGCGGCTGATCAGGGGCATGCCGAAGCCCAGTATATTCTCGGCCTGATGTACAGTAACGGCAAAGGCGTTCCACAGGACGACGAGGAAGCCGTAAAATGGTATCGCAAGGCGGCTGATCAGGGGCATGCCGAAGCCCAGCCCCTCCTCGGCGGGATGTATCTCGACGGCCTAGGCGTTCCCCAGGACTACAAGGAAGCGATGAAGTGGTTCCGTCTGGCTGCTGATCATCAGGGGCATGCCGAAGCCCAGTTCATCCTCGGCAAGATGTACTCCGATGGCCTAGGCGTTCATCAGGACCACCAGGAAGCAGTGAAGTGGTTCCATCTGGCGGCTGATCAGGGGCATGCCGAAGCCCAGTTCAACCTCGGCTTCATGTACCACAGCGGTCAAGGCGTTCCCCATGACTACAAGGAAGCAATGAAGTGGTTCCATCTGGCGGCTGATCAGGGTGATGCCAAAGCCCAGTTCAACCTCGGCTTCATGTACCACAGCGGTCAAGGCGTTCCCCATGACTACAAGGAAGCAGTGAAGTGGTTCCATCTGGCGGCTGATCAGAGGCTTGCCAAAGCCCAGCACAGCCTCGGCGTGATGTACGGTAACGGCCATGGAGTTCATCAGGACTATATTAAAGCCCATATGTGGTTAAATCTGAGCGCGTCGAATGGAGACCCAGACGCTATCGTTATGCGTGATGCTCTTTCTAAAAAAATGACCATAAATCAGATTGATAAAGCTCAAGAACTGGCAAGAGATTGGAAACCATCTTCGGGAAAGTAAAATTTCAGACCAACCCAATTATTTATCAGGAATACGTTCATTTGATTGGGCATCCCACACCAACCGCAATGGTGACCGATCCATATTGAAATAGTCGCGCCGAAAAACTTGCCGTGCGCCACCCTTGGTCCGGAAGGTGGCCTTGTCTTTGTCCATGGCTTCCAGGGTTGAACCAGGATCACCCATGGAGAACACCAGACCACGGCTACCATATCCAAATTCAGGGGCCTTGGCAGAGCATCCAAAGACCTCCTCAGTGGTCCAGCCCAATGCCGCTGCCTGCTTTGCCCATCGGTCAGTGAATAGACCCGCCGCAAGGATGATGGCCTGCCATCGTTTGGCAGGGATGTCTGCCGGTCGTATCATGACGCATAAACGCGCCAAACCTTCGGCCCACTCCCGAGGAATCCCGCCATCATGTTCAGCGATGGCGGATCGTTCCTTAAATGCTTCCTGGTCGAATGGTTCCGGGTTGAAATCTGGTAGGTCAACGGCTGCCTCCATCCAGGAAGAAATCATTTTCCCCTGGATGGATTCTCGGGTGTCGGTGCTGGCCACGGTGTCGGTGCTGGCCACGGTGTCGGTGCTGACCACGGTGTCGGGTAGGTCCGGTCCACCAGTGAGGAATTCCCCTTTTGGATCGTTTGTGGTAGTCGTGGTGTCGGTTGGTTCAGGATTATTCACGACACCTTGACGCAACAAGGCCACCAGTTCGGGTTTGTGTTGGCGGATTAGGTCTCTCGTGCCTGGTTGGAAAGTCGGTCCCTTGGAGTTGCTCGGAGAACATCTCCTGCCAGGAAAAGATTCAGTCCGGTTGCTGTCAGGTCGGTCAAAACACAAACGGCGTCCATGCTCAAAACTCCTCATAGTCGAGTTTGGGGAGATTTTGTGTATCATCCTTCCCACCCTTCCCACCCTTCCCATCCTGCATTAAGCCTTTGTATTTTATGCTTTCAGGGTGGGAAGACAGGACTTCCCACCCTGTTCCCACCCTTTCCCATCCCTCGTTTTTTGTCTCTATATTTACAGGGTGGGAAGGGTGGGAAGGATGGGAAGGATGGGAAGGGTGGGAAGGATGGGAAACGTTTTCATCGCCTTCTTTCCCCCTAGAAAAAAGACATTCTCTCTCATCTGGGGGATTGGGTACGATGGCAGAGACGGAGTACCGGGTGTTATTGTGTGGACCTGATTTGATCAAGATCCCGTCCGCTACCAGTTTGGATAATGCTTTCCTTACGCTATCTTGGTTTTTATTAGTTGCCGCCGCTACCTCCTGGCGGGTCATGGGATGTCCAGTTGCCATCATCGCGTCGATGATCGGTTGTTGTGCCTCGCCAATGTTCAGAACCGCCGCCGTAGCAGCGTCCAAAATTCGCCATTCACCAGTTTCCTTGTCCCAATCCAAAGACAGTGGCTCATCAACCAGCAAATCCCTTCCACTTCGATAGAGAGTCAGTAATTTAGAATTTGCCGTCTTTGTCAGGACCAAAGTGCCGTCAACGCCCCCGGCCAGTCCGGTCGTGCCGCTCAGCATGTCCGCTGGATCGTCGGACCCCATTTTCCGCAGGTGGTGAACCAAAATAACTGTTATTCCATATTTCTCAGTGATTTCCTTGAAAGCCGAAACAGCCGCATAATCAGTTGCATAAAGGTCATCGCTTCCTTTCCTGGAGGGACGTATTCGCGCCAATGTGTCGATGATGACCAACTTGGCCTGTGGATGGTCAGTCAACCACTCGTCAAGCCGTTCGACGCAACCCTGACCAATCCGTGGCCACTCTGTGACGAAAAACAGGTCGTCGGTTGGCTCTCCTGGGAAAACCTGATTGACGCGCCGATATAACCGCCGGTCGTGGTCTTCCAGGGAGATGTATAATGCCTGTCCTTTCTGAGCGAACAGGGAACCTATGGCACGCTGGCCATAGGCGACAGACAAAAGCAGGTGCAATGCCAGCCAGCTTTTGCCAACCTTCGGTTTTCCGCCCAGGATGTAACATCCTTGCGCGAACAGGTTTTCAATGACGAACTCAACCGGTTTGAACTCCCGACGCATGAGTTCGGCCATTGAATATGGGATGATTTGCTTGTCCTGATTTGATGCCAGGGGAACTATTGCCGAAACCGGTTTGGCACCTTCGATCTGTTGCCGTACCACATCCAGCCCAAGGCGTTGCGCCAGGTCGTTGAAATCGGTCAACCCCTCCGGTCGATCCTGCCCAAAGCTTGGAATGGCCAGGAAACCTTTTATTGACCGTGCTGCCGCTTCGGCTTTGTTTCGGCCCGGATTGTTCGACAAATGATGGTCATCATCCGCCGCCAAAATAATCGTGTGGTGTGGGTATTTGGCACGGATCGTTTTTGCCACTTCCAACAAGTTTCCGCTATCGATTGCCATGACAACCTGGTGCCCGGTTGCCTCGTGGATCGTTGCAGTCGTCGCATAGCCTTCAGCAATGACGATAATTTCGGTCGGGGATTCCACGACGTGGAACGCGCCTTTTTTGGGATGCCAGGGCAGCAACATTTTATTGCCATCCAGGGTGATGAATTGGAGGGTCTGTAAACTGTCATTCGCCGCCGTCAATGGCACCACAATCGCGCCATCACATGGATGACTGGCGATGGTCAACGATCCTCGATAAACCCGCAGGCCATGCGCCCCGACGTTTTTTTTGTCAAGGTACGGGTGGTTGTTCGGTACCACATCGGACGCTTGCCAAATCCCTTGTGCAGATGTTGTCACCCGTGCGGCCATGTCTGTCCGCAGTTCTTCGGCATCAAGAGAATTTTCCCCTGGATGGTCTTGACTATCGGCATCGTCATAGGCATCGAGTGGTGGCCCTTCAATCATCCAGGGGGGTGGTCCTTCATGGCTTTGGGTTTCCTGGTTGGCCACGACCACGGGTTGAGGTAGCACTGCCTGGTCCGCATGCCACCGCCAACCGGTAATCGTCGCCATCTTGAAGAGCGTGCGGATCGTAATACCACCACCAGGATGGATTGATTTCCACGTATCCTGGCAATCAACCTGGTTGTAGGTCGCTCCCCCTTGGCTCCATGCATCGAAGAGTTGAAACCCTCCATCCCCGAGAGCGTTTTTCAAGGCCATGGCAACGTGCGACCAGTCATCCCGGGAACAGTTCGGGTCGATGGCATGCAATGCGCTTTGAATCTCTGCCAGGGAAGGATTTTCACCTTGCCCGGATTGGCCTGGGTTGGTAGATTGGGGGCAGGATTTTTGTTGATTGCCAGGGTGCCCGCCCTGGCTTTTTTCGTTTTGGATCATGTGGGGATCCTCAACCCTGCCCACAGGTCCGCTTTTCGATAAAAGCCTGGATGCTTTCTGGCTTGTATCTGATCGCCCGGCCAACTCTCACAAAA
>JADGCN010000168.1 GCA_015228975.1 Magnetococcales bacterium
AGCTATTCCATGTTGGACAAGGCTCCAGATAAAAAACAAGCCACGGCTATTCTTAAGCTGTTTGGTAATTCGGGCAGTGATATCAAGACCCAGGATCAGGCACTGGAAATCGGTCCCACCCGTGCCGCATTCCGGGATTGTATGCTCAAAGTCGATTCGGACTGGTTTAAAAAGATAAGCAACAAAAATCTCTCGCTGACCGAAGTGAAAATGGAAAACACCATCGATCGGGTGCGGGGGGTGGCAGAACATCCCCGCAACATCGAGCGGGTTCCGGCGGGAGCGGTGTTTGCGTTTCAGGTCGCCATCAAAGAGTTGGATGAAGAGGATGATTTATTGGAGACCCTCCTGATTGGGCTGCGTCTGCTGGAGAAGGACAGCCTTGGGGGTTCGGGTTCTCGTGGTTATGGGCGGGTGAAGCTGACTTTAGAGGATGCTGAAATTCAGGCTCGATTCAACAACACTCAACCGTGGTAAACGGGGCTTTTGTCCGATGAAAACGCTGCTATTCGCACTGCGCCCGTTGACGGCGTTTGCCACGCCACCCCACGGCGATACCTTGTTTGGTCAACTTTGTTGGATTTTTCTTAATCGTTATGGCGAGGCTTGGTTGATCGAGCGATTACAGGGGTATCTCCAGGGGAAACCGTTTTTGGTGGTTTCCGATATGTTTCCATCGGGATACTGGCCGCGCCCCTATTTGCCTCCCGCCATGCTATCGACGGGGGAACAGGGAAAGGAGGTGGACCGTAAAGCGGAAAAAAAGAAGGTTTGGTTTCCCTGGTACGCCAAGGATGGCTGGAAGCAGAAATTATCTCACTGGGGTGGGTTATGTCGCCCCGAAACGGAGGTCTGGAAGGATGCACGGAAGGAGCGACCGCAACCGCGCAATCAGATCAATCGGCTGACGGGAACCACGGGGACGGACGGGTTTGCCCCCTATATGGTCTCCCAGACCTGGTTTCCAGAAGATGCCTGCCTGGATGTCTGGTTGGTCTATGATCCAGATCGGGTTACCAAGGGAGAATTGCAGGATGCGTTGGCGGATGTGGGGCGATGGGGTTTTGGCAAAGATGCCAGTGCCGGTTTAGGCAAATTTGCTTTGGAGGAGGGCGATGAAGAGTCCCTACCCCGACAAGCCGATGCCAACGCCTGGATGACCCTGGGATTTTGCGCCCCCCAAGGGTGTGGTTTTGTTTCGAACCGTAGTTTTTATCAACCGTTTACCCGTTTTGGTCGCCATGGCGACCGCGCCGCAGTGACGGGACAACCGTTCAAAAACCCCATACTGCTGGCTCGTGCTGGGGCGGTATTGACCCCAGAAAGAAAATTCTCGCCCAACGATGTTTTTGTTGGCCAGGGCTTGGGGGGGGAGGGGCTTTTATCCAAGGCCATTGGGGAAACGGTCCATCAGGGTTATGCCCCGGTGGTGGGTATTTGTCTCAAGGGGGAGAGGGTGTGATGACGAAGCCATTTTTAGAATCTTGTCCTTTGGTTGTGTCCACCTTGTCCCCGGTTCATGTGGGATGCGCAGAAGATTACCAACCCACCGAATATGTCATGGATGAGGGTATTTTTTATCTCTTCAACCCGGTGGAGGCATTGGCCGACAACCAGGCGGCGCGGGAGGAATTGCTTAAAATCTGTAATGGCCAGGGGGAGACGGTCATCAAGGATGTGCAAAAATTTTTCTTCAAAAGAAAGGAAGAGTTGATTCCATTTTCTTCCCATCGGATACCTGTGGGTGCCGAGGTGCAAGATTTTTATGATCGACGGGTGGGGAAAACCATCCAGGCAGGGAATAATACTGTCAACAAACTCAACATTGAGCGGACATCCCATGTGTTGGGTGATGAACACCCCATCCTGCCGGGGAGCAGTCTGAAAGGATCTATACGCACCGCTTTGCTGGATTTTGTTCATGGTGGAAAACCGTTAGCCAACATCAAAGATGCTGAGAACCGGAAGAAGAATTGGAAAGAGCTGGCACCCATCGCAACCACATTGAAGCTTTGCGTGCCGAAAGATTTTGCGCAGGATCCCATGCGGTTGATTCGCATGGGTGATCTGAGCGTGCGGGTAAAGCCGTGGGTTGGCAACGATATTCTCTTTGCCCTCAATTTTAAAACTTCTGGTGGTGTCGGCAAAGGGCCATATCAAACCCTGGAGTGTCTGCCGGGTTTAATGTTGGAATTTATGGAAGGGGATTTGACGTTTTTGGATCCTTCCCAGGTGCGTCATACCGATGCTGATGTGACTTGGGGTTTCAAGAAGGTGGTGGCGCGATGCAACCGTTTTTATCAGGAGGTGCATCTTATACGGGAGTTGCGTCAATTGGAAGCGTATTTGGATCCCTCCTGGCGCGATGCCATGCTGCGTTCTTTGGGGGAGGGTGGTGGTTTGAAACGTCTGTTGGATTCGGGACGGGCTTTTTTATTGCGGGTTGGCCGCCACAGTGGTGCCGAATCGGTAACCCTGAACGGGGCGCGGCGTATTTACCAACCCCAATATAAAAAATGGGTTTCCAAACCCTCTACGACTTGGCTGGCGGGGGACAGTGTCAAGCAAGAGAAAAACCTGCTGCCGTTTGGCTGGTTGTTGGTGGAGTTGAATGATGAGAAACGCCGTCCGTTGGTGGAAACGGTGCCGGAAATCGCAAAACTTGCCGAAGGAAGGTTGGAAAAAAAGAAAGAATCATTGGCAGCGTCGGATCGAAAGCTGGAAGAATTGAGAAAAAAAATTGAAGGGAGGCGTTTGCAGGAAGAAAAGGACAGGGTGGAACGTCAACAGCGTGAGACCGAGGAGCAGGAATGTAAAGCGCGGTTGGCTGCGATGTCGGAAAACCAAAGGAGGATTGAAGGTTTTCGGAAACAGATGGAGGCGACCCGTCTTTTGGAGCCAGTCGGGGGAAAGCTGTGGGGGGACATTCAAATTTTAATCAGAGACGTGGAAGGCAAGCGGCAGGAATGGTTGCGGGAGGAGTTGGAGGAACTGGCGCAAGTGTGCAACGAGGAATTGCCGAAAAAATTGAAAGGGGCGGATAAAAAACTTAAGGAATTACGGCAACGATTGGCCCATCTTATGGGGGGTGCATCGTGATGGATATGGCCTCTTTTTCTCTCCCTCTGGCCCGTTATCGTTATGAATGGATCGTCCGTACCGAACTGCGTTTGCCGGAATATGCGGGATCGGCGTTGCGGGGGGTGTTTGGGGGATGGTTGCGAAAACTGGCCTGCCTAGCCCGCCAACCGGAATGTACGGGGTGTACTATTGTCCGCTCATGTCCGTATGCGTTGATTTTTGAAACTCCAGCACCGGAGGTGAGTGCGGGGGAAAGGGGGTTTGGTGTTGTCCCCAATCCCTATGTGATCGAGCCACCGCCATGGGGACGGCAGGTCTACGCACCGGGTGAGACGCTGGTTTTTCACCAGGTTTTGGTGGGGCAGGCACTCCAGCGGTTGCCGTTGGTGATGTTGGCGTGGCAACGCGGGATGGCCCACGGTGTGGGGCCGGGCAATGGGACGGCGGATTTACACCGGGTGGTGCTGGAAGGTGTGAATGCGGAGTTGGAGATTTATAACGCAGCCCAAGGGGTTATCCAGGATCACCCCACCGAAGTTACCGCCCCCCCGTGGGAAGGGGGAGATCGGTTGCGGCTTGCCCTTCTGACGCCCACCCGTATTCATAAGGATGGGTCACCCTTGGGGCCGGGACGGTTGCGGCCACGGGATGTTTTGGTGGCTTTGATGCGCCGGATCAGCCAGATGGCGGCGATTCATTGTGGCCGATCATGGCCGTTGGACTATACCGACTTGGCGGAACAGGCCACCGGGATCCATGGGTATGGCAACCTTTCCTGGCGTGACTGGACCCGCCGTTCATCGCGGCAGGGGCAAACCATGGCCTTGGGGGGGGTGGTGGGGCATTGGACTTTGGAGGGCGATTTGCGGTCGTTTTGGCCGTTTGTCACCCTGGGGAGTTGGTTGCATGTGGGG
Source organism: Magnetococcales bacterium (assembly GCA_015228975.1). Classification (GTDB taxonomy): domain Bacteria; phylum Pseudomonadota; class Magnetococcia; order Magnetococcales; family UBA8363; genus UBA8363. The sequence goes on from JADGCN010000168.1 coordinate 3,996, forward strand.
AAAAACGCTACGTTTGGTTTGGGAGGGTATCGGTTGATGCGGGAGGGTTCATGACGGTTTATTTTGTCAGTCGGCATCCTGGAGCTTTGGCCTGGGCCGGTGCCCAGGGGATTGTGGTGGATGTGAGGCTGGAACATTTGGAATTGGAACAGATTGAGGCCGGGGATTGGGTGATCGGCTCGTTGCCGGTCAACATGGCGGCCAAAATTTGTGACCTGGGCGGGCGTTATTTTCATCTTTCCCTGGAGGTTCCGCAGCGTTGGCGGGGTAAAGAGCTTTCGCTACAGGAGATGACGGCGTGTGGTGCCCGATTGGAAGAATATCGGATCAGCAAAAACTTCGAGGGAGAAGCGCATTGAAAAAGATTGTGATCAGTTTTCTGGGCAAGGCTCGTAAGGATACCGGGGGAAAATATCGCTCCTTATGCTACCGTTTTGCCGATGGCCAAAAGGTGACGACCCGTTTCTTTGGCTTGTCCCTGGCCCAGCAGCTACGCCCCGATCTTTTTATTCTGCTGGGAACTTGTGGCAGCATGTGGGATGTGTTGTTTGATGGGGTTGGTGACGGGGATGAAATGGAAGAGGATCGACTGGCTCTGATGGAAGAAGTGGAGGTAAATTCGGTCAGTCAGGGGTGTTTGGACCGTCTGGCACCCTTGTTGGAGCGGCAGTTGGGGATGGCCTGTCGGTCCTTGATCATTCCGTTTGGTCGGGATGTGGGGGAACAGATGGAGATTTTAGCGACCATGGCCGAGGAGGTTGCCGCAGGGGATACGGTATCTATGGATCTTACCCATGGTTTTCGCCATTTGCCCATGTTGGGATTTTTGAGTGCCATGTTTTTGAAGGAGGTGAAACGGGCGCGTGTGGAGGGCCTGTATTATGGGGCAGCCGACATGCAGGAAGATGGAGAAGCTCCTGTGGTGGCGTTGGATGGATTGCTGAATCTGGCGGATTGGATTGGCGCGTTGGGACGGTATGACCAGGGGGGGGATTATGGGGTTTTTGCCCCTTTGCTGCGGCGAGAACGGGAAGCTGTGAGTCAGATTGATTTATTGGAGGAGGCGGCATTTTTTGAGCGCGTTGGTAATTCGAGCCTGGCACGAAAAAAGTTGGATACGTTTCACGAGTATTTTTCCCAAGAACCCTCTGGTGGCTATTCACCGGCAGTCCGTTTGTTTCGCAAGCCGTTGGAGGCGAGGCTTTCCTGGCGGAGACGTGAACCGCAATGGGCGCGAGAGGGTATGTTGGCACGCCAATATTTACAACGGGGAGATTTTTTGCGTGCGGTTATTTTTGGTTATGAATCGCATGTTACGCGACGCATTATGGAGGAAAAATTGGGTGATGCGGGCAATTATGAGGTTCGCAAGGGAGCCGGGGACGATTTACGTACCCGCTTTCCGATGTTTGAGGAATTGGCCAAGTTGCGCAACGCTTTGGCCCATGGGATCAGGCCGAGTCAACAGGAAGTGGATGTCGCTTTAGCGTCGCGCTCGGTACTGGAAAGAAAGCTGAACAAAATATTCAAGGAATTGGGGATTGGAGGGGAATGAATGCCCGCTCTTTACGTGACCCAGCCAGGAGCGACTGTTCGGGTGCTTGCAGGCAATTTTTGTGTGACTTCGGCACCAGAATCCCGGGGCGATGCCGATTCGGCGCGTGGTGAGGTGCTGATGGAGGTCAAACCGCACAGAGTGTAGGTGATTGGTCTGGTGGGGCGGGTACATGTCACGCGGGATGCGCTGCTGCTGTGTTTGGAGAAGGGTATTTCCGTGGCCTGGTATACTTGGGGCGGTGATTTCCAGGGAAGATTGACGCCGAAGAATGCCCGTTCGGGTGATTTGCGTGTGGCGCAGATGCGCATGGCGTTGGATGCCTCGTTATCCTTGGCGATGGCACGCAAAATACTTCGGGCCAAATGTCTGCATGGGGCAGAGATTTTAAGAGGTATTCAATCGAATCAGCCGGGATTGGTAGATCTTGCGACGGTTATCAAGGAGATGGCGGGGTGGGAGGAACGGATTGAAGCGGCTGTGGATGGGGAAGTTTTGTTGGGTTATGAAGGTGGCGCATCGAGAAGTTATTTTTCGGTGTTACACCATGGATTTCGTGGAGAAATTCAATTTTTGGGTCGCAAACGTCGGCCACCGCCCGATCCGGCGAATGCTTTGCTTTCGTTTGGGTATGTATTGCTGGGCAATCGGATTGCAAGTTTGCTTGAGGGGCGCGGGTTGGATCCTGCGGTCGGTTTTTTTCATGCGCCACGGCCAGGAAGGGCGAGTTTGTCATTGGACTTGTTGGAGGAGTTTCGACATGCGGTGGTTGATCGGTTTGTCATGCGTACCTGTAATTTGCGTATGCTTCGCGCCGACATGTTTGAGACGGACGCCGAGTCGGGAGGGGTTCGGTTAACCAGAGAGGGCTTGAAAATTTTCTTTACCGCGTGGGGCAACTATCTGGAGCGTCCACTTTTGCAAGCGGGGGGTGAAAAAAGTACGGTGAATGACCTGCTGCGGCAGCAAGTCAACCATATGGCCATGGCGATACGGGGTGAACGGGAGTACCAACCGTTTCGCCTTGACGGAGAAGGGGAAGTCCCGTGAGATATATCATCTGTTATGATGTTTCGGAGAACAAACGAAGACGCAAACTTTCCCAGTGTTTGGATGGTTACGGTGATCGGGTTCAGGAGAGTGTTTTTGAAGCGGTACTGGATGCCAACCTTCATCGAGAGATGGTGGCTGAGGTGATGAAGAGGATCAAGGTTGCATCGGATCGGGTTCACATTCATCCTCTGTGCGAGAGTTGTGCAAGCAAAAGTTTGCGGGTGGGGGTGGATGCCAAGGTTCCGGGTACGGAAACTGTTTTTGTGGTGTAGATTTTTTGTTTGTCGTAACCGATCTATGCGGATTTGGCAGGGGAGGTTACGAAACAGGGTAGATAATTGATATTTTTGTATTTTTCTTTGATGGTGATAAAAAAAGAGATGTGTGTGATCAACATTCGGGAAGATTTTTTGGATGGTTACGAAAAGGGATGGAAATTTCAATGTGATTCCTGTAGCATACGGGGGTTG
>JADGCN010000169.1 GCA_015228975.1 Magnetococcales bacterium
GCCTACTCTAATTTATCAGGGGGTCAGTGTCTCACTTTTCATTGGCACAGAGGGGGGAACGACCCCTCCACAAACTGGGGTGGCAAGGGTGCCAACAGCGCAGAAATCTCCTCAGGCAAGTACTCACTCAGCAAGGCTCCGGCAGTCTCAGGATGAGACATCAACGCCTTGAACAAACGGTCATGGGGTTGCGTGAGATCGCTCATGGGGCTTAACGATAACAGTAACGAAGACAAGCCTCAAAAAAAATCGCGACCGCTTAAGCGGCCTGTGCCCGACTGCCCCCCGTCGCTCCGCTTGCCGGGGTGCCCTCGGTCCCTGGCCGCTTCCGCCCCTGCCGGCTTGGCTCACGAACCAACTCGGGCACAGCGGAAACCCAGGTTGCCGCTACGGCGGTCCGAAGTGTTCCAAGTGCGAAACGCGGGACTCGTGAAAAAAGCGCCGTCCACCCATGAACCACCGCGAATAACATGGACGTTACCGGCACTGCCCGCATCACCCCTGGGAGTACCATCTGTAGGCACGCCAACGTAACTTTCATGCCCGTAATCAGCACACCACTCCCACACGTTGCCCAACATATCATACAACCCCCAAGCATTAGGAGCCTTTAGCCCCACCGGGTGAGAGCCGGCCCTCTCGTGCACGTATTGCTTCTCAGGCCAATCTTTGCTGTTGTAGGCATTGCTCAGCTCAAAATCAACACCGCTGTTGCCTCCATACCAAGCGATGGGATCAAGGGCCGGGGCATTGTGTTCACCAAGAATCTGAATATCGCCCGTATACAGGGCAGTGGTCGTACCAGCACGACAAGCGTATTCCCATTGCGCCTCCGATGGCAACGCAAGATTAAGACCCGATATACTCATGTTTATCCCCTTCAAGAACTCCTGAACATCGTCCCAGCTTACGACTTCTACCGGTCGGTTGGGGGATTTGAAACCGCTCGGGTTGTCTATCATCACCGCCTGCCAAAGTGCTTGTGTGCATGGGGTGTCGAACAGCCAGTACCCATTTTCCAGGATTACCTCGTGCTGTGGGCCTTCGTTTATCAAGCGTCCCTCCTTATCCTTCTTGAGCGAACCCATGGTCAACCGCCCAGGTGGGATCCAACGCATCTTTTGCCGGGCCTTTCCGATCACGAATTCCGCCCACAGACCGAAACGATCACGCCCCATGGCGTCCGCCCAGTCGGGTTGGGTGATGCGACGAAAACGCAGACGCTCGCAATCGCTCACGATGTGGAACGCAGGGACGCGGGGGAATTCGCAAGAATGTTGTTTCGGCTCCTCACGAAGACGAAGCAAAGCCCCGCTTTCCGGCTGCGCCCGCGTCCCTTGTAGCTCCGCTGGCCAAGGGAGCGCCGGCTCCGCCTCCTGCTCGCTGGCTGGGCGCACAGGAACTCGGGCACAGCGGAAACCCAGGTTATCGTAGCGGATGCCGGAAGGGCGCCCTTCACGGAACGCCGCACGCACGCGCCGCGCACTGCTGTACCAGGAACCGCCGCGAAAGACACGACGGGCACCGCCAGCTTCACCTGCATCCAGCCAGGGGGTACCATCGGTGGGGGCACCATTGTAACTTTTATGCACATGGTCAACACACCATTCATATACATTGCCGAGCATGTCATACAACCCCCAGAAATTAGCAACTTTGAGCCTAACCTGACGAGTTCCGGCTTTTTCGTGTTGATATTGTTTCTCCCTCCAGCGTTTGCTGTCTTTACCATCTTTCAACTCGAAATCGACGCCGCTGTTGCCACCGTACCAAGCGATGGGATCAAGGGCCGGAGCATTGTGTTTGCCAAGGATTTCGATACTGCCGGTATATAGATCTGTAGTCGTGCCAGCACGACAGGCATATTCCCACTGCGCCTCCGACGGTAACGCCAAATCGAGACCCGGCATACTCGCGTTGATCCGCTTCAGGAACTCTTGGACATCATCCCAGCTTACGTTTTCCACGGGTCGGTCAGGAGTTTTGAAACGGCTCGGGTTGTTGACCATCACCACATGCCAAAGCGCTTGCGTGCAGGGGGTATCGAACATCCAATAGCCTTTTTTAATAGATACCTCGTGCTGCGGGCCTTCATCTATACTATATCCCGGTTCATCCTCGGGCAAGCCCATCAAAACCCCTCGCCCAGTCTCATCCTCCTCAGGCGAACCCATCTTAAACCGCCCGGGCGGAATCCAGCGCATCTTTTGCACAACGCCTTCCAGCGCAAACGTCACCCACGCCCCATACCCATCCCGGCCCCAAGATTTCGCCCAAGCAGGAGCAACACCGCATTTCCAAAAGATTGGAAAATCATCATCGGGAGGAAGAAAATGTAACGGTTCCAGATAAAGCATATCCTGGCGACTGTGAATCATCCCCAAGGGGCTGCCACTGCTTGAGTTCCCAAACACTACGTGATCCCCCTGCTGGCTAAGTGAAATAGCCACCGGATCCCTACGAGATATAGGCAAATGACGCAATTCGAAACCTGCAGGTGGAAGGCGGTTCGGCTCCTGCCTGAAGGCAAGTTGAAACATACGATCCTCCCAGGCTTTCAGCTCCGGATCCTCATGCTGACGATAGGACGGAGAAACCCGACGCGACAGTTCCCGGTACCAAGCCAATCCTTCCGAAGACTCCACCACATCGGAAGATAACTCCTTAAAATGATTTTTACTGGCTGGCAGGTCGTTTTCGCGTACTTCCCGGGGAAGTTGCTGCGGAAGCATAGAACGCACCTCCTCAAACCACACCTCAGGAGCCAATCCCACCCGCCAACGCCGGATGCGATTCACCACCTTGTGCAGCAAAGCGTCATCATTCGGCCCAAAAGTAGATCGCAACCGCTTCGCCTCTCCATAATCCAGTGTTCCTGCCACCCGGGAACGACCAATCATGGCAGGATGGCTCCAAACATCCGCCTCGGTACCTGCATCCGCTGCGGATCCAAGGAGAAGACGAATATCCCGCAACAAACCGGGCTCAATCCGAATTGCCGGTGACAGAAAACGCAACAGCCGCTCCGCACGCTCCTTCAGTTCCTCATCGCTGAGTCGCGCTCCCCCATGGCCCGTTTCCCACGGTACCATGGTCCAGGAATGCAATCGATCCTTCTGCCAACGAGAGACAGGACAAAGATTCAGCGCCATCGGTCGACACCCTGCGTTCACCAAACTCCTGCCCAATTTTTCCCAGCGGACCGTAAGCCTTCTTTTTTGCCTTGCCAAGAATCCCATATCCCCCAAAGCCACCACCAACGTTCCCGATGCTGGTGGACGATATTCCCGCCAGGAATGTTCCCCAGTAGCGATAACGGGCGCTTCCAGTTCGTCAAAAAGCAGGGCAAACTCCACAGCCTGATGGGGAAACAAAGCCACCAACAGGCGCGCCGTCTGGTCCTGGTCTTTCTGAAAGGGAATCAGACGTTGGCTCCGATCAAGAATAATCTGTAGACCATCGCCCCAACGACGCCGCAGTCGATGCGGCAACCGATCCAGAGTTCGTCCGTGGACAATGCGGCGCACCACACCATCCACATCCAGGGCTTTACTTTCCACCTTTTTGGTAAAATGGATACGCATCCGAGGAAGAAGCGCATTCCAGGGGCTCAGACTGGTAACCAACGGGGGCTTTTCTGGGCGGGTATCCCGTCCTCTGTTTGCATCCTCGGGGCGGGTTTGGGAAGGTGGCAGTTGCAATGGACCAAGGAGTTCATACTTGTGCAAATACCAAAACGGGATAGCGGATTGGTCCTCGACCTGGAAAAGTTTGGATTCGTCATGAACGACCGGCCTACCAAAACTTTCATCAGAAGGAATACTTAATGTATCTAACGTTTGTTTGGGTTTTGTCGCTGGACCATACCCCAATAGCCGGGCCATGGCCACCAACCCGTCATCCCCTCCCAAAGCCAAGGCGATGACCAAATCGGCGTATCCACAATTACCACGGGGAAGAATTTCTTCTTGTACTCTCATAGGGATAGCACCAGGATCACCCCTTAGTCCTCTGGCAACGCATTTTTTTTCAAGGCGAATTCGGCAACTTTCTCCAACATTCCCTCTTGCTCCTTCTCCGTCGCAGCCAGTCCCAACACGGCACGCAGGAGATCCAGATATTCAGCCTGTCCAGGATGCGGGGTTCTATGGCTGTCGATAGCTTCCTGCCGACTCCTGTGCAGCAACTTGGCCACCTGACGCAATATTCCATCATTGGCTTTGGGAAAGTGCGCCTGACCGCGTTGGATCAGAAAATTGACCAAAGCTTCTTCACCTTTGGGAAGCGCCAAGCGCAGCACCAGACAACGGCGCAGAAAGGCATCGGGCAAGGCACGCTCTTCGTTGGTGGTGATGATCACCAGCGGCAAAGAACCGACAGCCTGTACCGGCTCACTGCGACCCATGGGAGTGAACGCCCGGTTACCCAAGGCTTCCAACAAACCATTGGGCACTTCCGATTCGGCCTTGTCGATTTCATCCAGGAGAAAAACACTACCATTCTGCCAATAACCACCATCGAGTTGGGCAGGGGGGTGTGTCTTGGCGCGATCGGCCTGTCTCATGGCATCCAACCAGTCAAAAGCCCACCATAGCGGCCCGGGATGAACAAACTGGGAAACCTTCAACCCGGCGCGAATTCGTGCTAAATTTTGGCGTGACGTTGTTGCTAACTGCGCTTCAGCCAGCCGATTGACGGCATCAAAACTCCATAGCAAATCACGCGATTCCGAGTGGGAATCGATGACATGCTGGATAAACACCCGACCCAAAAGCTTGGCCGCCGCCCGCGCCAACTGGCTTTTGCCGATCCCCGGCTCTCCCCGTACCAAAAGAGGTCTTCCGGCAATGATCGCGGCGTTAATAGCGTAGATTTCCTTGGCACCCAGGAGATGTACCCGATCCGATGGACCTCCCTTTGTATTGAACTGGACAGAAATCCATGGTTTATCGGAGCTGGGCGGGTCAATAAAGTTGCTATGGTTCATGAATCCTCCGTTACAATCAACGTATAAATTTCATTAAAAAGTTTTTGATCGCGGGGATGTAGTTCCCTATTCAACTCTATAAACACAACCTCTGGAAATTCTTTTCTGATTTGTACTATAGAATCTTTCTGGATTTTTTCGTCATCTGGATTATCTTGTATACGGTCGTAAACATAATAAATGACAGAATCTTTCTGATCGCGTAAAAAACGCAATTGGATGCGAATGGATTCATTTTGCACGGAAGGGGTCAATTTACAGGTTCCAGAAGGAACTTCTATTCTCTTGTATAAATCTTCCCGAAAATTTTTCATCCTATCGTCTTCACTGAGAATTCCGTTTGCAGGTTGCTGCAAAAAATTAAACGAACCTGAAGAAAACTGTCCCTCGGGAAATTGTATTATTTTTCCTTGATTGTTTTTAATAGAATTCCAAATCACTTCACGCCGATAAAGGCCTGCCATAATAATTTCTGCAAAAGAAGTAATTCCGGCGGGAATGGACACAACATCACCCTGCACACATCGTTGATCCCATTCACGATCCAGTTCCTGACAATAATCACTACGTAGAACATAAAGCCATGGTATCAGTAGACGGCTTACCTTCTCGATCACGAGAGAACCTGCCTTGTCGCCGATATTCCGTAGACTCGTATGGGTTTGGAGCAGGATATCCTTTCCTGTTTCAAAATTTTTGTCAAGAAGACACGCCATCAACCGTGCCTGCCTGGAATTGGGTATTAACTTGGTCTCGCAATTTTTCATCACATCATCCAACTTGGCCATGGCATTTGAAGATGAGGCAAGGGTCGAAACGATTTCTCCTTTCAACTTTTCGAAAAGCCGATCGGTATCGCGTTTGAATGATTGACTCTTATCGGAAGAATTTTGTTGCGTTACAGTACGTGTTTTATTTTCGTTCTCAGAACCAATTTGCGTATGTGCATGTATTTTATTTCCGTTCTCAGAACCAATTTGCGTATGTGTAGTCGGACCTAGTACACTATCACCGATAGGTGGCAATTTATTGTTAACTTCTTCTGCTTTCCAATCTGGAGAAACTCTGGTCCCAACACTACCCTTGAAAGTAATAATGGTCTTTACCTGCCATTTGTTTCCATATGGGGAAATCCTGGTATCGCCGATCCACATCTTGCGGTCAGGCGCGTAGCAACGAGCCCAACGCCCCACCCCAGAGGAATCAATAAACAGAACTTGGTACTGATTGGGTACCTCACCAGGACGGGCTGTCGCTTTCAGACCAGCACTGCCGGTCGCGAACACCGGAAGCGTGTTCAACATGTTCTCGCCAGTGCTGTGAGTATGACCGTGCAACAGAAGATCAAGATCGGGTCCAATCCATTGCGTTAAATCATCAACATCCCTAAGATTTTCGTCATCGTCAGTTGCACCACGAATGGGGTTATGATGAATGGCACCGATGCACCACCAACCATCTCTGCGATATTGTCCAATTTTATCTTTGAACCAGTGATACTGTTGCTCTCCACAATGACCGTAATGGTCTGAATCCTGGTGACTTTCCTTCCAAGTCGCATTCAAACCGGCGATAATTAACTTTAGATCGTCGATAACAAACAGAGTCCATGGCGCTTTGACCGTGAATGTGACATTCGCAACACCCTTATAAAGGCTTTTGAAAAAATTGATCCAAGGTTCCCATTTCTTCACATAAGGAAGCTGTGGCTTCTTACCGTTGCCACTACATTCATTAAAATAGGATTCACATAGTTTTCGGTTAATGTCGTGATTTCCAGGTACTACAGCAACCCGGGTCATCGGAAGATTCAGTGCTTTCATCAAATCCATTATAAACTTCTGGGCCATCTTGAACTCATCCGGTAGAGCCCATTCGGTCAAATCACCGGTGATTACCACCAAATCCGGTTTAATCTGAAGTTCCCCCAAATAAATCATGCAACCTATTGAAATTTAAAGATACT
>JADGCN010000016.1 GCA_015228975.1 Magnetococcales bacterium
GCATTGGGTGATGATCAGGATTATTCGCCGATTCGTCCGCTGGTCGATTGGTTGGCTTACAATGGCTTTGCCGTGATTACCAAGCCCATCAAGGAATATGTGGATCCGGTGACGGGCCACAAACGGACCAAGGGCAATATGGATATCGAAATCGCTGTGGGAATGCTGCGCATGGCCCCCTATTACGACCATGCCGTCCTGTTTTCAGGGGATGGCGATTTTCGTAGCGTGGTCGAGGCGGTACAAGATCAGGGCAAACATGTGACGGTGATCAGCTCTTTATTGACACAGCCGCCCATGATCGCCGACGAATTGCGTCGGCAGGCTGACGATTTTATCGAGTTGAACGAAATCAAGGATGAGTTGATCCGTGGAAGTCATGGGCATCATTCCTGAGTACTTTCATGTGGTTATGTTTGGCTTGGCTGTATTGTGTTAACGTATGGACCTGTACTTGCATAAGATTACTGAACATCAGGTTGGCGTAGTGACGGTCGGGGTGTGGAAGGACCGATCGATTGGAGCTTAAGTTTGCTTTGACTGTTTGGTATTTGAGGTTTTTTGGGACATCCATACATAGATGAAGGGTTGAATAATGGCAAAATTAGCCTTCTTATTTCCCGGACAAGGGGCCCAGGATGTAGGTATGGGGCGTGAGTTGGCCGGGCTTGGTGGTGCGGTTGGCGACATATTCCACATGGTCGATCGTGTTGTCGGGTTCTCGCTGACGCGGTTGATGTTCGAGGGACCCAAGGAAAAGCTGACCTGGACGGAAAATGCCCAACCGGCTCTGGTGACAACGGCACTGGCGGCCATGCAATGCCTGACCGAGCGGACGGGATTGGTTCCGGATTATGTGGCGGGTCACTCGTTGGGTGAATATGCGGCTATTGCGGCGGCAGGTGGATTTTCCACGGAAGATGCGATTCGACTGGTGCGCTTGCGTGGCCAATCCATGCGGGAAGCGGTCGCGCCGGGAAAAGGCGCCATGGCGGCCATGATGAACATGGAGTGCGATGTGGTCGAGGAGGTGTGCCGACAGGCGGCCCAGGAGACCGGCGGCGTTTGTGTTCCAGCCAATTACAATACCTCGGCGCAAATTGTCATATCGGGTCACAAAGAGGCCGTGGATCGGGCGTTGGAATTGGCCAAGGCCAAAGGTGCGCGCCGTTGTGTTGCCCTGGCGGTGGCGGCTCCCTTCCATTGCCCGTTGATGGAACCCGCGGCCCGGGTGATGGAAAAGGCGCTGGCGGAAACGCGGATGCATGATTTGCGGATACCGTTGATTGCCAATGTGACCGGTGAAGAAGTGCGGCATGCGGATGATGTGCGGCATCTTCTGGTTGAGCAGGTGACCGCTCCGGTGCGTTGGCAGGAGTCCATGGAACATTTGGTGGAACTGGGTGTGGATACCTTTATCGAACTGGGTACGGGGCGTGTGCTTTCGGGCATGATGAAGCGGATTGCCGCAGAGGCGCGTGTTATGGCTGTCAACGTCCCTGAGGATGCGGATGCCATCCTGGATGACTCCGTTCTAATGGGTTCTCATCGGTTGGTTGCCAATGCCGGAAGGGCTTCCGTGTGATGGAGGGCCGGGTTGCTGTTGTTACCGGGGCGAGTAGTGGGATTGGTCGGGTCATTGCCAATGAGATGGCGTCCAGAAAGGTTACGTTGTTCCTGGTGAGCAACGAGCCGGCAATCATGGATGCGTTGACGGAAGTTCGGGTTCATTCGCCGCAGTCCCTGGCTGTGGTGGCGGATGTGACCCGAGTCGACGATCTGACCAAGGTGGTTGATCAGGTCATGGAGGCTTTTGGTCGGCTGGACATCCTGGTCAACAATGCGGGTATTACCCGCGACAATCTGTTGATGCGCATGAAAGATGAGGAATGGGATGCCGTTCTGGCGGTCAATTTGACGAGTATTTTTCGTCTGACCCGCCTGGCTCTCAAACCGATGATGAAGGCCCGTTATGGCCGGATCGTCAATATTGCCTCGGTTGTTGGGGCGACGGGAAACCCGGGCCAGGCCAATTATGCCGCTTCCAAAGCAGGTCTGATGGGGTTTACCAAGAGTGTGGCCGCCGAGGTTGCTTCGCGCAACATTACCGCCAATTGCGTTGCCCCTGGTTTCATTCGTACCGCCATGACAGACAAGTTGAATCCCAAGGCCAGGGAGGCTATCCTCTCCCGAATACCTATGGGTGAAATGGGAACACCTGCGGATGTGGCCAATGCGGTGTGCTTTTTGGCGGCCCAATCGTCGGGGTATATCACCGGCGAAACCTTGCATGTCAATGGGGGAATGTATATGGGTTGACCAGGGATGTGACCGGAAGGGTAATGACGGTCATCCAGGTCGTTTACAATGATGGATTATGATCCTTTTACAGGGGAATAGAATGAGTTCAATTGCTGAGAGAGTTAAAAAAATTGTCGTTGAGCAGCTCCAGGTTGAGCCGGATCAGGTGACCGATGATGCCCATTTCGTCGATGACCTGGGAGCCGACTCCTTGGATACGGTGGAGCTGGTCATGGCCCTGGAAGAGGAATTTGGTATGGAAATTCCGGACGATGCCGCAGAAAAAATTCAAACGGTGCGTCAGGCTATTGAATATATTGAAAAACATGCCTGAAGACGACCGATGCCAATCCTGGCCCTGTTGCCGGCCGGGTGTGGGTCTGATGGTTTGTTTTGAACGGACACTCGTCGAAGGAGAATCAGGAACGTGAACCGTCGTGTGGTCATTACAGGCCTCGGGTTGGTAACTCCCTTGGGCGTGGGTACCCGGGAGACGTGGTCGGGTTTGGTTTCCGGGCGTTCGGGCATTGGGGCGATCACTCGCTTTGATGCTACGGAATATGCCAGTCGGATCGCTGGTGAATGCCGCGATTTCAAGTCCGAGGATTGGGTGGATAAAAAAGAGGTTCGCAAGATGGACCTCTTCATGCATTTTGGTATGGCGGCGGCGCAGATGGCTTGGGAAGAGTCGGGTTTGGTGGTCACCGAAGAGAATGCCCATCGTTATGGGGTGACCATTGGTTCCGGCATCGGTGGTCTGACGGCGATCCAAAACCAAGCCATTGCCCTCAAGGAGAAGGGGCCACGGCGCATTTCGCCCTTTTTCATTCCCATGTCGTTGATTAACCTGATTTCTGGCCATGTGGCCATTCGCTATGGTTTGCAGGGACCCAATCATGCGCCGGTGACGGCTTGTGCCACCGGGAATCATGCCATTGGTGATGCCATGGCCATGATTCGCCGTGGCGATGCCGATGTCATGCTCGCGGGCGGGGCGGAAGCGGCCATTTGTGAGTTGGGTGTGGGTGGTTTCGCGGCTGCCAAGGCCCTCTCCACACGTAATGATGAACCAACCAGGGCGTCGCGTCCCTGGGATAAGGATCGCGATGGCTTCGTCATCTCGGAAGGGGCCGGGGTTGTGGTGCTGGAAGAGATGGAGATGGCAAAAAAACGCGGAGCGGTCATTTATGCCGAAGTGGCGGGGTATGGGATGTCCGGGGATGCCCACCACATTACGGCACCATCGCCCGATGGCACCGGGGCGGCCAAGTGTATGCGCAATGCCATCCAGGACGCCCGGGCGGATTTGGATTTGATTGGCTATGTCAACGCCCACGGCACCTCGACACCTTTGGGTGACGTGGTCGAGACGGTGGCTATGAAATCGGTTTTCGGCGTTGAGCGCGCAAAAAAATTGATGGTTTCTTCCACCAAATCCATGACCGGGCATTTGCTGGGAGCCGCAGGTGGGGTGGAAGCCATATTTACGGCCCTGGCGTTGTATCACAAACAGGTGCCGCCGACCATTAACCTGGACAATCCCGATACCGATTGTGATTTGGATTATGTACCCCATACCGCCAGAGATGCCGATATGGAGTACGCCCTGACCAACTCGTTCGGTTTCGGGGGGACCAATTCCTGTCTGTTGTTGAAGCGCGTGCGTTGAAAAACAGCAAGATCCTGAAAGTATTAGGGGTTGTGATGGCCATCCTGGGAGTGATGGCTGGGGCGGTGGGGTTGCATTTTTATCTGTTTTATAGCCGGCCCGTCCCCGAAACCAAAGTGATTGACATCCAAAAAGGGTGGCGGATGGTCAAGATAGCCGATGCCCTGGAGGAGGCGGGCGTTGTTTCTTCCTCTTTTTGGCTGTTGGCTTTGGTCAAGGCATCGGGAAACATCATTATCAAGGCTGGCGAATATCGGATCGAGCAGGGCAAACTACCCAGTGCCATTATTGCGCAATTGCAAAGCGGGACGGGTATGTTGCCGTCCCGCTTTGTGGTTCCTGAAGGGCTTTCGGCCAAAGAAATTGTAGCGTTGATGGTCAAGCGGGGCTGGAAAGATGCAACCCGTCTGATGCAAGGGACCGCGTTTCTCCAAAAGATGCAGATCGAGGGCAACTCCCTGGAGGGATGGTTGTACCCGGATACCTATTTTTACCGCAACAAAGACACGGCTGTGAGCATGATGCGGCGGATGGTGGTTCGCAGCAAGAAAGTGTTGTACGAGGAGTGGGAGAAGCGCCCCAAGGATTTTACCTTAACGCCCTATCAGGCGCTCGTGCTGGCCTCCGTTGTGGAAAAGGAGACGGGTCAGGCGGTGGAGCGCCCGTTGATCGCGGGGGTGTTTCACAATCGTTTACGCCGGGACATGATGTTACAGAGTGATCCCACGGTTATCTATGGGATCGCCGATTTTGACGGCAACATCACCAGGAAGCATCTGACTACGCCGACCCCTTACAATACCTATACCCGCAAGGGTTTGCCCCCCACCCCCATTTGCAATCCCGGGCGGGCTTCGATTCACGCGGTGTTTCATCCCGATGAGACCAAAGCTTTTTATTTTGTCGCCAGTGGCAATGGATCGCATATTTTTTCCAATACCTTGGAGGAGCATGAAAGGTATGTGGACATATACCAGCGCCACAAGCGCCGGCAGTGACTTGACATGCCATGGCTGAGTTGCGATCCGGCTCGGGTGCATTCCTGACCTTGGAAGGGGGCGAGGGGGCCGGAAAATCAACCCAGGTAATGCTTTTGGCCGAGCGTCTGGCCGGGTGTGGTGTGGATGTGGTCGTGACCCGTGAGCCGGGGGGGTGTCCGTTTGCCGAACAACTCCGGGCATTGTTGGTTTCTGGACCACCGGAGGGTATCACGGCCAAAACCGAATTATTGTTGATGACGGCTGCCAGGGTTGAACATGTCCGCCAGGTGATCCAGCCAGCGCTGGACCGGGGCCGCTGGGTGGTGTGTGATCGTTTTTTTGATAGCACCTGGGCCTATCAGGGGTGTGGCCGGGGGATGGATGTGGCGTTTTTGGAGTCGTTACATCGTTGGAGTGTGGGGGAGCTGGTTCCTGATCTGACCCTGTTTGTGGCGCTTGATGTGGAGTATGGTTTGCAGCGTTCGGGGGATCGGTTGCGTAACAGGTCGGTTGAGAATCGCTTTGAGGCCGAGGATGTATCGTTTCACCAACGGGTGCAAGACGGTTTTAGAGAATTGGCGAGCAGAAACCCGGAGCGTATTCGCATCATTGACGGCCATTCTTCCCGGGAGGCTGTAGCGATGGCGATCTGGCGGGAGGTCACGGGAGTCTTTCCACACCTTGAATGAGATCGTTGGCCATCGGGAGATCGTGCGGGGGTTGCAGGCCGGCTTGCAGGCGGGTAACCTGTCCCATGCCTATCTGTTCACCGGACCGGAAGGGGTGGGTAAGGCAACGGTGGCCCGTGCTTTGGCACAGGCCTTGTTATGTCAGGATACCCCAAAGGACAGCGCCACGGTTACGGGATGTCTACGTTGTTCCTCCTGTCACAAAGTGGTCATGTGCTGTCACCCTGACCTGATCGGGGTGGAAATGGCGGAAAAAAAAACACGCATCGCCGTGGATCAAATACGGGAGTTGGCGCGTTTTTTATCTTTGACTCCCATGGAGTCACCGTGGAAAGTAGCCATAATTGATGATGCGGCGACAATGAACCCGGCAGCGGCCAACGCCTTGCTCAAAACGTTGGAAGAACCCCCTGCGCAATCCATCCTCATTTTGGTCACATCGCGTCCGGGGATGCTGCTGGCAACGATCCGCTCCCGCTGCGTCATCTACCCCTTTAACGCCCTTTCCAAGGAGGATTTCTTTCGTATCCTTGCGGATAAGACATCGCTCAAGGATACCGAATGGGATGGGGTGTGGCATTATTCGGAGGGTAATGTGGGTTTTGGGCTGAACTTTGTCGCGGGTGGGCAGTTGGACGAATGCAGCCGGTTGCATGACGAATTGCGAGAGCTTATGACGCACGGGGGGCTGGCCAGGTTGTGCGATGTGGCGGAACATTGGTCCAAGGAGGAGCGTTTTGCCCTGGCGCGGACAGTGGTTGGCCGCTGGTTGGTGGATCGGGTCCGGGAGAGTGTCCGCTCCGACAGCGGGGCTGGAGGGGTACGGGCTTGGCTTGCGGTGGAGGCCTTTGCCAGGGAGGTGTTTGCCCGGGGGGAGACGTTTAATGTCAACAAGCGTTACCTGTTGGAGGGGATTTTCATCAAAATGATACGTACCTCGGGAGCCAGCCTGTGAACGACGATCCGGCGATAGCGGAAGAAAAAGCGCCCGTTGAGCCTGAGCTTGGCGCTACGCCCTCCCTGGAGTGGGCGGAGGACGAGGCGGAGGCGGCGGGGAGTCGCTTGACCCAGCAGGACAAGGAACCTTATGCGGGACAAAAGGGGTATCCCCGTTCGGCGAAGGGGGAAAAACGGATTGTCGGGATTCGCTTGCTGGAATCGTGCATGGTGTACCGCGTGGTGGCCAACTTTCCCGATTTGATCCCCGGTGATCCCTTGCTGGTGCAAACCCGGGATGGGGAAACGACAGGTCGGGTGATTTTCGTTTCTGGCAGTGCGTACACCGGTAAAAATGATTCCAGGTCGCTCTATCCGGGACGGATAACCCGGATCGTCCGTAAATTGGGCGCAGAAGAAGAGATCAAGGCCAATGAATTGCGAGAAAAAGAACTTCAAGCCAAGATATTGGGTCGGGAGTTGATTCGCCAGGAGGGATTGCCAATGAAATTGTCCCGGGTGGTCTATCAACCTAGCGGGACCAAGGCCATCTTTACGTTTACCTCGGAGGCTCGGGTCGATTTTCGTGAATTGGTCAAGCAACTGACGGAAAAACTCAATGTTCGCATTGAAATGCGTCACATCGGGGTGCGCGATGAAACCCAAATGCTGGGTGGTGTGGGCAATTGCGGCAAAGATTTTTGTTGCGCACAATTTTTAAAAAAATTTCATCCTGTTTCGGTCCGCATGGCCAAAAATCAGGATTTATCGTTGAATCCAGAGGGTATTTCCGGTGTTTGCGGTCGGCTGATGTGTTGTCTGGCCTACGAAAATGATACCTATACCCACCTTCGGGAATCGTTGCCGACACTGAAAGGGCATTATTGGACGCGGGATGGTCGTGCAGTACAGATTCGTACTGTCCATCCTTTGCAGGGGAGTGTTGTCTGCCAATTGGCCGATGGAACACGGGAATATTGTCCGGCATCCTCATTGTTGGCGGAAAAACCGGACGTAGCGGTACCGGAGGCTGCCCAACACATTGAAGAAAAAACCAGTCATAATCCGGATGTGGTGACATCGGGCGTCGTGACTGCTCAGGGTGGGGCCGGCTTGCAGGCGGAGGATACATCGGCAAGTGGGGAAAGGAAGCGGCGCTCCCGGAAGAGAAAAAATCGTAAAAAATCGGATATGTCGGGTGATCAGGCCGGGGTGGCGGCAGATCGGTCGAACGCAACCCCGGTTGCGGGTGGCGATGGGGAGGTTGGACTTAGTGCGGAGCCGGATAATCGAGAAGAAGGGGGCGCTGAGGAAAAAAACGCTCCAGGGGGTACGACCGTGCGCAAAAAACGTCGCCGCAAAAAGAAAAAACCGTCGTCTGCGGTACACCAATCCACCGAACCAGCGGTTGCCGTATCGGAGTGAGCCATGCTTGCAGACAGTCATTGCCATTTAAATTTTCCAGATTTTACCGGAGACCTGGAGAATATCATCGAGCGCGCCCGACAGGCGGGCGTTGGCTATTTAAACACCATCGGTACCCGGTTGACTGAAATCGATGCGATTCTCAAACTGATTGAGCCCTACGATCATGTGGTTACTACAGCGGGCATTCATCCCCACTATGCCCGCGAGGCGGGAGCCAATCTGGCGCAAGAGTTATTTAACGCCTTGAATCATCCTAAAATGGTTGCGGTGGGTGAGACCGGTTTTGATTTTCATTACAATCATTCGGACAAAGGGGACCAGGAGCGGGTGTTTCGCGAACATGTGCGGGTCGCGGTGGCGCGGCATTTGCCGTTGGTGGTGCATACCCGTGAGGCCGAAGCGGATACCAGACGCGTCTTGGAAGAGGAACGGGGAGAGGAATGTGGGGGGGTGATTCATTGTTTTACCGGTTCCAGGGAAATGGCGCATTGGGCGCTCGATTTTGGCTATTACATCAGCTTTTCGGGTGTCGTTACCTTTCGTACGGCTGAAGCGTTGCGGCAGGTGGCGTTGTCGGTACCGTTGGATCGGTTGTTGTTGGAGACCGATTCCCCCTATTTGGCTCCGATTCCCTACCGAGGCAAACGCAATGAACCAGCCTATGTGGTGGAAGTGGCCCGTATGCTGGCCAAGGTCAAGGGGGTGACCTTGGAGGAGTTGGCGGCAATCACCACCCGCAACTATCACCATCTTTTTGCGTTGCAGGCCCAACCGGCACCAAAAGAGACCTTGGTTTATGCCATTGGCCGTGGGTTATACGTCAATCTGACTCGTGGGTGTACGTTACGGTGCGCGTTTTGCCCCAAGTGGGATAAACCAGTTGTTCACCATTATGACTTGTCCTTGCATCGCAATCCCAAAGCTGCCGAAATCATTGCTGCCCTGGGCGATATAGCGTCCTATGACGAACTGGTTTTTTGCGGTTTTGGCGAGCCGACCTTACGCTTGCCGATCTTGCTGGAGGTCGCTCGTTGGGCCAAGGGGCACGGGTGTCCCCGGGTGCGGGTCAATACCGACGGCTTGGCCAACCTGGTGCATGGCCGGGACGTTACGCCAGAATTTGCCGGGGTGGTGGATGCGGTCTCGGTCTCTTTGAATGCCCAGGATGCGGCGCTCTACGAGCAGCATTGCCTGCCGTCATTGGCAGGCTCCTACGAGGCGGTCAAGGAATTTTGTCGCTTGGTCAAGCGCCATGTTCCCGACGTCCAGGTGACGGCTATCGAAGGTTTGGCAGGGGTGGACATTGCCCGCTGCCAAACCATGGCCCAAGAGGAGTTGGGGGTCCGGTTTAGAAAGCGCACCTTGAACGCGCTGGGGTGAAACATGGTGGTGCCAGTGGGATTTTGCAAAAACCTTTAAACCGTTTGATCAGCAGGTCCGAAACCCGATAAAATTGCATCAGACTCATGACTTCAAAGTTTACATCCAAAAGTTATTGAGATAATCAAGTCTCACAGAAGAGGGAATATCTGCAAAAAAAAAAACCGTGGAGGACCAGCCCCCACGGTTCGGTGAATCGACGAGAAACGGTCAAGCGGGCATTACGGTTTGCGTGGCATGAGAACCGTATGATCAAATTCCAGGACCACGGCGGGATGGTATTTCCCCTCCGCATCTTTGTATGGGAAATCGGCGCAGGAATGATCCTTGGCGGCGATCATGCGCACCCGCAAGGCACCAAAATCTTTGCGACCGGACAATTCATCCTTGCTGATGATTTCACTCCAGGAGTAGACCGTGTCACCGGCAAAGATGGGGGCGACATGACGCCCGCCATTGATGGCCGCCAGCTTGAAGGCATTGGCCAAGCCATTGTACGCAAAAGAACGGGCCAAGCTGATGATGTGGCCACCGTAGACGATACGTTTGCCGAAGCGCCCATCCTTTTCGGTGTGTTGATTGAAATGAACCTTGGCGGTGTTTTGATACAGGCGTGTGGCGGTCATATGGTCCGCCTCTTCCACCGTCATGGCATCCACATGGTCGATTTTTTCCCCTTTTTCGTAATCTTCCCAGAAGTAGGGTGATCCCGCCAGATTGGTATCGTATTGGGAAAAGTTAAGACCCGACGGCACCACCAAATCGTTGATGGCGACGGCCTTGGGGAGGTCGGGAACCACCGCCTGCGGTGCCGGGGAATTGAAATCCTTTTTGCGCACCATGACCCAGCGGCAATATTCCAAAACCTTCTCCCCCCGCTGGTTGGTGCCAACCGAACGGACGTAGACGGTACCCGTCTTATGGTCGGAGTTTTCCTTGACCCCGATGACCTCGGACACGGTACGAATCGTATCCCCCGGATAGGCCAAGTTGTGGAAACGCCCGGCAGCATAGCCCAGATTGGCGATGGCATTCAGGGAAACATCGGGGACTGTTTTGCCAAAAACCATGTGAAACAACAGCATATCATCAATAGGCGCCCGAGGCAAACCAACCGATTGTGCCAAGGCATCCGAGGATTGGATACCGAAACGGTTGCCATAAAGCGCGGTATAAAGCGATACATCCCCTTGGGTGATGGTCCGCGGGGTCGCATGATTGATGATCATGCCGACGTGAAAATCTTCAAAGAAGTTACCCGGATTGGTTTTGTTGCTCATGAACGTGATCTCCGACTCAAAAAAGTCTAAGCGGTGGTATGACTGGTGGCTAAAAACGCCTTGGCTTCATCTTTACGCTCAAACACATGGGGTGCAATGTTGCGTTCCGACAAAGCCTGGTCCAGCTTCATCCGCATGAAGGCCGATGTCGCGTAGCGCGTGATCGTTGTGTAGTGGTGTTCCAACATGTAACGATCCATCTCGGCATAATCGTCGTAGACGTTTTCGTTGATGCGGAACGAATCGTAGTTGATAAACACCCCCACCCGTTTGCCAATGGCCTGGCAATGTTTGACCAGGAGCGTACGCAAGGATTGGACATCTTCGCTGACCCGCATGTACAAACCTTCCAGGTTGATGAACAGAATGTTGCGCACGGCGTCGTAGCTAACGCGTTCGGGAAGGTCCAGATTGAGCAGGTTGGCCTCCAGGTTCATCGGTTGCTCACGGAAGATACGGGGATCCATGGTAACCGGTTCGCGAATGATGGGTGTGAAATCCATGTGGGCCAGGATATCACGCTCGATATCGATACCTGGAGCCACTTCGGTCAAGACCAAGCCACGGCGTCCGCGCCGGAAGACACAACGTTCGGTGACGAAATAGACCGGCTGCTTGCGTTCCACCGCATAATCGCCACTGAAGGTGACCTGTTTGACGGCCTTGACAAACTTGCGCGCCTTGCCTTCCTTGACGATTCTGAGCTGACCGTTCTCTACGGCGATTTCCAGCCCTCCCGCGGTGAAGGTGCCGGTAAAGACCATGGAGCGTGCATTTTGACTGATGTTGATAAAGCCACCGCAACCGATGATGCGATCCCCGAAGCGGCTGACATTGACGTTACCCCGTTCGTCCACCTCCGCCAATCCCAGACAGGCCATGTCCAAACCGCCGCCGTCGTAGAAATCGAACATTTGATTCTGGTCAAGGACGCAGTCCACATTGACGCCGGCACCGAAACTGGAACCGCTGGAAAGCACGCCACCAATCGTACCGGCTTCTGATGTCAGGGTGATGTATTTGGTGATTTTTTCCTCATTGGCCACCGCAGCCACCCCCTCGGGTACGCCCACCCCCAGATTGACGATACCGTTGGGGGGCAGTTCAAAGGCGCAGCGCCGGGCCATGATTTTACGTTCGTCCAGCTCCATGGGGGGAATATTGTCCACCGGGACGCGAATGCGACCCGCCAGAGCCGGATTGAAGATGGTTTCGCAATTCATCGCATGGTTTTCGGGCTTGTCGGCGACGACGATACAGTCCACCAGAATACCCGGCACCCGAACCTCCCGGGATTTCAACGATCCCATTTCGGCGATGCGTTCCACCTGGGCGATGACGATACCATTGCTGTTCTTGGCCGACATGGCTTGCGCCAGGTTGTCCTGGAACAAGGCTTCCTTTTCCATGGTGATGTTACCCATGGGATCGGCGGTGGTACCGCGAATAATGGCCACGTCCACCTTGCCGACCTTGTAGAACAACCATTCTTCGCCATCGATATCCACCAGCTTGACGATATCCTTGGTGGTGATATCGTTCACCTTGCCCCCTTCCAAACGTGGATCAACGAAGGTGTGCAAACCAATCTTGGAGAAAAAGCCGGGCTTGCCCGATGCACGGGTGCGATACAGTTGGCAAATGACGCCCTGGGGCAGGTTGTAGGCGTAAATCTTGTTTTCCTTGGCCAGTTTGACGATATTGGGCACCCGACCAAAGTTGCCGGAGACGAAACGCCGCAGCAATCCTTCATGTCCCAAGCGGTTGGTACCGCGATTCTTGCCGTCCGACTGTCCGGCGGCACCGATCAAGGTCAGATTTCTCGGCGAACCGGAGTTGACGAAACGCCGTTCCAAAGCTTCCAGAACGGTATCGGGATAGCCGGTTTGGACAAACCCGTTGCAACAGATGGTATCCTGATCCTTGATCAAGGCGACGGCTTCGTCGGCGGATACAATTTTGCTGTACATGAGATGACACTCCTGGGTAATGGACCGAGAGCCTTCCTCAGGCGAGTTCTGCCGAGGCATTCATGGTAATTTTTCCGTGGGGCCCGTGGGCTTCCAGTTCGACGATGTCGCCCTTGGGTCGGGCGATCAAGCGAAACGGGTGCAGATCGAACAACGGTGCCCGTCCCTGAAACGAAAAACCCACCGCCCGCCTGCCGCTATTGGCACGCGCCATTTCCAGGAGCATCAAGGCTGTCAGTGGTCCATGCACCACGAGTCCGGGATAGCCTTCTTCTTTCATGGCATAAGGCCGATCATAATGGATACGATGGGCGTTGAAAGTCAGGGCGGAAAACCGGAACAACAAAATGGTCGTGGGCGTCACATCCTTGACCCAAACACCGGGCCCCGGATCGGGATGGGCCGGAATCGGCACCGGGGCGGGTGTTGGCGGGCCATCTTCCTTGTAAACGATATCCTGTTCCTCCTCGACACACAGCTCATTGTTTTGCCGGATGCGGTATCTCGCCGTCACAAATACCAGATTACCGCTTTTGCCCGATTTTTCCGACACGTTGAGAATTTCCCCTTCGCGCACCGCGGGCTGGCCGATGATCAAGGGGTGTAGAAACTTCATCCGGGCACCGGCAAACATGCGGCGTGGCAAGGTCACCGGCGGGAAGAAACCACCCCGCTTGGGATGCCCGTCGTGGTCGATACTCGACATCGGCGCCTTGGGGAGGAAATGAAACCAATGCCACAAGGGGGGCAAAGGGTCTCCAGCCTTGAAACGTTCCCCCTCCATGTCCAACATGGCGGCAACACAGTCGGCAACCACAGCGGAGATGGTCTCCTCGCGAACCTCCTGGGATCCGATCCAATCAGTCAAAGGTTTGTTTTGTTCGCTCATTATGAAATCTCCACTGGTCCCGCGACGATACCGCTGTCGCGCAGGCTTTTGATTTCGTCCGCACTCAGGCCCAGATCCTTGCCCAAAATTTCGTCGGTATGTTGACCGAGGATCGGGGCCGGTTTGGGAGGCTCCCGGGTATAAGCACCGAATTCGATGGGCGAACCCGGAACCAGGAAGGAACCGATACCGGGTTGTTCCAACATGGAAAACATGGGGTTTTTGGTGGACACACGCGCATCCTCCTCGACCATCTGCTTGAAGGTGCGATACGGCCCCCAGCAAACCCCGGTACCCTTGAAGATGGTTTCGATTTCCTGCAAGGTGCGTTGACCACACCATTGGCGAATGGGAACCGAGATTTCATCACTGGCCAGGAAACGGTCACCTTCCTTCTTGAAATTTTTCCCCAACCGGGTTTCAATTTCCTTGAAGGCATCCGTCAAACCGGTCACCTTGCCCAACTCGGTCCACATGCGGTCGGTCACCACGACGATATAAAGGCGGCGACCATCCTTGGTTTCATAATCGCTGCCATAGGCACCATACAGATAGTTGCCATAGCCTTTGCGATCCTCATGATTGACCTGAACCTCGGAGACGTAGCCCAGATTGGCGGTCATGGCAAAGGCGATATCGGAGAGGGCGATTTTCACCAATTGGCCCTCACCGGTCAGACGGCGATGGCGTTCGGCGGCCAATACCGCCAGTGCCAGGTTGATGCCGGCAATGGCATCCCAGGCGGGCAGGACATGATTGATCGGCTTGGCATTGGGATTGGCATGGTGATTACCGGTGACGTGGGGGAAACCACACGCGCAATTGATGGTATAATCCACCGCCGAAGTCCCATCGGAACTGCCCAGCAGGTTGACCATGATCAAATCGGGCCGATGTTTTTTCAAACTTTCGTAGCTCATCCACCCTTTGGCGGCGGGAAAGTTGGTCAAGAAAATACCATTGCCGGGGCCGGGAGCGGTAATCAGCTTCGTCAAAAGCTCCTGGGCCTGGGGTTTGCTCGAATCAATGGCCAAAGAACGTTTACCCTTGTTCAATCCAACCCAGTAGAGGCTTTTGCCGTCTTTGGTAATGGGCCAACGCCGGGAATCCATCCCCCCGGTCAGGGGGTCGAAACGGATGACATCCGCCCCCAATTGACTGAGGGTCATGCCGCTCAACGGTGCGGCAACAAACGCTGAAGCCTCAATAATCCGCAATCCTTGCAACACTTTGAACATGTTTCACTCCTTGGATTTCAGGATTGATCCGGATTAAAAACCGTAGGCGGCGGCCCTCGCGGGATCTTTGGTGGCAACCAGCTTGGCCAGGTCCACGATCACCTTGGCCTGTTTCCAGGTGGCATCATCCTGCATTTTGCCATCGATCATCACCGCACCCGAACCATCGGGCATGGCTTCCAGAATTTTTTTGGCAAACAAGACTTCTTTAACATCGGGGCTGAACACCCGCTTGGCAATGTCAATCTGCGTGGGATGCAAGGTCCAGGCACCGGCACACCCTTGCAGGAAGGCGTTGCGGAATTGGGCTTCACACGCAGCATCATCCTTAAAATCACCAAACGGACCATAAAACGCACGCAATCCATTGGTCAAACAGGCATCCACCATGCGGGCCACG
Source organism: Magnetococcales bacterium (assembly GCA_015228975.1). Lineage (GTDB taxonomy): Bacteria > Pseudomonadota > Magnetococcia > Magnetococcales > UBA8363 > UBA8363. The sequence goes on from JADGCN010000016.1 coordinate 15,161, forward strand.
GTATAATGCCAAAGATCTTGTTGGAAAAAGGCGCGTGGCGAACCATCGGCGGTCGGGTCGGCCAAAACGCCATAAAAGGGGTGTCCGCCCCCGACGCGGGTCGTTTTCATGCCACGCGAAGCCGCCAAATCGGCGGGACCCAAGCTCATGCCATGCATCCTGGGGCTTGCCTGGGCTATGTCATTGACATTTTTCACCCCCTGCGCCGTTTCCAGAATGGCGTGGATCAAGATGGGCTTGTTCACATGATGCTTGGCCTCCAGCAGGGCCAACAGTTGATCGACGAAATGGATATCCCACGGTCCCTCCACCTTGGGGATCATCACCACGTCCAATTTATTGCCCACCGCACCGATGATCTCGCTCATGTCATCGAGAAACCAGGGGCTGTTGAGGGCATTGACCCGGGTCCAAAGACCGGTACCCATGGCACGAAAATCAAAATTGTTCGCCACTTCAATGAATCCCCTGCGCGCCGCCTCTTTGGCTTCGATGGGAATGGCATCTTCCAGGTTACCCAGCAGGACATCGACATTTTTCGCCATGTCACCCGCTTTGGCGCGCATCTTTTCGTTGTGGGGCGGGAGGAAATGGATGGTCCGCTCCAGGGTGATGGGCAGCTCACGCATGGGTTGGGGGGCGCCAATGGCGAGGGGCTTGTAAAATGCTGCGGGGGTTTTCATAGGTTTTTTCTCCAAAAGGGTCATTCCCATCTCTCTTTAAGCGACGGGACAAGTCGTTATTGATTTATTTTTTCGATCAGGCTTTCTTGGCAGCCGCCAATTCCGCCTTTCTGACAACCGCTTCCGCCTGACGGATGGAAGCGATATCAATCATTTTGCCATCCAGGCTGACCGCCGCAGCCCCCTGCTTTTCCGCCTGTTCCATGGCCGCAAGGATGCGCCGTGCCTGTTCCATCTCTTTTTCCGATGGTTTGAACAAATCGTTGGCCATCTCCACCTGACTGGGATGGATAACCATTTTACCCTCGAATCCCAGTGTTTTGGCCCGTTTGGCCGCCGCCATCCAACCATCGGGATCCTTGATGTCGGCGAAGGGACCGTCCACGGGACGCAAACCATTGGCCCGTGCCGCTGCTACAATGCGGGCATGCGGATAATGCCACATGTCCTGCCAATAGGATGGGCGATGCCCCTGGGCATCGGCGGATCCGAGGATGTGATAGTCGGGATTGGGACCACCAATCATGGTGATTTGCATGTTGGTAGCCGCTGCGTAATCGGCGGAACCAAACAAGATGGTTTCATTCCTGGGGGAGGCGGCGGCAATGCTGTCTATGTTTTGCATCCCCAGGGGCGTTTCAATCAGCATTTCAATACCGATTCTTTTTTGAATCCCCTTGGCCCGTTCGATCTGGGTCAAGAGCATGTCCACGGCATAGATATCGGCGGCACATCCCACCTTGGGCACCAGGATCAGGTCCAATTTATGCCCCGCCTGTTCCACCAGATCCACGACATCGCGATACATGTAATGGGTATCCAGACCGTTGATCCTGACCGAAAGGCTCTTGCCACCAAAATTCAAATCATTGAGGGCGGCAATCACATCTTTGCGCGCCTGCTCCTTGTTATCCGGTGGAACCGAATCCTCCAAATCGAAGAAAATAACATCGGCCTGACTGCTGGCCGCCTTCTCGATGAAGCGTGGATTGGATCCAGGGACCGCCAGGGTACTGCGGTTCAAGCGTTGTCGGCGCTGGGGTATGGTTGTAAAACTCATCAGGCGTTCTCCTCCATCCTGGTTGCTCAGTGATACCTTTGATTTCATGTTTTGATAGAATCACATTTCGCGCCAGATTGGACGCTTCTCGCTATCTCATTATATATCAATAGATTGACATTAAATCAGCCGGATATCCCACCCCCTTGAAGGGGTGTCGCAATTTGCGACACTCCCGATGAATAATAGTGGCTCATCATCGTTAACTGCCGGGAATGAATCAACTACCGAGGCGGGCAAACGATGTCGCATGGTAAATAATGCGACACCCCTTTCAAGAATTGGCCGATAAAGTTCCTGGGTGACGATTGATCGCAGAACGTAGAACGCGTGCAAGAGAGAAGGAAGACGGTATTCCCATGCAATCACCATTGGCCATGCTGAAGGATCCAATCGATTCCTATCTCAAGAGAATACTCGCCAGTGAACCGACACGAACACGGCGTTATATTTTTCCCATCCTATTCGTTTCATTGGCAATGGCGCTACGCATGGTGATCGGACCGCCTGAAGCGGGCCTCCGCTTTCTGACGTTTTTCCCTGCCATAGCCTTCTCCGCCCTGTTGGGTGGATTCGGCTCAGGAATACTCGCAACCTTCCTGGGGGCCTTGGCCGAGAGCTATTTCATCCCGCCTTATGGTTCTTTTAATATTATCGTTAGCTTCGGAAAGATTTTCAATATCCTTATATTCATTTTCGATGGGGTATTCTTCTGCATCATCATGGCCGGCATGCGGCGGTTTTACCTGGAATCACAACATAAAATAAATGAACTCAACACGTTGATCAAAACCATACCCGATATGGTCTGGGTCAAGGATCCCGAGGGGATTTATCGCAATTGCAACAGTGCCACCGAACGTTTCCTGGGCAGGCCCGCTTCCGAGATCGTCGGCAAGACGGATCAGGAACTATTCGACGCCGAAATCGCCCGAAAATTCCGGGAAACCGACCGGGAATGCATCCACTTGCGAGACCAGATCACCTACGAAGTCAAAGTTTTCAGCGCTGAAAACCAGGATTTCATCCTTCGGGAAACCATCAAGGTACCTTTGATTGCCGACTCGGGCCAGCTCCTGGGGGTATTGGGCATTGGACGCGACATCTCCCAACGTCGGCACATGGAAGAGACCCTCAAAAACAATCAGACGGAGATGCAAAGCCGCATCCACGACTATAAGGTTACGGAAAAATTGCTCATAGATGCGTTAAGCGAACTGAAAGAAAATAAAAATACTTTGCAGGCGATCATTGAGTCGGCCCTGGATGCGATCATCACGATTGATGATCAAGGGACCATCCTGAGTTTCAACCCGGCTGCGGAAAAACTGTTCGGCTATGCCGCTACAGAAGTTTGGGGTCAGGAAATGGCCCCATTGATCATTCCCCCCGAGCAACGCGATGCCCATCGCCAAGCTTTGGCACAGTTCAAACCGGGACAACAGGGTGCGAATCTCCAGGGGAAACGATTGACCATCACGGGCCTATGTGCCGATGGTCATTCGGTTGATCTCGAGATGGCGGTCGTACCCATTGTTGCCCAAGGCAAGCTCACGTTTACCGGGTTCATCCGTGACATCACGGAATTCAAAGAATTGGTCAACTCACTGCGTGACACCCTGACGGTCGCCGAATCGGCCAATCGTACCAAAAGCGAGTTTTTGGCCAATATGAGCCATGAAATGCGCTCGCCCATGAACGCCATCATCGGCATGACCGAGTTGGTGCTGCAATCGGACACGTTTCCCGAATCGCTACGGGAATATCTGGAAATCGTTCGGCACTCCTCGGAAGCGCTGCTCGAAGTCATCAATAACATCCTCGACCTCACCAAGATGGAAGCTGGGCAATTGTATTTGCAGGAAACCCGATTCAGTGTGGTGGAACAGATTGCGGAAGTATGTGACACGATGGCCGTCAACGCCCAACGCAAAGGATTGCACCTGTCCTGTTGCATTGAAAAAAACGTCACTTATGAAGGCCAGGATTTGTTGGGGGATCCGCAGCGGGTTCGGCAAATCGTGATCAACCTGATCACCAATGCCATTAAATTTACCCAATCGGGAGAAATCGTTGTGCGAGTGGCATTGCTCGACACCCCTGACAATGATCACCGTGTTGGCGTCCATATTACGGTTGCCGATTCCGGCATTGGCATCCCAGAAACCAAGATTGTATCCATTTTCCAACCGTTTACCCAGGCGGATGGTTCCTCTACCCGCCGGTTTGGCGGAACCGGCCTGGGATTGACCATCACCAAGCATCTGGTTCACATGATGGGCGGTCATGTGCGTGTGGACAGCCGCGAGGGTCAGGGTTCGGTCTTTCACGCAACCGTTTATTTGAAACGTGCCCGTGAGACGCCGGAAAATGGGATCCAAGTTCCAAAAACCGCCCCCCGGTCGAGTCAAACGCCTGCACGTGTAGCCCCGGTTATCGCCGTTACCGAAACCGTCCAAACCAGCCGGAATACCTTGCTTGAGGTGTTACCCGAGCGATGCAACAGCCTGAAAAACTTCCTGCACCTGGAATCCCTGCCTGACGCCTTGCGGGAACTGCAATGGATTGCGGAAACGGCGGTTAGTCTGGGGGCCGCACGAATAAAAACCCGAGCGATTCGTTTGAAGGGCAAAGTGGAGATGAAAGATTGGGAGGGGGCGAGAACGGTTCTTAATGACCTTTTGCCCGAACTGCATCGATTTCGGCGGGACCTGGGCGAGGTGGAACCGGGGACATGATGGATTCCGGAATGGAGGCCAAATGGGATCCGTAAAACCCGCCTATGCCCGACAAGGGAGGCGGGTCTTAACGTAAACATTCAGGAATTCTGGAGTTAAACCGCAGCTATCTTGGAATGTGCAGTTATTGTCATCCCCGCGAAAGCGGGGATCCAGAGAACCTTCCTACTTTCCCTGACTTTCTGGATTCCCGCTTTCGCGGGAATGACGCAGGAAAACTACGTTTCCCGTGTTGATTGCGGTTTAATAACTAATACTGACGGTTATAACGTTGGTGTTGCTCGTGACGTTCGCCACGGGGAATGCCCGATTTAAGGATCAGTTCGTCGCCCATTTTCACGATGGTGGATGAATTGCTGCGATCACAGCGGCGACGTTCACCGTCACCAACGGCCACGTTGATGTCCCCCTCAATGCGCACGCGGCCGCTGTGACCGTAGATCCGCACTTTCACCCGGGGGTGGCTTTTGTAAAAGCGACAGGTGAACGGATAAAACTCTCCAGGCTGGATGGTAGCGCTGGCGCTACACTGTTCCTTTCTCCCCCGTTCCCCGATCCAGGTTACGGAAACCTCTCTGGAGCCATGGTCCCGGTTGAAGATGCAGGCAACCCATTCCGCCCCCTCTTCACGATCATAAGCGGCGGCTGTCGGGATGTTTGAAAAAGAGGCCACCAAGGCCAGGAGGCCGGTCGCCATCCAAGCCCTTCCGGTAACATTTTTTTTATTGAACATTCCTTTCTCCTTCCAGTTTCGTTGCAGTCGGCAACTCCGACCAACCGTCTTCCAGGCTACCATTGGAAGGGATCATTGGACAGGTCTTATCGCAATCTTGGGACAAATTTTCAGGGATAACGGTACCTTTTACACGTCCAGGTAGTCACCCTATCCAGTCGGTGCATGGGGTGATTAGGATGGGGTGAATATGGCATAAATACAGAATTAATATTTATTTGCAGCAGATGCAAAGATGAGGCTTGCCTTCTCATGTTTAAATCGTATTAAAAATAAATAGATGATGAAATATCTATTCGTAAAGATCCGTCCGCATCATGTTTCCAATAATAACTTATTCGCCAATTGTTTATATTAAATTTATAAATATTTTATGAATTTTTAATATAATGTTTATACAAAATTAATTCAATATTTATGCTAAATTTATATTGAAATTATTTGTAACAATTTGAAATTATTAATAATTATTTAATAAAGTTGGGTTGGGAAAGCCTTGCACAGGCTTTCCATGTAACGCCTGTCAATGTCATTTTAATATTCTAATTAATTTTCAATATATTGATAAAATACTGCCTGGATCATAGCCAAACATGCAGAAATTGTGTTGACAGACATATCGGCGTTTGTGGTACCTTCTCGCGGTTAATATTTCTGTATGTTTGACGATAATTTTGTGTCAACAGAACTGTATTTTCCATAAAGACAATGGCGCTGTCCTGGAAATGAAAATATATTTTTTATATATATTCCAATATATTATCGTTATGTTCCCTCTCAACCAAGGTAGCTTGACATGAAACGCGCTTTTCTTCTTTTTCTGGCTCTGGCCTTGATACCCGTCACAGCCTGGGCCGAACCCGCCGCAGCGGTCGCAGGTGGGCCGTCCTTGTTTGGTATCCCCCTGGATTTCATCCTTTTCGCCCTGGTTTTGTTGGGGGTGGCCCTGTTCAGCGAAAACACGCTGCAGGTGGGCCTGATTGGCGCTACGACCATCGTCCTTTATAAAGTCTTTTTTGCCGGTTTCAAATATGGCACGGGCTTGGCGGGTTTGGGACTGCATTTTCAACACGAATGGGTCACCCTGGCCAACCTGTTTTGCCTGCTCATGGGCTTTGCCTTGTTGTCCAATCATTTTGAACAAAGCAAGGTTCCCGAGATCCTGCCCCGTTTCATTCCGGGGGGATGGATGGGCGGCTTCGTCCTCTTGGCCATGGTATTTGTTCTCTCCAGCTTTCTGGATAACATCGCCGCCGCTTTGATCGGTGGTGCCGTCGCCAGGACGGTGTTTCGTGGCAAGGTGCATATCGGTTATCTGGCCGCCATCGTCGCCGCGTCCAATGCGGGCGGATCGGGAAGCGTGGTCGGTGATACCACCACCACCATGATGTGGATCGCCGGCATCAGCCCCAGTGCCGTGTTTCACGCCTATGCGGGTGCGTTGATCGCCTTGTTCATCTGTGGCATCCCCGCAGCACGGCAACAAGACAAATATTCCCCCATCAGCGTGTCTCATGGCGAATCCGTCCAGGTTGATGTCGCCCGGGTTGGTCTGGTTGCCTTCATCCTCGTTGTTGCCGTCGTGGTCAACATGGTGGTCAACCTGAAATTTAACGAAATCTCCGATACCTTCCCCTTCATTGGCGTTGGTGTCTGGGCTGCCATCCTGGTCTCCATTCCGGTGCGCCAACCCGAATGGAAAATCATGCCGGAAACCTTCAAGGGGAGCATCTTCCTGCTTTCACTGGTTTTGTGCGCCTCGCTGATGCCCGTGGAAAAGCTCCCCACCGCTTCCTGGCCGGTCGCCATGGGGCTGGGCTACGTTTCGGCGGTGTTTGACAATATTCCCTTGACGGCGCTGGCCATTAAACAAGGTGGGTACGACTGGGGGGCGCTGGCCTATTCCGTGGGTTTCGGTGGCTCGATGATCTGGTTTGGTTCCTCGGCGGGCGTCGCCCTGACCAACATGTTTCCTGAAGCCAAGTCGGTCGGCAAATGGGTCAAGGACGGCTATCATGTGACGATTGCCTACACCATCGGATTTTTCGTTCTTCTGGCCCTGGTGGGTTGGCACCCGTCCACAGATCGGTATCATTCCGATGGCGGCGCACCGGCGGTACAAAGCCAGACAACAACACCGGCTTCCGGTCATTGAAACCTCGGGGTCGTACGTCCATGACCGGTTTCATAATTCCAAACACCGACCTCTCGGGCAATGGGTCCATGCGGGAAATCAGGTCTATTTTAATGCAAAGCAAGGGAGTCCACTATGTTGCACACGGTGATCATGAAATCTTTATACGCGTATCTTTTGTTGATGGTCATCTCCTTCTTCGTAGCAGTGGTCATCAAGGTCATCGTTGCCATGTTTGATCAAGCGGCGGAGAAGAAATGACACCTCAAACGGGAATGTAAGGCATTGTACCTTGTGGAAACAGCCCGGCTTGATCGGATCACCATGGTGGAATGCCTAAGAAGTTTGGCTTATTTAGTAAAGGAGTTCCAATGTTGCATCAAGTCATCATGAAATCGTTGTATGCCTACTTATTGCTTGCCGTAATTTCATTTTTTGTAGCCGTTGTCATCAAAATCATCGTCAGCATGTTCGACCGCGCCGCTGATAAAAATGAATCGTCGTCCGGGGGCGGCGTTCCGGCCGCATCCACTCCGGTATCATCTCCGGCGTCCGCCAATATCAAAGGCATACCCACCCACCATCTATTGGCCATTATTTCAGCGGCGCAAATGGTCGCTGGCGGGCGCATCGTCAGAATCGACGAGACCGATGAAAACAGGAGCTGGACCACAATCGGTCGTTCGCAACACTTGGCGTCCCACGATGTCCGCCGATGAGCTGCCAACCCGTGGGCAAAATGGATGTTACAAATGGGCCAATCTGATCGAGTCGTATAACGTTACATCGTGTACCAGGAGGAGTAGCAGTGGACATTAACATATTGGATCTGTTTCAAGGCATCAGTACGCTGGTGTCCTCGTTCCACACCCAGCCAGAGATTGCCTGGGCCCGTATTTTTCTTATGGGCCTCGGTTGTGTGTTGATTTATCTGGGGCATAAAGGGGTGCTGGAACCCCTGTTGATGGTGCCCATGGGTTTGGGCATGTCGGCGGTCAATGCTGGTGTGATGTTCGTCCCACCCTCGATGAATCTGCCCCAACAGGGTGACAAAGGTACCCTGTTCCTCAATCCGTTGATTTCCGAGGGTGAAAAGCTGACCTATATACTCCAGGTCGATTTTTTACAGCCCATTTACATCTTCACCTTCTCCAACGGTTTGATCGCCTGCCTGGTGTTCATGGGGATCGGCTCCTTGCTGGATGTCGGTTATGTGATGCGGCGCCCGTTTGAGAGCATGTTTCTCGCTGTTTGCGCCGAGCTGGGAACCATCGTCGTCTACCCCCTCGGGGTCGCTCTCGGCTTGCCCGAAGGAGCCGCAGCCGCAACTTCAACCATTGGTGGCGCTGATGGTCCCATGGTGCTGTTCTCCTCTCTCATGCTGGCCCCGGATATCTTCGTCCCCATCACCGTAGTCGCCTACCTCTATCTCGGTTTAACTTACGGTGGCTATCCCTACCTGATCAAATTGCTGGTGCCGAAAAGCATTCGTGGTACGCCCATGCCCATTGAACCACCTTCCAAGATTTCTCCCGACCAAAAAATGGTGTTCGCTGTCATCACCTGCGTCCTGTTGTGTCTGTTGTTTCCGGTAGCCGCGCCCCTGTTCCTTTCGGTGTTTTTGGGAGTTTTGGTGCGTGAAGCGGGGCTCAAGGATTTTCATACCCTGTTTTCCAATACCGTGCTGTACGGTGCCACCTTCTTTTTGGGACTGGTCCTGGGGATTTTGTGTGAAGCGGCCACCATCATGAACCCGGTCGTGTTTCGTTTGCTGGTCCTCGGCGTGACAGCTTTGACCATCTCGGCCATCGGTGGCATCATCGGCGGTTACATCCTTTATTTCTACTATGGCAAAAAATACAACCCCCTGATTGGTTTGGCAGGGGTTAGCTGCGTCCCCACCTGTGCCAAGGTGGCGCAAAAAAGCGCCAATGAGGCCAATCCAGAGTGTATGATCCTGCCCCAGTCCCTGGGATCCAATGTCAGCGGCGTGATCACCACCGCCATCCTCGCCGCCATTCTCATCGCCATGGTGGGACCCATCAAATAACGGAAACATTCCTCGATTCAATTCCTCGGATCACCCGTCATCGGGTGTCCAATCAAGGCCGCTCTCACAGCGGCCTTTTTTTTATGGTACTCCCCTACGTCCATGCGATCGCCTCCGGGTCAACGATTTTTTCCACATCACTATTTTGCAAATTGTGGGCTTCAAAGGATTTTCCGCAGCGTCATCCCTGGAGGACGCGGAAATCCAGAGGATACGAATCCTGAACTACACATTAGAATTGATAGAAATAAAGATATCTAATTTTATTATAAATTTTACATAAAAATTCGGCCTGTATACAATCCTATTATAAAACAATATATTAAAAAAATAGGGCCTGGATGTTATCGATACCTTTCTGGACCGCCCCGGTGGCGGGATAGGAACACAATCCAGGCGTTTATAATATTTTTATTATTATAATTCAATATCTTAGACTCATAATTCAGAGGGGATACCCCTGACGGTGCATTGAAGATAAGGTAAATTTACTGTACAGTGCGCGCAAGAATTGGGGTAACCAGACGGAGCTCCCTTTGATTTGTTATTAAAATAGTATCAAGAAACTTATGTCTCCATTATGTGTGGTACCTATCCGGTATAGTGCCATTATTCAGTATAAAATCAACATGTTGTTGTTATTCTTCCCCTCAACCAAGGTAGCTTGACATGAAACGCGCTTTCCTTCTTTTCCTGGCTTTGGCCTTGATACCCGTCACAGCCTGGGCTGAACCCGCCGCAGCGGTTGCAGCAGGACCGTCCATACTCGGTATCCCCCTGGATTTCATCCTTTTCGCCCTGGTTTTGTTGGGAGTGGCGCTGTTCAGCGAAAACACGCTGCAAGTGGGTCTGATCGGGGCAACGACCATCGTCCTTTATAAAGTCTTTTTTGCCGGCTTCAAGCATGGCACGGGCTTGGCGGGGTTGGGACTGCACTTTCAACATGAATGGGTCACTTTGGCCAATCTGTTTTGCCTGCTCATGGGCTTCGCCCTACTCTCCAATCATTTCGAGCACAGCAAAGTCCCCGATATTTTGCCCCGCTTCATCCCCGGGGGTTGGAAGGGTGGCTTCGTCCTGTTATGCATGGTCTTCGTGCTTTCCAGCTTTCTGGATAACATCGCCGCCGCTTTGATCGGCGGTGCCATCGCCAGAACGGTGTTTCGCGGCAAGGTGCATATCGGTTATCTCGCCGGCATCGTCGCCGCTTCCAACGCGGGAGGATCGGGAAGCGTGGTCGGGGACACCACCACCACCATGATGTGGATTGCCGGCATCAGCCCCGGTGCCGTGTTTCACGCCTATGCCGGTGCGTTGATCGCTTTGTTCATCTGCGGCATCCCCGCCGCCATGCAACAGGATAAATATTCCCCCATCAGCGTTTCCCATGGCGAAGTTGTCAAAGTCGATGTCGTTCGCGTCGCCCTGGTCGCCTTCATCCTGGTGGTGGCAATCCTGGTCAATATGGTGGTCAACCTGAAATTCAACGAAATTTCCGATACCTTCCCCTTTATTGGCGTCGGCGTCTGGGCAGCCTTGCTGGTCTCCATCCCCCTACGCCAACCTGAGTGGAAAATCATTCCGGAAACCTTCAAGGGAAGTATCTTTCTTCTCTCCCTTGTATTATGCGCCTCCTTGATGCCCGTGGAAAAACTCCCCCCCGCTTCCTGGCCGGTGGCCATGGGATTGGGGTACGTCTCCGCCGTGTTCGACAACATCCCATTGACCGCCCTGGCCATCAAACAAGGGGGGTACGACTGGGGGGCGCTGGCCTATTCCGTGGGCTTCGGTGGCTCGATGATCTGGTTCGGCTCCTCGGCGGGCGTCGCTCTGACCAACATGTTTCCCGAGGCCAAGTCGGTCGGCAAATGGGTCAAGGACGGCTATCATGTGACGATCGCCTACACCATCGGATTTTTCGTTCTCCTGGCCATCATGGGTTGGCACCCTTCCTCAGACCGTTACCATACAGGTACCCCAACGGTGCAAACGCATATGTCCACGCCATCCACAAACCACTGACCGTGTCGGGAGAGAGGGGGGAGCCTTTTTTCTCGGGTGGATTCATGATGGAAAATTAATACCATACAGTTGGAATGGGCGATGCGATAGGGTCTATGTTAATGCTTTCAATTGACTTGTTGTGTCAATACGGGTAGAAAGTTTCCGTAAATTCCAAAATCGGATGCCAAATACTGTCTGGAGGGGTGACGGATTGCCTCGATTGGTCAAGACGTTGTGATGCCCGAAAGGGAAAGCCATTTAGTAAAGGAGTTCCAATGCTTCATCAAGTTATCATGAAATCGTTGTATGCCTATATGCTGCTGGCAATTATCGCTTTTTTTGTGGCAGTGGTCATTAAGGTCATCGTCAGTCTTTTCAACAAGGCCGCTGACAAAAGTGAACCGGTATCTGGAGCATCCGTTCAAGCGGTCGCGGCTTCAGCACCCGCACCCGCCATCCTCAAAGGAATACCCGCTCATCACTTGGTAGCCATCGTCGCCGCCGCACAAACGGTTGCCGGGGGGCGCGTTGTCAGAATCGACGAAGGCGAGGAAAATAAAAATTGGACCACGATCGGTCGCTCGCAACACTTGTCGTCCCACGACATTCGCCGCTGATCCGCTTTAGATTCATCATCAAGATTGTGCCTGGAATTCGGTAAGATCAGGCAGTCGCATCATGTAACGTTACATCGAGTACCGGGAGGAGTTGCTGTGGATATTAACATGTTGGATCTGTTTCAAGGCATCAGCACGCTGGTGTCCTCGTTCCAAACCCAGCCGGAAATCGCCTGGGCCCGTATTTTCCTCATGGGTTTGGGTTGCGTTCTGATCTATCTGGGTCACAAAGGGGTGCTGGAACCCTTGCTGATGGTGCCCATGGGGTTGGGTATGTCGGCAGTGAACGCCGGCGTCATGTTCGTCCCGCCCTCGATGAATCTGCCCCAGCAGGGTGACAAGGGGACCCTGTTCCTCAACCCGTTGATTTCTGAGGGTGAAAAGCTGACCTATATACTCCAGGTGGACTTTTTGCAGCCCATTTACATCTTCACCTTCTCCAACGGTTTGATCGCCTGCTTGGTGTTCATGGGGATCGGCTCCTTGTTGGATGTTGGTTATGTGATGCGGCGCCCGTTTGAGAGCATGTTTCTCGCCGTTTGCGCCGAGCTGGGCACCATCATCGTCTACCCCCTTGGCGTTGCTATCGGTCTGCCCGAAGGCGCCGCAGCCGCCACCTCAACCATCGGTGGTGCCGACGGTCCCATGGTGCTGTTCTCCTCTCTCATGCTGGCCCCGGATATTTTCGTCCCCATCACGGTCGTGGCCTACCTCTATCTAGGATTGACTTATGGTGGCTACCCCTATCTGATCAAGCTGCTGGTTCCGAAAAGCATCCGTGGCACACCCATGCCCATTGAACCCGCTTCCAATATTACCCCCGGCCAAAAAATGGTGTTCGCCATCATCACCTGTATCCTTTTGTGTCTGTTGTTTCCGGTAGCCGCGCCCCTGTTCCTTTCGGTGTTCTTGGGAGTTGTGATTCGCGAGGCCGGTCTCAAAGATTTTCAAACACTGTTTTCCAATACCGTACTCTACAGCGCCACCTTCTTTTTGGGGCTAATCCTGGGCATCTTGTGTGAAGCCGCCACCATCATGAACCCGGTTGTGTTTCGCTTGTTGATCCTTGGTATCACGGCGCTGACCATCTCAGCCATCGGGGGCATTATCGGTGGGTACATCCTCTACTTTTACTATGGCAAAAAATACAATCCACTGATCGGTTTGGCCGGTGTCAGTTGCGTCCCGACCTGTGCCAAGGTGGCACAGAAAAGTGCCAACAGTGCCAATCCCGAGTGCATGATCCTGCCCCAAGCGCTGGGATCCAATGTCAGTGGGGTCATCACATCCGCCATCCTGGCCGCCATTCTCATCGCCATGGTTGGACCCCTCAAAGGCTAGCAATCCTCGTATCCATTCCAGTTCCTGGATCGTGAAAAGGGCCGCGCAAGCGGCCTTTTCCTTTACTCCGCTTTCCCCACCCTCATCACAAACGCCATGGTGTGAGCGATCATTGCCACACCAGAACCTGTAGCGTTCACCACAAAAAAATTTTCCTCTGACACCCGCTTACCCCATCCCCGCCTGTACCAGCCCCCGTTTTTTTATTGAAGAATCCCATATGTAGCAAAAAAAATCGACACCTCTGGACTATTTTACGAATTGTTGAGAAAATGCTGCCGTATTGATAAACTTTGACTTGATTTTTTACTGTATTAAGCAGATGTAAACGTGGTTAATATTTTTTTTATGCATAAATTTTAAGTAAAGAAACCGTAAATATTGTCAATTGAGGAGGAAACAATGGTTCCTGATACAGTTACTGGGGCACTTATCCTGAGCTTTATCGATTTTATATTAAGCTTCTTCATGATCGCCGGAATTGGCATCGTCCTGTCGTGGTTTCCGATCCTCAATCGTTATTTCAAGGTCGATGAGGCCAAACTGCGGAAAGGACACCCCTGACGGTACGTTTCAGGTAACCGGGATTACCGGCTGGTACGTACAAGGGGGGGGGGATAAAGGCTTGTAAAACCCATAACAATGCGCCATGTGACGGCATGAACCGATAAGATACTCTCGTAAAGGTGATAAAATGACGGCTGATTTAAGTTTCATCGACATGACCAATACGTTTTTCCTGGCCATGTACAAACAGACAGGATTTGAAAGTTTATGGTGGGGCAACACGGTCATGATGGGCGTGGGATGCATCCTGATCTACCTGGGAGTGGCCAAGCACTTTGAACCGTTGCTGTTGGTCTCCATCGGTTTTGCCTGCGTCATCGCCAATGTTCCCGGATCCGACCTGATCTCGGAGAATGGTCTGTTCACCCTGGCCCACAGAGGCTTGGAATTGTTGATCGTACCGCCGCTGATCTTTTTTGGTGTCGGAGCCATGACCGACTTCGGTCCCATGATCGCCAATCCCAAGCTGGTCCTATTGGGGGCGGCGGCTCATTTGGGTATTTTTGTCGCCCTCATCATCGCTAAAATGATCGGCTTTACCATCCAAGAGGCGGGAGCCATCGGCATCATTGGCGGTGCCGATGGTCCCATGGCTATCTTCGTAACCATGAAACTGGCCCCCCACCTGTTGCCGCAAATCTCGGTGGCCGCCTATTCCTACATGGCATTGATGCCCCTCATCCAACCCCCGGTCATGAAACTCCTCACCACCAAGGAAGAACGCATGATTCGCATGGAATCCATGCGTCCAGTGACCCGGTTGGAAAAGATTGTATTTCCCATCGTCATCGGCATTATCGTCAATCTGTTCTTCCCACCCGTTGCCCCGCTGATCACCATGCTCATGTTGGGCAACCTGTTCAAAGAAGTCCTCGTCGTCGGTCGCTTGGCCAAGTCGGCTGCCAACGAAATCATGAACGTCATCATCGTTGTCTTGACCCTGGCCATCGGTTCCACCATGAACGCCGACTCCTTTCTGACGATCAAAACGTTGGAAATTATCTTCCTGGGGCTATTGGCTTTCGTCGTTGGCACCGGCTCCGGGGTGGTGGGGGCTAAGGTGATGAACCTGTTCCTAAAGGTTAAAATTAACCCACTCCTGGGATCGGCGGGTATTGCCTCGGTTCCCATCGCCGCCAAGGTTACCCATTCCGTGGCCATCCAGGATGACCCGGAAAATTACCTGATCTATCACGCCATGGGACCCAACTTGGCAGGCGTGTTCGGTACTGCGATCTCCGGGGGTATCATGCTGGCTTTGTTGGGGGTGCGCTGATCCATCGACTTCGTGACGGACAATCTTGAGCGGCTGAATCGTAACGGATTCATGCCGCTCTTTTTATATCAAGAGGATCCTGCCTTTTTGACGTGTTATGCGATTTACTTGCGTCGAAGGAGCCCTGGATGGTATTGGAAGAATGCACCAGCAAATCCCCATCGGACCCTGGTAGACAACGCCCAGGGGTAATTTTTCCTTTCGGGGTCACTCTATGGTAGGATATGGTAGTACCTGTGGCTAGCTGTGATAGGAGAACACGACGTGGCGACAACCGCTGCAAAACCGATGTCCGTCAAAATTGACCCTGATACCCGTGCTCGGGTTGAGAGTCTTGCTGAAGCCCGCCACCGCTCCACACATTGGATAATGCGCGAGGCTATCAGCCAATACGTTGATCGCGAAGAAAAACGTGAGGCATTCCGACAAGAGGCCATCAAGGCATGGGAAGACTACCAGGAAACGGGTCTGCATGCGACCGCAGCAGAGGTTGATGCGTGGCTTGCCAGTTGGGGGACTGACGACGAACTACCAGCACCTGCATGTCACAAGTAAGATTTGCGCCCGTTGCAATCCGCGACTTGCAACGATTACGGGAATTTTTACGACCAAAAAATCCGGTAGCAGCCAGGCGGGCTGGCGAAACCATCATCAAAGCCTTAGAGGTACTCGGCAGACAGCCACAAATTGGCCGCCCAGTTGAGGATATGGCGCACAATTACCGAGAGTGGTTAATCAACTTTGGCGATAGTGGTTATGTCGTGCGATACCGGTTTGATGGTGACGAAATTACCATTCTGGCTGTACGTCACCAAAAAGAAACCGGTTACCCATAGGTGTTTGGACCCGATAGATTATATATCAATTTTTCTTTACACCATCCGGTAGGGTGACATGATCAACAACAACATGGCTTTATTGCAAAGCCGACGTTTGGGTCCCTTGTTTGTCACCCAATTTTTGGGGGCGTTAAACGATAATGTCTTTAAAAATGCCTTGGTGATGTTGATCACCTATCGCATTGCCGATCAGGCGCACCTGGATGGACGTATCCTGGTGAGCCTTGCAGGGGGATTGTTCATCCTCCCCTTTTTCCTCTTTTCGGCAGTGGCCGGACAGTTGGCGGACAAATCGGAAAAATCGAGCTTGATCCAAAAGATCAAACTGGCGGAAATCGCCATCATGGGATTGGCCATTCTTGGATTTTACCTGAATAATCTATGGTTTCTATTGACGGTATTGTTTTTATTGGGTGCCCAGGCCACGTTTTTTGGCCCGGTCAAATACGCCATTCTCCCCGACCATCTGGCCAAGGAAGAATTGATTGCCGGGAATGCTTTTGTGGAGGCGGGAACGTTTCTGGCCATACTCCTGGGTACCATCGCCAGCGGTCTCGTCGTTCTCAGGGAACATGGGGTGGAAATCATCATGGTATCCATCCTGGTTTTCGCCGTAGCCGGATGGCTGACCTCACGCTTGATCCCCCTGGCATCCGTTGCCTGCCCCACCCAGATCATCGAACCCAATCTGTTCAAAAGTACCTGGTCCATCCTGCGCCAATCGGCGGAACGCCGTGAAGTCTTTCTCGCCATTCTGGGAATTTCCTGGTTTTGGCTCACCGGAGCCACCTACCTGACCCAGTTTCCAACCTTTGCCAAGGATGTCATCGGCGGCAACGAGGAAGTGGTGGTGGTTTTTCTCACCATTTTTTCTGTGGGCATCGGTTTGGGATCATTGCTGTGCAACCGCTTACTGGCGGGAGAGGTCAGCGCACAGTATGTCCCCCTGGGGGCCTTGGCCATGGCTTTGTTTTCCATCGACCTGGTACTTGCCAGCGAACGGGTCGTAACAGGTCATCTGATCGGGGTGCTGCCTTTTCTCAGCCACTTGCCCAATTGGCGCATCCTTCTGGATCTTTTGGGATTGGCGATGGCTGCCGGGGTCTATATCGTCCCCCTCTACGCCATCATGCAAACGTTGAGCAGCGAGAATAACCGCTCGCAAATCATCGCTGGCAACAACATCATGAATGCATTGTTCATGGTGGTCTCAGCGCTGGGCACGGTATTTTTGCTCTCCCTGGGTTTTTCCATCCCCGGTATTTTCATGGTCATGGCCCTCGCCAACATTGCGGTGGCACTCTATATCTGCAAACTGCTCCCCGATGCCTTGATCAAAACCTTGCTTTCCCGCCTTTTCGGCCTCCTGTACCGGGTGGAATTGCATGGGTGGCAACATTGGGAATCGGTACATGAACGTGCGGTTATCGTCGTGAACCATGTCTCGTTTTTGGATGCGGCACTGTTGGCAACCTATCTGCCCGGGAAAGCCACTTTTGCCATCAATACCACCATGGCCAAGAAAAGGTGGATACGACCATTTTTATCCCTGGTGGACGCCTTTCCCCTGGATCCAACCAATCCCTTCGCCATTAAATCTCTGACCAAACAGGTCAAGGAGGGTAAGCGTTGCGTCATTTTTCCGGAAGGTCGGATCACGGTTACCGGAGCGCTGATGAAAATCTACGAGGGGCCGGGATTGATTGCTGATCGCGCCGATGCCCTCCTGGTCCCCATTCGCATCGATGGTGCCCAGTTTACCCCGTTTTCCCGATTGCGCGGCAAGGTACGATTGCGTTGGTTCCCCAAAATCACCCTGACCATGCTCGCCCCGCGCCGGCTGCAGGTGGACGACGCCATCAAGGGACGGGAACGCCGGCAATTGTTGGGGCAGGAACTCTATGACCTTTTGAGCGAAATGATCTTCGCCACCAGCCCTTGGGAGCGAACCATCGACCAGGCGCTGCTGCACGCCCGCAGGATCCAGGGGGGGGATTTCCCAATCTTGGAAGATGTGGAGCGCCGCCCTGTTACCTATGATCGTCTGATTACGACCAGTCGGGTCCTGGGCCGTCTTGTTCAGAAGTATGCCGCAAAGGGCGAATGCGTAGGGGTACTCCTGCCCAACTCGGTCGCGGGTGTTTCGGTATTCTTTGCTTTGCAATCGGCGGGCTTGGTCCCCGCCATGCTTAATTTTTCCTCGGGCCTGGACAACATGCGTAGCGCTTGCACCGCCGCCAAGGTAGCGGTCGTCTTGACTTCACGGCGCTTTGTCACATTGGCGCGTTTGACCGAGGTGGTCCAGGCTTTGGCCCAGTCTGTCGAAGTACGCTTCCTGGAAGACGAAGCAGCCCGATTGACGCGTTGGGATAAACTGGCGGGATGGTTGGCGGGTCGCTGGGATGTCCAGTGCGGGGAGCGGCGTCAGGCGGATAGCCAAGAAGCAGCGGTGGTATTGTTTACCTCCGGATCCGAAGGGACTCCCAAAGGGGTGGTGCTCAGTCACCGCAACCTGTTGGCCAACTGCCAGCAATTAACCGCACGTATCGACTACAACCCGACGGATATCGTCTTTAACGCCCTGCCCATTTTCCATTCCTTCGGATTGACAGCAGGCTTACTGCTGCCCGTGGTATCGGGAATAAAAACTTTTGTCTATCCATCGCCGTTGCACTATCGCATCATTCCCGAAATGGTTTACGACAGCAACGCCACTATTTTGTTTGGCACCGATACCTTTCTTAAAGGTTACGCCCGGGTTTCCAATCCCTACGATTATTACAGCGTCCGCTATGTATTCGCCGGCGCGGAAAAAGTCAAAGAAGATACCCGACGCCAATGGATGGATCGTTTTGGTTTGCGCATCCTGGAAGGTTATGGCGCAACGGAAACCTCTCCCGCGCTGGCGATCAATACCGCCATGCATTGTCGCCCGGGCACGGTTGGTCGCTTGCTGCCAGGAATTCTTCATCGTCTGGAGCCGGTCCCGGGTATCGACCAGGGCGGACGCCTGTTGGTGTCGGGTCCCAACGTCATGAAAGGATATGTTCGCGCTGAAAAACCCGGTATTCTGGAACCACCTCAGGATGGTTGGTACGATACCGGGGACATAGTCGATGTCGATCCCCAGGGCTATGTAACCATCCTGGGCAGGGCAAAGCGTTTTGCCAAACTGGCGGGGGAAATGGTGTCTTTGACCGCCGTTGAAGTCCATGCGGCAACACTTTGGCCGGGTCATGGTCATGGCGTGGTGGCTGTGGCCGATGCCAGGAAAGGAGAACAATTGGTATTGATCAGCGATTTCCAGCAGGCCAACAGGAACGACTGGCTGGGGGATGCTCGCAAAAAGGGTATCCCAGAATTGATGATACCAAAGAAAATCATTATCGTAGACAAATTGCCGGTTTTGGGGACGGGAAAAACCGACTATGCCAGCCTCAAAACACTGGCAACGCCTCCGAATCATTCTCAATCGTAGTTCGTTCAGGGACGCAGGGGCGCAGGGATTGCGAGGAATGTAAAGGAATCGCTACAGGAATTATCATGAATCGGTGACAGATCCTCCATTAAGAAAGTTCTTCATTCCAAGCAATAATTTTGTTACCCTGGGCTTCACTTGATGGTTGGCCTGATGCGGGGAGAAACGGCCCGATACAAGCGAATTGGTAATAGAGAGGGGGAAAGAGGGGGAAAATGCGGGTCACATTTTCCCGCAAGGCGCCGGCGGACGGCAGCGAGACCTTCAGAGGGGGGGGGGAGAGCCTCGCACACCATCCACCGACAGATGTTATGGTATCATGGGAAATTATGAACTCGCAAGCCATGAAATGTGCCTTGTGCTTTTTTTTGTTGCAGCTCACTTTTTATGCATTTTATTATTGATAATCGATTCTTGAAGAAAATTTTCGGTTTATTGGTTAAGTTCCAAGCAGCGGCACGAATTCACTGGGTGGGGGAAAGATTTTGGATGGAACGGCCAATAGATAATCACGGAATTGGGCGTCCGACTCATTGACGTGAGCCAAAAACCAAACGCGAATAAAACTTTAACCAGCCGGAAAGAGGGGTGTCCGTGACGGCGGCAATGGTAAATGAAGCCGTCCAGACGAACCAGGAGGAGATCGTGTTCTTCCTGATGTTCCTTAAGCAGGGGATAGCCTTTTTGGCGCATCAAGTTCTCTTCGATTTCGCAATGTTGCGCCAGAGAGTCTCGTATTCTCATAAAGAGATCGATGGTATGCACCCTGACTTCCTGGTTGCTCGGCTCCCACCTTCTTTTCTTTAAAAGATCTGCCAAATGGATGAGGAGGGAGAGGATATCATGGTGATGGCCATCCAAGGTGGGATCGCCAACGTTTCGGATGGCGTTATAGCTGACCCGATAGGGAGACCCCAAAGTACTTTTATCGATAAACATTTTTGACATTATCCTGTCTCCGATCCTTTGTCCGTTCTGATGTATCCCTACCAAAGATTATAATAGTTCCTCTGGAATTTACAGACAAATCGACAGGTTGTATACAATCGTCCGTTCATAATATAGCCTACCTGTATACCTTTGATGCGTTCGCCTATCCGAACCTGTGGAAGCCACGGATAAAATACCGCAAATTCATCAAACTATCATGCTAACAGGTCGGTAATCTAATTGCAACTTTTTTGCAACCGTTTGTCACCTAGAGCGACAGCGCTGCAACGATACCGTGCGCGGCCATAAATGACGGTTTCGGAATATCACGCAGGCCTTGATCATCGTTTCGTCCGAGCCAACTCGTTCTGGATTCCCGCTTTCGCGGGAATGACGAAAAAAACGCTGATATTACAGTTGTTTGTCATTCCCGCGAAAGCGGGAATCCAGACGGAACCGAAGCATCTTCGATGCGCTTTGGCCGAAACGATGATCAAGGCCATCACGAAGCACCATTCCATCTTGCTTGGCACCACGTTGGAAAAGCGTCATTTATGGCCGCGCACAGTATAATCTCGTGGATCAACCGACCTTATCCATCCAAGTCATGTGATCAACAATGACCAATCACCCTTTCAATTGTTTATAGTAGTTGATCAAACCATTGGTGGAGGCATCATGACTGGCAATGGTTTCCTTGGAAACCAATTCTGGCAAAATTTGTTTGGCCAACTGTTTGCCCAACTCCACACCCCACTGGTCGTAGGAGTTGATTCCCCACACCATGCCCTGAACATGGATGGTGTGTTCATACAGGGCGATGATCATCCCCAAGGTATGGGGATCAAACTGTTTGACCAGGATGGAGTTGGTCGGACGATTGCCAGGAAATACCTTATGCCGACTTAAAAATTCCAGCTCGTCACCGGCAACACCCTGTTTTTGCAGTTCCGCACGCGCCTCATCCAACGTTTTCCCACGCATCAATGCCTCGGTTTGGGCAAAGAAATTGGACAACAGGATGGGATGATGGTCACCAATGGGATTGTGGGTCAAAACCGAAGCCAAAAAGTCGGCAGGGACCACACGGGTACTCTGATGCATCAATTGGTAAAACGAATGCTGGCCATTGGTCCCCGGCTCGCCAAACAGGATCGGACCACTGGCCACCTGCAACGCCTCACCATCGCGGGCGACACACTTGCCGTTGGACTCCATGTCGGCTTGCTGCAAAAATGCTGGCAGACGATGGAGATATTGATCGTAAGGTAGGACGGCAAAACTTTCAGCACCCAAAAAATTATGGTTCCAGATACCCAACATGGCCTTGAGTACGGGCATGTTTTTTTCCAAAGGAGCGGTACGGAAATGCTGGTCCATGGCGTAGGCGCCCGCATGCAGGGCCATGAAATTGTCAAAACCGACTGCCAATGCGATGGAGAGTCCAATCGCCGACCACAAGCTGTAGCGCCCCCCAACCCAATCCCAAAATCCGAACATGTTCTCGGTATTGATGCCAAACTTGGCCACCTCTTGGGCGTTGGTGGAGAGAGCCACGAAATGTTTGGCTACCGCCGCTTCACCAAAACGATCCACGATCCAGGAGCGCGCCGACAAAGCGTTGGTAATGGTTTCCTGGGTGGTAAATGTTTTCGAGGCAATGATGAAGAGGGTGGTCTCGGGGTTGAGACGCCGCAGTGTTTCGGCAACATGGGTGCCATCGACATTGGAAATGAAGTGGACCTGAATGCTTTTATGGGCATAGGGCCTCAGGGCTTCGCACACCATCACCGGCCCCAGATCGGAACCGCCGATGCCAATGTTGACGACATCGGTCATTGCCTTGCCGGTATGTCCCTTGAATACCCCCCGATGCACATCATGGCAAAATTGTTTCATGTGATCGAGGACGGCCCGCACCTCGGGCATGACATCCTTGCCAGCCACCTGGAAAGGTTCATCCGACTGGCGACGCAGGGCAACGTGGCCCACGGCACGTTTTTCGGTGTTATTGATGATGTCCCCGGTGAACATCCGTTCCCGCCACCCCTCAACGTCACATGCCCGAGCCAAATCCATGAGCAATTTCATGGTTTCGCTGGTGACACAATTTTTTGAATAGTCGAATAGCATCTCCTCCAGGCGCAAGGAAAAAGTTTGGAACCGCCCGGGATCCTTGGCAAAAAGTTCACGCATGGTCATCCGGGCATTCTGATCCCGGTGGGTTTCAAGAGCTTTCCATTGAGGATAACGGTTAACCAAAGCCATTGCTTCGAGCCCTTCCTGTCGCAAAAAGTGGTGGAACCGGCACATTGCCCAAACAATTACGCGCCCAAGGTTACCACAAGCGGGCAAATCCAGACCAGTCCTGGCAAAAATGAAAAAATGCCAAATAAAGATCGAGTAATTTGCATTTTCGTCACAGTGTGGTAAAATATCTACATGCAGTGAAGGGGTGGAGTGTGAAGGCTTTATCGAGGAGAAGGAGATGGGCAACCTTTCGGTATCCGATGTGGGTGTCGAACAATTCAACAAGGATCACCAGCGACTGCTCTTTTACGTGCAGGAATTCACCCGTCTGTGTTCCCGCTTTCGACTGCGCACCCCGTTCCCCGATGAATGGGATCAGGTGGATGCTATTTTCAGTCGTCTGGAAAAATACACCAGCAGCCATTTCAAGGAGGAAGAATTGGCCCTGGCCAAAATCGATTATCCCACCCTGGCCAAACATTTGGAACAACATCAACTCCTGGTCAACATGCTGGCGGAGTTGAAGATCAAGGTAAAAAACCGGGAGTTTCAAGCAATCGGTGCGGTCAAAATGTTTTTGATGGAGTGGATCACCAACCACATCAACCATGTGGATACCCAGTACAAACCGTTCATGACTTCAAAACCCTCTTGAAATGCCGTCCCAAATGTCGCGTTGCATCGGCCCATTCGTCCACCCCCAAACACAACCGTAGACAGGCTTATGGATATCCCTCACGGACAGGAAGTGGAAAAAATCATCGAAAGAGCGGTTTTCAATGAGATGATCTCGGTAGAGCAGTTGCATACGGTCGTTACCAGCAACCCGTCTAATGTCATGCTCCTGGACATACGATGCGCCTCCGAACAACGCGAGGGCATCATCCCGGGTTCCTACCTTTTCCCCAACGATCATAACTTGGCCAACAGGAAGGACACTTCCATTTTTCGCCAATGTTTTCAACGTCTCTTCCATCCGGAAAAGTTCAATCCCGACTTGCGCTATATTTTAATCTGTCGTTCGGGACCCAGGACGGAAATTGCCCTGCAAGCCTTTCTGGAACATGGATTCGCCGCTTGTGAATTGATTGGTGGCGTACTGGAATGGATGCGTCAGGGTTTCGCCCTGGCACCAGCCGACGAATCCATGGTGATTTCGTGAAACGGGTCTAACAGGAATCCACGCCTCCGACCCGTTTCCGCCGCAAGCACCCGCCCCATTGGAAGATGCTCAAACCAAGCAAAACCAGGAAAGCACCCGCCAAAAACACGGGTTGCACCTGTTCTCCGTTCAACACCACTCCCAACCACACGCCAAACAGGGGGGCCAGCAGGTTGGGAAGTGCCGCTACCGAGGCATCAACCCGGCTCAACAGATAATACATCGAGACAAAACCGATCACTGTGGAAAACGAGGCCAGATAGAGAATGGCCCCCAAGGTTCTGGGCGCAATGGTGGTGGGTAATATCCCTTGCGTTCCGTACCAACTGATGAAAAAACAGGGGGTCATGACCATGAGAGAGCCGGTGGTGATGGCCAGGGGGTGGATCTGATGGCCGATTTTTTTCATGGTAACCGTTGTCAGCGAAAAAATGACAACGGCGACAACCATGATCCCCACGCCCAAGCCGTTGTTGGCGAAATCGACCCGGATCCCCTGAAAAAATACCAGCCCCAATCCGGCCAAACCCAACAGCGAACCGCACACACGATTCCAACCGAATGGTTCCGCCAACAATCGCCTGGCGATAAAACCGTTGAACATGGGACTCAAGCCAAAGAGTACCGAAGACCAGCCCGATGGAATCAGTTGCAGGCCCCAATAGCTGCATGTAATCCCACAAAAAAAACCCAACCCGCCGACAAGGTAGGCCCGCAGGGCCTGATCGTGTCTCAACATGGGAATGCGCAGGATCCAGATCAATGCCAGACAGATCATCAATCCCAGGGTCATGCGAACCGAGACGGTGAAAAACAATCCCAAACCATGCTCACTCCACTGAATGGCAAGGGGGGTGGTGCCGGAAACAAACACCGCCAGCAAAAATGCCAATACAACACGCATGCTTGCAATCATCCCTGGTTACCCGGGTTAAACCCCAGGATTTTACTCTTCAAGTGGGCCCGTTTATCGGAGGCCAGTGGGTGTTCATAACGCCACTGGGAACAGATTTTGGCAATCAAGACGATATCCCGGGCATCTTTCGGCAACAATGTCGCCGCACGTTCGCCATAGCGCAACGGTCCCTCCCAAGGGTGCCGTGGCACACCCGCCTTGGCAAGCTTGCGGCAAAAGCGCCCGTATAAGTGCTGAAAGGGATCCCGCTGTACTCGGAAAGCCGGCATTATCCGGGCAAACAACGCCCAAAAAAAGGGAAATAGCGCAATTGCCAACACCAGGGTTACTATCAACTCCCACGATTCGGGGTGTGTCCAACCCAATGCCGACCAGAACTTGTGTTGCTTGCTGCTATCAAAACCGATCACCAGACGGTTCCAATCATACTCCACCCAATCCCATAACTGTCTCAACGGTCGCCACAACAGGCCGGAGTGATCCGAAACAGGGAAGGCATCCGGTTCCCGGGCGGCAACGGCTTCCATCCCCTGTTCCACCCTAACGGGTGCCACGACAGCCGTGGGATCCACCCGAACCCAACCATGCCCCGGCAGCCAAACCTCGACCCAGGCATGGGCATCGGCATCCCTGACAGTCACATGATTTCCTAAAGGATTGAAGGTCCCCCCCTGATAGCCTGTGACAACGCGGGCCATGACCCCCGCCGCCCGCATTAAAAATGTAAAGGCCCCGGCGAAATGTTCACAAAACCCCTGTCGGGTAACAAACAAAAAACCATCGATGGCATCCTTCCCCAAGGATGGGGGCATCAAGGTGTAGGTAAAAGGTTCGATGGCGAAATAATCAAGCCCCAATTGCACGATCTCCCAGGGCTGGGCATCCCGGGATCGCCAGTCGGCTGCGAGCTGCCGCGCTCGGGGATTGCCCGTCGCTGGCAAGGCAAGGGCCAGTCGTTGTTCGTGTTCCAGGGGCGTTCCGAAATCCTGGGTCGCGGCATGCGATACCACCGTGTATCGCCGTACCGACGAAACCGGCTTGGCCACCACGATTTGGCGATCCCGGTTGAGCCGCGCCCCATCGGGAGCTTGATCGGGATAGTCGAGGGCGAACAGAAGGGGCAGAGAACCCGGTTCCTGCGTAATCTCTTGCACCCACCGCTTGCTGCGTACGGCAAAGGGTGCCGGCGAACCCGGTAAAGGGACATCCAGGGCACGCCAGGTTTCCCCTGTCAAACGCCACAGTACCGGACCCCGCCAATACATTTCCGCCGGTTTGGGGGGCAGTGTTTGAAAAGTGGCCCGGAGTACCACCCGATCCGAAGGAATCAAACGACTGATGGAACCAGGGGTCATGGATAGCCCCAGGCCGGTAGTGGCGGTCTCCGATTGACTGGGAATGCTCCACAAAGGGTGGCTGAAGCGGGGAATCAATAAAAACACCACAATCGCCAATGGCAACGATTGACCGATCACGATACCGGCCTCAAGCCAATACTTTTTCCAGGATCCTTCTGGTCGAAAAGAGATCATCAATACCGCGACCAACCAGGGGGTTACAGCGACGGCATAGAGGGTATACAGCAAAGATTGGGCGTAAAAAAACTGGGCCGCGAGCAGGAAAAAACAGAGGAGGACAACGACATGAACATCACGGGTTCGGCGCATTTCCAATACTTTGAGTATCGCCAGCACCACGAGAAAGGCGGTGGCTGGTTCGCTGGAAAACGTTGCGCCCGAATTTTTGATGATGACAACCAAACTCACGATCATCAGGATGATTTTGACCCACATCTTGGGAAACCAAGGCCGCCGCCGCAGTAACAGAGACCACAATCCGTACATCATTACGACCATACACCCGGCGGACAATACGACCGGAATGTGGAACAGATGGGGCAACAGGGTCACCAGGATCCCCATCCAGCTCCAGGCCAGTATCCGGTGATGAAGTTGCGTCGAAGAGTCCATTGGAACCATCATGATCCGGGAAACAATGCCAAAGCCTCCAGGCAGCGCCTGGCATGGTCAAGGCCATGACCTGGGATGATGGTCACCCCGGGTATTTCCAACCCATAAGGGGTTTGTCCCGCCTCGGCATCCAACACCCAGCGGCACAGGCGTGACAAGACTGCTTCTCTTTCCGATAATCCGGCATCCTCCCATCGGAGCCAGTTTTTTTCTGGAATACTGCCGCCAAAGCGTTTGACAACCAAAGACGATTGCTGCACCGATGCCTTCCAATGGACGCTTTTTGGAGAATCCCCGGGCTGCCAGGGGGTCAGACCGGTAAAATCATCACCCTGAGTTCCCGGTCCCTGTTCCCCGTATCGGGAATGCCCTTCCCGGGATTGGGGGTACACCGCACGCGCTTCCGGTCTGGGATAGACAAGGATCGGCTGGGCCAGTTTGGCATGGGTCCAGACCCTCATCAAACCCAGGGGATAATGGGAAACCAAGGTCAATCGTCCCGGTTGCAGCAAACCACGCCTGGACGTTGGAATGGGCACGGAAATCAAGCCATGGGCACCAGCCGCGAGATCGACGGGGGTTGAAGATACCCTGACCAACGGCACCTTGAGGGACAAACCATAGCGGGGACGCCGCCCACTCTCCCGGATCCACAAACCTATGTGTGCCGGATCCCCTGCAAATACCGGGGTCACAGGCGCTGCTCTCACTTGCAGCCCAAGCAGATTGCGATGGGTATGAATCAAGGAGACCCACAGCAAGGAACCCAGCAGGCAACCCATGAGGATGGCGGGATTGATGGCAAAATTTAAAAAACCGATGATCATGATGACCGAAGTCACCGCAAAACCCAAGCCGCTTAGTTCGGGAAAAATGTACAGGTTGCCCAAGGTCAGGTGAACAGGTTCATCGCTATCGAGAGTACGGATTGCCTTGGAGAGCCGCCAGCGATGCAGAAGAGAAATCATGATGGGGGGATCGTGCCAGGTGTTCAAAGTTGTAATAGTGGTTCCCATTCACCATGGAGGTCACAATGCAATAATGTCATCCAGTGACTAAACAACCACCGGCTAAAGCCGGTGGTTTGAACCTTCCGCATGGATAATCAACGAAGGCAAAATTGTCACTCCATCATTCAATAAGTTTCTGATTCTCAAGAATAAAGATTTTTGGTTAATTGATCTGAAATCTCGCCGAATTTGCGATGCTTCTATCTGAAGGATTCGGCCTTGATCATCGTTTCGTCCGTGCCGACTCATTCTGGATTCCCGCTTTCGCGGGAATGATGAAAAAATCTCCTGAGATTGCAGTCGTTTGTCATTCCCGCGAAAGCGGGAATCCAGACGGAGCCGAAGCATCTTCCATGCGCTTTGGCCGAAACGATGATCAAGGCCAAGGATTCCGGTAGTGACCTTTCCCGACCGTTGATGCAAATTTGCTCGTTGAACGGAAACCAAGTCTGCATCCTGGTACCCATGAATCCGAAAACAGGGTGAATCTGGTATTGGTAGATGTGCAGGTACTTGCACTTAATTCTACTTTGTCACATTTCCAGTTCGGCGTTTGTAGCTTCTGGATCCCCGCTTTCGCGGGGATGACGGTTGCCTTTTT
>JADGCN010000170.1 GCA_015228975.1 Magnetococcales bacterium
CAGACGGAGCCGAAGCATCTTCCATGCGCTTTGGCCGAAACGATGATCAAGGCCGAATGTGACAAAGTAGAACTAAGAGGGATCTTCTTGAGACCAGGACGGCGACGCTTTTTGATTTGTTAGGAAATGGGAAAAGTTATCTGGTTCCGCCCTATCAACGTGATTATGCCTTGCAGGAGGATCTGTGGAATGATATCGTTGAGATGCACGAAAATTCAGGTGTTTATCATTACATGGATGAACTCGTATTGGCGGCTGGAAACGAACACTTGAGAGAGGGGCCGCCAACTTCTTTGAGCCTGCGGGAAGGAAAATGGCCGAACTTCATGACATCTCTCTGACCAGCTCAGCCCCTGCCAAAAGCATGGTAGGGGAGCTGAATAGTTATACAAAATCATTGCAATAATAATGTCAGAACCTTAGTATGACAGTCTTTCGACCAAACTGGGATCTTCAGGTGTCCGGTTGCCCTGAGTCTACGCGAAAAAACACAACCTGGGCACGGTTCGGAACCGGGAAAACACGTTCTTTCCTACCTATTTTTGACCAAATCTGATGCAACACTGAGTGGAAAACTGGCATGGTAGATGACAAGGCAAACATCAAAGGGAGCCGGATAACCCGGGTAATTGTCATCATACCGGCCCATAACGAAGAGGAATCCATCGTCCAAACCATTAACTCGCTGAAATCCCTACGGTCAGACTGGCAAAATCACCGACTGGAATTCAATATACTGGTGGTGGATGATGGATCACAAGACCGGACAAGCGATCTGGCCTCCGAAGCGGGCGTCGACCAAGTCATCCGCCACCATGTCAATCTTGGACTGGGTGCCGCAATACGTTCGGGATTGACCTTCGCTGAAACGGGAGATTTTGATATCGCCGTCAAATTTGACGCCGACCTGCAGCACGATCCCGAGGACATTTTGCCATTAATCACCCCCATCCTTGAAAATAAGGCAGACATCGTCTACGGCAACCGCCATCAGCGCATCGACTATGTAATGCCCCTGGTGCGCCGCTGGGGCAACGCTGCCTTCACCGGACTCATGCGCTGGCTGACCCGCTGGCCCCTGGAGGATAGTCAACCCGGCATCATCGCCCTGGGACGAGACTACCTGCACTGCTTCTACCTGCCTGGAGACTACAACTACACCCAGCAAATCCTGGTGGATAGCTACCGCAAAGGGATGCGTTTCGCCCATGTTCCGGTATCCTTTCGCAAACGTACCACGGGACGCTCCTTCATTTCCCTCAAGTACCCCTTCAAGGTGCTGCCGCAGATTTTCCTCGTATTGGTAGCCGTCAAACCCCTCCGAGTCTTTGGCCCCCTGGGGGGCTTTTTTCTCGGTGCTGGAGGGCTCCTTTTCCTGGTGGAATTCATCCATTTTCTCCTGGGGGAGTACGAACGCCCGGTACAGCACGTCTTTCTCGTCCTGGGACTCCTGCTCTTCGGATTGCAAACGCTCTTTTTTGGCGTATTGGCCCACCTCATCGTGGATCCGGGCCGACGTCGATGACTTTCACCCCGGAGATACCCCCATGTGCGGCATAGCCGGACGCCTCTCCTGGGATCCGCCACCGCAGATTCCAGTCCTGGAACGGATGACCCATCGCTTGGCCCACTGCGGCCCGGACTATGGTGCTATCGTGGTGGACGGGGTCATCGGCCTGGGGCACGGACGGCTTGCAATCATTGACCTTAAACCGGAAAGCCATCACCCCCTCCAGGATGCCACGGGACGCCTGATCATCGTCTTCAACGGCGAAATCTATAACCATCTGCAACTGCGCCGGAAACTCGAAAATCTTGGCGCTGCCTTCAGAATCCACAGCGATACCGAAGTGATCCTGGAAGCCTGGAAAGTTTGGGGGGTGGCCTGCCTGCAACGCTTCAACGGCATGTTCGCCCTGGCACTCTTGGACCGAACCGCCAAAACATTCTTTCTGGCCCGGGATCGCTTGGGAAAAAAAAACCTCTACTACCATCTCCTGCCACGGGGCGGCATTGTCTTCGGCTCCGAATTCAAAGCCCTTCTGGCTGACGAAGAGGTGCCCCGCAACATAGATCCCGACGGGTTGAGTCAATACTTTTCCCTCAATTACACCCTGGGAGCCACTTCCATGCTGGCAGGGGTGCGAAAACTTCAGGCGGGTCATTTTCTCCTCCTCGACCAGGATGGTCGACAGCGGCAGGAAACCTGGTGGGATCTGGCCCCCCACTTTCGCAACAAACTGCCCATCACAAGCGAAGGGGAAGCCTTGGAAGCCTGGAACGCCATCTTCCAGGTCGCCGATTGCCATTTCCTGGATCAGGCCATGTACGTGGATATCCGTACCTGGCTGGTAGACGACATCCTGGTCAAAGTGGACCGAGCCACCATGGCGCACGGACTGGAAGCTAGAGACCCCTTTTTGGATTACCGCACGGTGGAGTTTGCCGCTGCGTTGCCGATAAGATATAAAACACGGAGCCTGCAAAAAAAGAATTTGCTCAAGAAAAGCCTTGCGGGCCGATTACCCAAGGATATCCTCCATCAGACAAAAGCCGGTTTCGGTGTCCCGGTCTCCCGCTGGTTAGCTTAAGGAAGGCTTGCGGCATGGCACCATTGCATCTGGATCAATTCGAGGTAAAACACCATGCCCCAAGATAGGGATGCCGCCCTGTTCTATGATCTTGAATGCGTAAAATGGGATCAACAGTTTACTTTCTCCCCAGCTCCCAGAATACGGCGCAAAAGGATCCTGGCTTGGCTTCGCGAACTAGGGGAAATCCCCAGCTTGCTGGATGTTGGGTGCGGCAACGCTATGTTACTGAAGGAAATCTCCAAGCTGGCACCCCAATGTCGGCTGTACGGTGCCGATGTGTCACAGCCTGTCATTGATGATAACCGCAAACGCTATCCCAACATTAACTTTGAGTTCCTGGATCTCAACAGGCAGGTTCTGCCACATCGTTTCGACACCGTCATCTGCTCCGAGGTGGTGGAACACTGCCAGGATTACCTGCAAACCATCGAAGGCCTTGTCAGCATGACCGGGAAACACCTCATCATCACCGTTCCCACCGGCCCCCTGTTTCCCATCGACCGCCATGTCGGGCATGTGCGTCATTTGACACGGCAGGAAATGGAAACAGCTCTCCAGGCGTCTGGTATGCAGGTTATCCGTGCCGAGGCATGGGGATTTCCCTTCTTCAACCTCTACAAATATCTCATCAACCTCTCCCCAGAGAAAACAACAGAGAGGTTCTGTTCCACCCGCCCCTATGGCTGGATGGAAAAACTCATCTCCCATCTCGTCTATCTGGTGTTTCACCTTAATGTACCATGGTTGGGACACCAATTGTTTATCCTGGCACGAAGAAAAAACGAGAACATTGCTGATAAACCATCTATTATTACTGAAACACAGGCCCTTATTGATGTTTCATAACCGACCCTCTCCCGCACCTTGGAGTCTTCTTTCCTCCTTGGATCGCCTTGTGCGTTTCCTCTGTGTTCTCTTCGCCCTCTGGACCCTCTACTGCCATTTCCACGTCTTCGTTCTCCAATCCACGTTCTCCACCCTGGTAGCCTGGTCTCCCATGGTACCAGTAATGGCTGTGCTGCTCTATTCTCTCCTCCGCCATTCCCCGGAAAAAAAGAACGATTCCTTGACCCAGCACGTCGTCCAGCACGTGCCACCAGAACACCTTCGCATCCTGGTACTGATTGCGGCTTTGGTGACAACCTTTCAGGGGTTACAGACGTTCTCCCCCAACGGTCGCTTTGGGCTCCTCTGGATCCTGGCCTCCCTTTTTCTCGGTGCCATGTGGTTTAAAAACCTTGGAGAATCCCCCGTCCCCCCACTACCGATCCAACCCAGGGAAACCTTCAGTCACCGCTTGGTTTTCCTGCTTCTGGCACTCCTGGTCATCCTCATCACCCTGTACGGCCACCGACCCGATATCGATGATCGTATCTTTCTATCATTCGCCACCCGGAGCGTGGATTTTCCAGATCAACCCCTGCTCAGCCATAACGGCATGCTGTTCGGACCCCATCAACCGATGCTCACCGAGGCCTACCGCCTCTCAACCTACGAACTTTTCTATTCCTTACCTGCCCTCCTGTGGGATGGAGAACCCATCTTTGTCGCCCATGTTATCCTGCCGCCTCTCTTCGCCTTTCTCATCGTAGCAGCCAATACCCTGCTTGCAGCACGCCTTTTCCCCAGATACTGGTTGCAAATTGTCACCCTGGCCATCTTTTTTCTACTCTTCCTGGGTGGAGAAGTTCGCGGTAGTCACAGCGCCTTCGCCTTTGTCATGTTGCAATACGGCAAAACAATCCTTATTGCTATCATGATGCCGCTACTGATGCTCCTGACCATGGACTTTATGCAGCAGCCCCGGCCAAAAACATGGCTACAATTGGTGCTGGCCCAGGTGGCAGCCCTGGGGTTCTCCTCCTCGGGTCTCTTCATGGCCCCCACCGCTGTGATGCTCTCCTCCCTCGCCATGTGGCGTATCGACAAAAAAAGCACCCTCAACCTGATCAGCTCTCTGGCCTCCTCCGCCTACCTCCTGGGCATGGGGTTCCACGTCAAAACCACAATGGTGCCTTTCATGCAGAGCTACCTCGCCCGCCCCCTTAACTTAGACAATAATTTTGGTAAAGCCTTCGGAGACGGGCCCTACATGTGGCTGGCGTTGCTCGCCTTAATAGGAGGCTGGACCTTGGTACCCTCTCCAGCCAGTCGGCGATTTCTCCTGGGATTCAGCTTTTTTTTCATGCTGATCATCTTTAATCCCTTGACACAACCTTTCATAATGCGGCAACTCACAGGAACCTCCCTCTACTGGCGCCTGTTTCTCATACCGCCCCTCCCCATCCTGGCAGCAGTCACCCTGTCGGGATCCTTCCTGCTGTGGCGTGGTGTACAACCCTTGGGGCCTGTCCCCTTCTTTCTCATGATACTCTTGATCGGAGCCCTGGCCATGAACACTCAATGGGCCACCCAGTGGGGGGGGATCTGGCCCCCTGCACTTGGAGTGACCGGGATCCTGGCCCTAATCCACTGGGGTGGAACACGCCTCACCAATGTTGCTGCCAACCTTCTCCTGTGCGTTAACTTGGCTCTGGCAACCCATTATGGCAACCAGGAATTCCACCGCCGTCTCATCCTTACCCAAGCCAATTTTGTCGCTTTTCACCCACCAGGATACCGGCTACCGTCCCCCGTGTTTGAAGCCGCCCAACTGGCAAGCTCCCTGACGCCCCCAGAAAGTACAGTACTGGCCACAGAGTACGTGGCAAGTTATATGTCTACCATGCGCCACTCTCCCCCGCAGGTAACCGTCAACAAAATACACAATGAGTGGTTGACCCACGCCATGGGTCAGGAGGAAGTCGAAAAACGCAATACGATCCTCGATTATATCAGCGGCCAAAAACGCCTTCCCGACGCCCCGGACAAGCTGTGCAGTGTCATACCGGAAATGAAAGTTGGAATGGTGGTCACCGAATTGAACAACCCCTGGCTCAAAGAAATTAGCCAACTACCCTGCTTGGCCCATTTCGTTACCCTGGAACGATATGGCATGCGTTACTGGTACCTCGGAAAAAATACAAAAATACCTCTTCCAGCCAAACTTGCCGAACTGTACGTGCCGATCTAAACAATCTATCGCCTCCCTTTTTTGCTTGGTGGCCTACCATAGTTTCATTAAACCGCACCCAGCATGGGATACGTAGTTTTTTTGTTAAAAATCGCGCATGATCGGCATGTGACTTTCATTAACCTGGAGGTGTGACATGTTGACGGTGGAATTTGCTCGGTAGGGACAATCCCTGGAAGAACTGCGCCACATGTCTGTAAATGCGGACCATCAGCGAACCCGGGAACGTTTTCTGGCTCTCTACTGAGATGGCTCAGGGGAGTTATCCCAGCAAACTGGCCAAACAAGTTTCGCGACATCATCACAGCACGTCCCGGCGCGCTTGAGGAGATAATTGAGCTGGTTTCATTGGGGGTGTTGTGCAATGATCCTGTCCACTTCCGCAAGCACATCGGCTGCTTCATGAACACCGTTCCTTTCTGCCTCAAGGCGGACGGCATCCAGCATGGTATTGAACCGAGCCTTCCGTTCTTCTCCTTCCTGGAGCAGACGTAACGCGCTACGGACAACCTCGCTGACGTTGTTATAGCGCCCGCTTTCCACACAACCGCGTGCAAAGGATTCGAGTTCTGGTGTGAGATGAACATTTGTGGCCATGATGTAATCCTTAAATGTCAATGATTAATATATCGTAAACCAAGACACTCCGGCTGGCAAGCGAACAGGCTGAATGCCAGCCGGGTGATTTGGGTTGGGTTCGTCATTTGGCGTAGTAAGTGGTCATTGATCCTGGCGAGCCCTGTTGGTTCGGGCCAACGATCCGCATCCGGCTGGTGGTAATCACCAGTCCCAGTTTCTTTTTGGCGATGGAGAGAAACCCACGATATCGTGTGCCCCTGCCACCCGGTTGCTTCGGCGATCTGGGCGGCGGTCGCTCCTTCCGGACGTTTGAGCATTTCAATGACCTTGGCCTTCTTGGTGTTGTCCCTGGTCCTCGGTGCTTTGGCGATGGCCTGTTCGGCGGCGATGACTTCAGTTTCAAAGTCGCTGTTGGTTTCAATCGTTGTGGGCGTCGATGGTTCGTTGTCAATGGTGGCGCTGGGAGTTTCGTCAGTTTCCAGGGCCTTGGCCGCTGTCACCGATGGTTCGTTGTCGATGGTGGCACTGGGAGCCCCGTCAGTCTTGTCAATAGCCGCCCAAAGTGTACCAGGGCTGTTCGGCCATAGTGTACCACTTTGAGTGGCTGATTTTCCATGCGGAAGGTTCAAACCACCGGCTTTAGCCGGTCAGCTTTTAGCACCGTCA
>JADGCN010000171.1 GCA_015228975.1 Magnetococcales bacterium
CCCATTCTGGCACGCCTGATCCGCGCCACCGGCAATACCCCAAAACTTACCATTGCCAAAACCTTGCTGCGCGCCATGGATGGCATTTTTCAGAATGTTACCTTGCTGTTGGACGCATGGTTCATGCGCGCCGCTTTGGTACTCTTTGCCGCAAAGTCAGGCATGCACGTCATAGGACAAGTGCGCAAGGATACAGCAATCTACGCATTTCCCTCCCCAAGACCTGCCGGAAAACCTGTCAAGCGGGAAAAAACTCGAACATCGAGTATCAAGTGTCCAGTGTATCACACATCAATGTCACACAGGGGGGGGGATTGAGCCGCATGAGATACTGAATAAATTAAGGGAAGATGCATGGGTTGTGGCAAACATTTTCCAGTCAAAGTCAAGACAACCATTGGCAGTAGAGGAAAAAGCTGCATCATCAGCAAATTCCATGAATGGCTTATTCCTTTCTGTTGCTTGAAAAATGAAAGTATGTGGTGGTGATGGCTGGTTGGACAACCATGCCAAAAAGGCGTGCTCCACGCGACGTTGGAAAACACGGCAGGAGATGACCCAAGCCACCACATCCCCTGTGGATGACACAAGAAATGCGAGGATCTCACCATGACTGCCCATGCTATCTGAGAGGCTGGCAGTAAGCAGTCGTCCTCCCGCTACGAGAATTTCTTCAATCTCCCGATCTTCAAAACGCCGGCCATTCAAATTGAACTGATTAGTCTTGTTGATCAATTGCACGGCACGCGCACGGTCGCCACGGCTGCGATCAGTAATTTCCAGAGTCATCCGCAAAGTACTGAGGAAGGCAGTCAGATCAGCTCCTCTCTTATTAGGAAGTGGCATGCTGGCCGTACGACGGCGATAGAGGATCGTGCGCTCCCGATCTTCCTGACTGATAGTCTCCCGGCGAAAACAGCGTGCCATGGTTGCAAACAGATCAGGTAGGAGATCCGCCGCTTCGGGAAACTGCAGGCAGGTGACCTGCGGCAACGCACTCGATACTTCAGCCAATTCGACCGGATTGTCATCGACAAAGACAAAAGCATCCAACCCCAGATTCAGTTGCGCAGCAATGGCACGAATATGAGCTGATTTGGCATCGTAGCTGGCCGCAATGGTAATAAAATCATCTTCCGTGAGCAGAAGATTCCCTGTTTGCAACGGGGCACGAGCAACCATTTCGTCATTGCGGCTGACAGCGACAAGAAGAATACCATTCTGCTTCAGGCATTTAAGATAGCTTTGGTACAGATAATGGGGAAAACCATTTCCTTCGGGTCCCGCCAAGACGCCGTTGGCCCCTTCGTCTGCGGCCAACCCTGCCCACAATACGTTGTCCAGATCGGTCGCCAGGACCTTGCCATACCCGGCCTTTCTCGCACGAAGCAACTGATCTAGCTGTTCCGCCAAACGGCCCATGTGTGCGCCGCCAACGGGACTACCCGTAGAAAGATAGCTGCCGAAAGAGAAAAGTTCCGGGTGGAGGATGTGAGCATCCAATTGCCGAACTAAGCCAAGGAGAGCGGCTTCCAACAGGCCCACCTCCTTGTCGTTGGCAAAGATCGGCAAGATGGGGGCAGGCAGGTAGGCAAACCGGGCATTTTTCCGTTGTCGCAAGTGGGCAATGCACTGTTCTGCCTTGACCAACATCTGCTTTGCATCGACTTTCGCCGTGGGCAGTCCGGTGCGCCAATCCCCGTTGGGAACCAAATCCCAGGGCATCAGCAAGAACAATTCTTCGCCACTGTCGGAAGAAGGAGAGAGAATGAATTGCTGTAGCGTTCCGAAGGCAATGGTTTGCACGGAAAGTTGCGTATGGCGTCTTGCGGCATAGGCACGTAGAAACAAAACCATCTGATTGGCAGTACCGGACATGACCAGCAACAAGTTTTTGCTCCGTTCCGCCTTGAAGGTACGCAACAGTTTGCTGGCTTCAAGAAAATTCATGGGATTGCCCCTCCAGTCAGGGTGAGAGTGGCTCCGGTGGCCAGGGTGTTCGGATTATCCAAAATCCAGCAGATTTGTGCGGCAACATCCTGCGGCGAAGGGACAGAACCAAACAGCGTACGATCTGCGTGGGCAGCAAGAGCCACCCGGTTTAGCGCGCGGTTCATGCCGCCGGCGATTACATCAAACTCAACCCCAATACATTGCTTGCCGTGGATCGAGAGTTCGACAGCCAGGATTTGTACCAGTGCCGGAATCATGGATTTGGATAAACTGTATAGAGGCATGCGATAGTTATGACGTCCCGGCTTGGCAAAGGAGGAACCAACCAACAACAAGGGTGCCCTCTCTGTTCCATTGACCGACAACAGGCGAGCGAGAGCCTGAATTTGCCGCACGGGCTCTGCGACCTGATAATCAATAGAAGAACGCGGATCAGGCAACTCCAGCAGAGGGCGGTTGTCAGGCAGGGGCCAAGCACAGTGGACAATGGCGAGCAGAGGCTGGTCTTGCAACAGGTCACCCACCCTATCGAGCGATTCGACACACAACAGATGGGGATGTTTCTGGCGCGACACACCCAATGCGCGCTCTCCCAGTTGCTCCACCAGTGCACTTCCAACCCCCCCCGTGGCACCTGTTACCAGTATAAGCGGTTGTGTTCCGCGAATCGTTCCAGAAAACGCGCTATTTTGTTCATAGGCATCCCGTTGGGTATGGCGACTGAACTCATAGCTGGCCTCCACATACAAATTACCGCTTGTTGCGTCGGAGACCGTTACATCCACCTTGCCCATTTCCCTTGTGCCAGAGACCAGCCTGCCATGCACCAGCAACGTGGCAGGGGGGAACAGAGGAGCCACAAAGCGCAACCGCATGCTGTGCAGCAGACATTCCCGCCCTGGCAATTCCATGCCAGCCAACCGGGAGACCAGACCTGCTGAGAAGGCCCCATGGAGAACAATTTTTCCATGATCGGTCGACGCAGCATATGCCGAATCTGTGTGGAGCGGGTTCCAGTCCCCCGACAGCTTCGCAAACTGCTCCGCGCTCTTCTCTGTGACTTCCGCAGCAAAACTGGCTGTGATCACGCGCATTTTTCTGTGATAAGCAGGAAGGCACTCTCAAAGGATGTGATGCGATCATAATCCTTGATATCGAGAGAAATATCGAACTCATTCTCAATGGCCATGATGAGCGTGGCATGTGCCAGGGAGTCCCACCCCTTATGATTGACTTTTCGAACGCTCCTGGGGTCAGTCCCCGCAGGCAACTCCAATGCTTCCATAAAAATAAAAACAAGTTTTTGGCTGATGTCCATGCAAATTTCTCCTTATGTGACGGCATCCATTAACGGTGCCTGGGGATTAATTTTTGAAAACTGATACCATTAGGTTCGTGCAAGACGTACATGGCAGCCTGATGCCGCACTGTGTGCCTATAACGATTTATAAAATATACGTACAAAATGCCTCATCATGGTATCTATAACATCCAAAGAAACATGTGCAACTGAACCATCCTCTTTCCCATACATGCCTGGAATATAAGCACTAAGCCAGCGAACAATCTCTAATGACGGCCAATATATGCATCGTGGCCTAAGATATACAACCTGTTCTATGGCAACGCGCAATACTGATTTTGATAAGCAATCAGCTTCAAATATAGATCTTTTTCCCAAAGTAAACAGGGTAAGAGCCGGTGATACCAAAAAAACGAATTGGCAATTTTTATTTATGAATCTTATTGTATCAATTATAGCCAATATGTTTGTGACATTTTCTTCAACAGTTGTGTTGCGGTAAACATACTTACCCTTCGAGAGTCCGACTAAACATTCCGTGTTATTCTTTTGTACCAGTTCTCCGGTTTCTGTGTCAAAAAAACATGTCGAAACGTCCAGTGGAAATATCAACAGATTGGCATTGCGCAGGGATGTTTCAAAACTATTTTCTGACTGCATCTCAGAGGAAAATTTATCCTGCATGTTCTTTTTGTTTAATTCATCATTTATCCTTTCTACAATTTGAAATGTATTACTGTCTTCCTGTCTAATAGAGACATATTCAGAATCCACACCATTCGCCCCTAGTGCCCTGGCGACATTGCTTCCAAAACACGAACCTATTGTCAAGACTCGTGTGGCGTGTCCCAGCGAAATTGTATCCTCATCAACATGCTGCAGAATATATTCCGATAGTACTTTGTCGAGATCAATGATTGTTTCAAGTGTTTCAGGAGATCGACTGTAAATAGGGCGATTCCTAACCTCTGTATCTTGTCCGTGAAACGGAGAAACCTCATTGAGACAAGCGGCTTTTCCTTCTAATGCAGCATGGTCTGTTGGTTCGATGGATAGACATTTTTCAAATGCTGCCAACGCCTCTACATAACGCAATTGATTCCTTAGGGACCTTCCAAGCAAGCACCATGCAGCCCCATTATCAGGTGAAAGTTCAATCGCACGTCGAAAATGCCTTTCTGGTTCTTTTGAGATCCCCATCCTTTTCATAATGCATATACCGCTGATTATATGGCGTGTCGGCTCATGTCTAAGTGATTCGTCTGCTCTTTTAAATATGATTTCAAGCAAAGCAATCGGTATACCTTTTGATAGAAGATGCGAGCGAATGGTTGAATGGTTAACACCACCAAGTAATTGTTCACAAATAAAAAGAAAAATTTCATTTTCGTTGATCTGCGACATAAAATATCTCCCAAAATGCGGCTTTGATCATGGCTACTATCGCGTTGAATAACCAACGCACCCATCAGTAGTTCATTCTGCGTTTCTTAATAAGTAGGTATCCTTCAAGGTAGAGGTAGTCCAACGGCATTCTCAGGAATGCCTGGCATGCGTCCCGGGGCGTCTCAACAATCGGTTCACCACGCCCATTAAATGATGTATTGAGAAGAATTTCATATCCAGAAATTGATCCAAAAACTTTTAGCAGATCATACACAGGCCCACAATCGGGAGTGGCAACCTGGACCCTGGCCGTTCCGTCCACATGCGTAACAGCCGCAAAACATGAATTTCTGACCTTGGCGTTAAATAACATAAAATAAGAGTCCGAGGGGGCACCAATAAAAAATTTATTCAGCATCTCTTCTGTCAGGATTGGGGCAAAAGGACGCCATTTCTCTCGGTCCTTTATCCGGTTTACGTGCAGTGAGGTCTGACAGTCACTTGTTCCCGCGAGAATAGACCGATGCCCAAGAGCTCTTGGTCCAATCTCTGCCCTCCCATAGAAAAAACCACTCGTTTTCCCATCATGCAATTCTTGTGCAAGTCGATGAATAGCAAGCTCTCCTTCTGCAACAACCGTTAATTCATCGGAAAATTCATCAAATTTTCTCATAAACTCATCTACATCATACTTCTTTCCAAGATAGGCAATCCCAGGTGTAACATTCTGTTTCTTAAATCCATTATCGAACATCAATGCCGCGCCAAGTGAGATACCTTCATCATTGACAGCGGGAGGAATGAAAATATTGTGATATTTATTATACAATAGTGAGTTTGTTGGACAGTTCAGGAAAGCTCCTCC
This sequence comes from Magnetococcales bacterium, assembly GCA_015228975.1. Classification (GTDB taxonomy): domain Bacteria; phylum Pseudomonadota; class Magnetococcia; order Magnetococcales; family UBA8363; genus UBA8363. The sequence continues at coordinate 5,508 of JADGCN010000171.1, forward strand.
AGACAGACAAATCCCATCATATGTAAAACCGACCCTGTTTGCGAAAACAACAGCAGAATCTACAATCTTTGAAACGGACCTTAAAAACATATCCTGAATACTCGAAGCTATATTTCCATGCATTTCAGGCGGATCGGATACCATATCCCACATTTTCTTCAGCTCTTGCATGGTCCCACTAAAATCTCTAGATATACTCTTGAGAAATGGTGTTTTGAAAGACTTGTTCCCGGTTGCGTCTGTGAACGCACCGCTATGATCGTTATCTATTTCATATCCAGTTTTAATATAATGATCACTAGAATATACAGGAAACCCATATGCGGACAACCCCATAAGCTTTCCTGGGGTTGATATATCTATACCATCCGGACCAAGAACCAATGGCCCTAGAGCAGCGTAAATAAATCCAGCTGGTGAATAGTGTGCAACCTGTGGAAAAATGTTTTGACCAAAACCGAAATATATCCCACCTCCCATGAAACCACTGGAGAACAATCCGTCTATTGTAATTATCAAGGCTCTCATGTATGGGCTGAATGAGAATGCATACTGAGCATGTGCTGCATGATGTGAAACAAAAAAAGCCCGTTTTGGCGATCTCCCTGCAATACTGAACCGGGCGGGTTGTAACATGCGAGTCCTTAACTCATCTCCAGTTACCATAACTGCACTATTGGCTATATAGTCATGAGAAATTGGCTTGTTGTTTATATGTTCATAGTATGGCATAAGATCTACAAAGAATATTCGCGACGGGTGTGGGAGAGATGCAGGCAGGAGCTTTTTGAAGCGATCAAAAACTTGCTGGGAAAAAATTTCCTTTGTGCATGGGAAACCAAGAATTTTATCCCTATTGCCTATCTCCATGTCTCCAAAAAAATCAAGGAATCTAGATGGATTACCACGACCAGACTCGTTATATTCTCCAGACCCAATCGAGCACACATCAACATCAGAAAGGCTTAAATTGTTACTGTTCAAAAAACATAATATATCTTGTGATGTCAATGCTTGCACATGTTTCACACGATAAAGGCGTTCCATCTCCGAGAAAGCAATCAACACCCCATCCACTAGCAAAGAGATACTTGCATCATGTCCAAAATGAAGACCAAGCACAATCATAACATAATCTCCCTGACTTTAAAGAAGGGCACCAGCACATCGGCTTTGTTGTCAAGACCCGGCAGATTGTATACCAGTTTTACGAACAAATCGGGTCTTTTTCCCTGACACTGTTTCAGTGCCTGGATGGGCGCAACATGTCCCAGGTTCCTTTGAGGAATGTGCTGGTTGTAGATGCGCCCGTAGTTCTGAAGGGCAGATGCAATCTGTTCGGATGAACTGAACATGATTGTCTTCAGGATGTCAGCGATTCGACCGTTAAAACGCT
>JADGCN010000172.1 GCA_015228975.1 Magnetococcales bacterium
AAAGTAATTGTCCTTTGTTTACTTTAATAGAAACCTCAGTCAAGGCAGAAATAATAACCATATTACCCACTGATTTTGTTGCCATGGACAGGGCTTGTATGGTTTCGACACCATTCTTCAATAGTGTTCCAAACATGCGGCAAAAGCGAGCGACTTCAAATTTGGTCACAACATCGCCAATAATGGAACTATTCAATAAATAACCATGCCAGTAACGGCGAAAACGGGCTTTCCTAAGCGCTATTTTTATGCCAACAATCAAACATAAAAGAAAAAATAACCCTAGCTTTCCGTACTCTTTAAAACCATAACTAACAACCAATAATATTCTTGTCATTAGCGGGAGTGAATCCCCAGCATCTTCAAAAAGTGATTCAAACTGGGGTAGCACCAAGCCAAATAAAACTGACATGGAAACCCCCATCATTACCAGCATAATGACGGGATAGACCAAGGCTGATTTTGTTCTCTCATTAAGAGCAACAGAACGCTCAAGAAAGATAGCAAATTCCAGTAATGACTGCGCAATATTGCCACCAGCCTCACCCGCTCTTACCATGTTTGTAAATACTGGGAGAAATTCCTCGGGTTGCTTCTCCATAGCCTTTGAAAGGGTATCACCTTCCTGGATACGCTCCATGACCTTCACCATGGCTTTTCTAACCCGTTCGTTTTCCGATAAATCAATCATCAATTTGATTGCTCGTGATACGTCCATGCCCGCATCAATGAGCGTGGATAGTTCATGTGCAATAAAGGCTTGATCCTTATTTGTCAGGGATCCGCTTCCCATCAATTGCAACAATAATCCTCCATTGTTTGACTGGGCTGATCCAATTATTACATTTATTGGAATATGGCCGGTCTCTTGAAGCTGTCGTGCGGCTGACAAACGATCCTTCGCCTCCAAAAAACCTTCAACTATCTCCCTGGAATCTCGTTTAATCGCTTTGTACTGAAAATTTGGCATTCTTGTTTGGATCCGTCCAGTGGTACTGATGAATAAAGTGTTATGCTGAAACCCCTATTTCAGATTGGTCTTACATAAATTGATTGGTAACTTAAGATTTGTTTGCAACCCGTAGTACTTCGTTTATCGTTGTCTCTCCAGCAAGTGCTTTCCTGAGTCCATCCTCGTACAGAGTAGACATACCCTCTTGAATAGCTACATTCTCAATTTCAGAGGCGTTACAATCTTTTAATATAATTCTCTGGATCGCATCTGAGGGGATGAGTAGCTCAGTAATATTTGATCTTCCTTTGTACCCGGTATCTTGACAGCGCTTACAGCCTTCTCCTTTGAAAAGAGTTATTTTCTCCGAATTTTGGGGCGAGAATCCAAGCTCTACAGCGTCGCTTATGGGAATTGTATAGGAGATTTTACACCCATCACAGATTCGTCTGACAAGCCGTTGTGCCAATACACCAGCCAACGTTGAGGTTAACAGATAATCCTGGATGCCCATCTCCAGTAGACGAGTCACCGTTGCCGCTGCACTATTGGTGTGAAGGGTGGAAAGAACCAAGTGCCCAGTAAGGGCTGACTCAATGGCAATTTGCGCTGACTCCAAATCCCGTATCTCACCTACCATAATGATGTCTGGGTCTTGCCTGAGAAATGAACGGAGCACTTTGGCAAAAGTTAAGCCGATTTGCGATTTTACCTCAACCTGATTAACTCCTTCCAACTCATATTCAACAGGATCCTCAACTGTGAGAACTTTGCGTTCTGGTGTATTGAGTTCGGCCAGGGCGCCGTAAAGAGTAGTTGTTTTTCCACTTCCAGTTGGTCCAGTTACAAGTAAGATCCCATGTGGCTGATGTAATACTTTTCGAAATTCTCGCAGTGTATCCTCTGCAAAGCCAAGTGTGTCCAAGTCCAAGACGACACTAGATTTATCTAAAATTCGCAAAACGACGGACTCTCCATAGACCGTTGGCGTGGTTGAAACCCGGAAGTCAACCATATTCCCCCTGACAGCCATTCGCATTCTGCCATCCTGTGGCAGACGTCTTTCGGCAAAGTCCAGTTTTGCCATGATTTTGAGACGGGAGATCACAGTAGGGGAATAATTCTTTGGAAAGGTCTCTTCGCTTTTTAACAAACCATCCAAGCGAAACCGAATTCTCAAGCTATCTTCAAAAGGCTCGACATGAATATCTGAAGCTCTCATTTCAACAGCGGTCTCAATCAACCGGTCAACCAGTTTAACAACAGGTCCATCGCTTGCTTGATCTTTTAATTGCTCAAGATCCTCGTCAGACCACTCACTTTCCAGACCGTATTTCTCATCGTTGCTGTTATCTTCTCCGTAGATCTTCCTGAGCGCTTCATTGATAAGTGCTGGCACACCAACGCGAGGATAGACAGGCTTGCCAAGTTTCAAACGCAAGGCATCTAAAAAATATGCAGAATCCAGAGGATCAGTAACAGCTACCTCAAGATGGTCTGGAAAATTCGCAATGGGAAGAATTTGATTTTCGTGAAAAAAATGGAGATTAATCTCTTCATTCAAAATTGATGATGTGGGATAGTCATCCAGTTTCAGGAGTGGAAGTCCGAGCAATTCAGCTAAAGCAGCGGCCAAATCCATTTCGTTGACCAGACCCAATTTTACCAAAGCCTGATCAAAACGGCCCGACCCTGCCGCATGATGTCGCATGGCACGGTCAATACCACGTTGATCGACCTTTGCGTTGCGGATTAGCCATTCCCCAAGAAATAGGAAAAAGAGAGTTCCTTTTTGGATATCTCCGGGTGACTCACTTTGAGGTTGCTCCTCCCTTGCTATCACATTTTCACTCATATGATCATTCTATTCCTAGAATTTGAGAGGTTTCAATTATTAAGTCGTAATATGTTCATCTTTCTGGTATGGACCTTCTTAATGGAATTTATGGTTGACGACTACGCCGCATGCTACACATTAAAATAATCTCTGAACGATCACCGGCTAACGAGTTGGATAGCTATCGCGACATTGGCTCTAAACCTCTGAGGATAATTCTTTAATAAACCGCAACCAACACGGTACATATAGTTTTTTAACGTCATTCCAAGCGAAAGCTCAGAATCCAGAAAGTCTGGGAATGTAGGATGGTCCCCCCAGATTCAGGCATTCGGGGTTCCCGCTTTCGCGGGAATGACGGGCTCTGGATCCCCGCTGTCGCTTAGGATGTCAATAACTACACATTCCAAGATAGATACGGTTTAATTGTCGGTGTGGGTGATGCCCACGTGAAAAATACGCCTCCTTACTGAGCAGGTCTGGTAACCGTACTCATCTGAAGTGTGACTGCTGCCTGCGCGTACAGTCCGCCGTCGACCGATGCCCCCGTGTTCACGGCGATCATGGTTTGACCGAGAATGTTGCCTTCAATGTGCGAATAGGTCCCAAGAGTCGCCGCGCCGGCGACCTGCCAGAAGATGTTTTTGGCCAAGGCCCCGCCAACCAGTTTTACTCGTGTCGAGTTGGCCTGATTCAAGTTTCCCGCCACCTGGAAGATCCAAACATCGTCCGGGCCGCCTGAGAGCGTGACATCGGTGGTGATCAAAAGTGACGAACTCCATTTGTAGATGCCAGGAGCGAGTGTAAGCCCACCAATTTCTCCAGCGCCCAGTTCCGTGAAATTGGGTGCGGGTCGTCCTGCAGCGTCGGTATAAGCCTTTTCCATGTCGCCCACTGCCGAGGTCAGAAACTTGGGGTCATTGATTCGACAGGGTAGAGGACCAGCATCATTGACGGTGTAGACCTGCCCCACCACTTCACCGCAGGTGAGAAGGAGAGACGCACCTGTGATAGGGCTCGTTCCAACATCCCCAACAACAGCGGATCGATAAACATCGGTGATTCCAGATTTGCTCAGAATCGCGAAAGTTTCAGCTTTGCCCAGGTTTACTGGCTTTGGACTGTCACCGGCAACGGCACTCGTACTCACGATAACATAACCGCTAAATATTGCGCCCAACATTAACATCTTCGGATACTTTTTCATAATATTCTCCCTCCATGAGGACAATTTTCTCTGGCAAAGGCGGAGATTTACAGACTTGAATGCGAACAAACCCAATGATTCGCATTTCCATGTGTTAAGCATAGCGCAACGATCGAGCCAGACGATAATTGTGAACACTGCAATAGTAAGCACTTGATTACATGTGTAAAATTAAGTTCGTTAAATTAATTTCAGGATAATCCCATCAGAGGCAGGCATCACATTTAACAGATCTGTTAAATATGACGGGAAAGTTATACGGTTTTGTTCCTTATTGCATTCTTTGCAAAGGGGTGTGACAAACCGCCAATCTGGAGCATTGTCCATGTTTCAGTCTAACAAATTGTTTTATATATAAAATACAAATTATTTAATGTCGTCAATCTGATCAATTAATTACAATTTGATTGCATGTGTTTCTTTGTGTCAATTTTTTTAAATACAGATCTAATATGCTGTTATCATAACAGAATAAACATTTCCTAAAAGATGGACTAAATTATGCTATCAGTAATGGTAGTAGCTAGATAAACTCCGTAAAGAACGCTATGCTTGGTAAAAAAAAATGCGTCAATCGCTTGGGCCAGGTTCGCAATTGAGCAGTCTTGGTAGCCATTGTTGTTGATAGGGAGGGCAAACGGAGGTTCTGGGGGGATTTGTAGAACTATCTGAGCAAGAGGTTGTTATGCCATATATGCAGTCGTTATTATTAATGTTTGATAATAGCAAGGAATAATTTATGTTCAATAAATACAGTAAGCGCTTCGCGCTGTTTTTTATCGGAATATTACTAACTGTTTTCGTAATCGGCTGTGGAGGTGGCGGTGGAGGTGGGGATGTGAGTGCAAGTGGAAGTGGAAGTGGAAGCGGAAATGTGAGTGCAAGTGGGGATGTGAGTGCAAGTGGGGATGTGAGTGGGGGTGGACAAGTAAGCGTTGCCACAGGAGCAACGTTGCGTTCCATCGCGGTCCCATCGGCCACGACCATGATTGCGAATGGCCCGATAAAAAACTTTGTGGCAACCGGTACTTACTCTGACGGCACCACTGTTGATATCAGCAACATCGTGACATGGAGTTCGGACAACACCCTGGTGGCGACAGTCCTGTCTACCACCGGCATCGTTACGGGGGTATCCGCCGGATCCGCACAGATCACGGCAACCGTAGGGACTATCTCCGGCTCCGCAACCTTGACCGTAACCGCCGCAACGTTGAGTTCCATCGCGGTAGCACCGGCCACGGCCACGACCACGATCGTGAATGGCCTCACAAAGGGCTTTGTGGCAACAGGCACCTACTCCGATGGCAGCACCGTTGATATCAGCAGTATCGTGACATGGAGTTCGGGCAGCACCCTGGTGGCGACAGTCCTGTCTACCACCGGCGTCGCCACAGGGATATCCGTTGGATCCGCACAGATCACGGCAACCTTAGGGACCATCTCCGGCTCCGCAACCTTGACCGTAACCGCCGCAACGTTGAGTTCCATCGCGGTAACACCGGCCACGACCACGATCGTGAATGGCCTGACAAAGAACTTTGTGGCAACAGGCACCTACTCCGATGGCACCACTGTTAATATTAGCAACATTGTGGCATGGAGTTCGGGCAACTCCCCGGTGGCGACAGTACTGTCCACCACAGGCGTCGCCACGGGGGTATCCGCCGGATCCTCACAGATCACGGCAACCTTAGGGTCTATCTCCGGCTCTGGAACCTTAACCGTAACCTCCGCAACGTTAAGTTCCATCGCGGTAACACCGGCCACGACCACGATCGTGAATGGCCTCACAAAGGGCTTTGTGGCAACCGGCACCTACTCCGATGGCAGCACTGTCGATATCAGCAGTATCGTGAAATGGAGTTCGGGCAATACCCCGGTGGCGACAGTCCTGTCTACCACCGGCATCGCTACGGGGGTATCCGCCGGATCCGCACAGATCACGGCAACCTTAGGGACTAGCTCCGGCTCCGCAACCTTGACCGTAACCGCCGCAACGTTGAGTTCCATCGCGGTAACGCCGGCTACAACCACGATTGTGGCTGGCCTCACAAAGAGCTTTGTGGCAACCGGCACCTACTCCGATGGCAGCACTGTTGATATCAGCAGTATCGTGGCGTGGAGTTCGGGCAACACCCCGGTGGCGACTGTATTGTCCACCACCGGCATCGCCACGGGGGTATCCGCCGGATCCGCACAGATCAAGGCAACCTTAGGGACTATCTCCGGCTCAGGAACCTTAACCGTAACCGCCGGAACGTTGAGTTCCATCGCGGTAACACCGGCCACGACCACGATTGTGTCTGGCCTCACAAAGAGCTTTGTGGCAACGGGGACCTACTCCGATGGCAGTACTGTTGATATCAGCAGTATCGTGACATGGAGTTCGGGCAACACCCCGGTGGCGACAGTATTGTCTACCACCGGTGTTGCCACGGGTGTGTCCGGCGGATCCTCTCAGATCACGGCAACCTTAGGGACTATCTCCGGCTCTGGAACCTTAACCGTAACCGCCGGAACGTTGAGTTCTATCGCGGTAACACCGGCTACAACCACGATTGTGGCTGGCCTCACAAAGGGCTTTGTGGCAACGGGGACCTACTCCGATGGCACCACTGTTGATATCAGCAGTCTCGTGGCATGGAGTTCGGGCAAAATCTCAGTGGCGACGGTATTGTCCAGCACCGGCGTCGCCACGGGGGTGTCCGCCGGATCGGCAGCGATCACGGCAACTTTAGGGACCATCTCTGGCTCCGCAACCTTAACCGTAACC
>JADGCN010000173.1 GCA_015228975.1 Magnetococcales bacterium
TGATCGGCAAAAACCGCTCATACTGTGTCTGCTCTTTGATCCGTTGCGTCGCCTGATACCCGTCCAGAACCGGCATCTGGATATCCATCAGCACCAAGTCACACGCCACGGTATCCAGGATGGCCAAAGCCTCCTGGCCATGGGAGGCCAGCCGCACATGATACCCCTCAAAACGGAGAAATGCCTCCAGAAACATACGGGTAGGCAAATCATCATCCACGATCAGCAGCGTGGTCATCGCGCACCACCCCCGCATGACGCCATTTCCGCAATTTCGTCTCCATAAAACGGTTCCTGGTCGGGGAAAGACTCCCGGATTCTCTGGATCTCTGGAAGCAACGCAATGAACGCAGAAACCAGATCCGGTTCAAACGCCGATCCAGAGCCTTTTTGAATCTCCTCCACGGATCTCTGCACACTCCAGGGTGGTTTGTAGGGACGCCTGGAAGTCAAGGCGTCAAAAACATCCGCCAGGCTACACAGACGACCCATGAGGGGAATCTCTTCCCCCCGAAGACCATGCGGATAACCACCCCCATCCCAGCGTTCATGGTGCGTCAGGGCAATGGTGTGGGCGGTGCGCAACAGCGTGGAAGGTTCATGATCCAACAATTGTCCGCCCAGGGTGGTATGCGTCTTCATGATGGCAAACTCATCCGAGGTCAGCTTCGCCGGCTTTAAAAGAATGCTGTCGGGAATACCGATTTTTCCGACATCATGCATGGGTGCCGCGTGAAGAAGCAATTCTTGATCATGGGCTGACAGCCCCACGGCACGTCCCAACAAAGCGGAAATATGACTCATACGCTGAATGTGCATACCGGTTTCATTGTCCCGATACTCCGCCGCCTGACCCAGACGGCGGATGATCTCCATCCGGGTATGCAACAATTCCAATTCTCTCTCCGCCAAAGATTGGGAAGTCCGCGCAGCGCGCAAAATATACCGTACACGATACGCCAACAGACCCCAGTTCACCGGCTTGGTGATGAAGTCCGTCACCCCAATCTGATAGGCCCGTTCGATGGAGGCCAAATCATCCAAAGAGGTCGCCAGCACAATGGGCAAATGCTGAAACCTCTCTTCCCGGCGAATCCTCCGGCATAGTTCAAAACCATCCATCACCGGCATGACCACATCCAGGATCACCAAATCCGGCGTTTCTTTCTGCACCAATTCCCAGGCCTGCGCCCCATTCTCCGCCTCCGCCACACGGAACCCCCCATGACCCAATGCCTCGCTCATGGGCAACCGTTGCAAAAATTCATCATCGACGATCAAGATAAAAGGCTTGTTCAAAGCGTCATTCCCAGCGTTCATGATGTTTTTTTTCTCCCATGTCGCGCACACAAGTCTTTCAGGGCATCCCGAGCCTCCTCGAAGGCAGGCGCACTCTTCGGAAAAATATGTCGGCACACTTCATCCAGGTGTTCATGGTGTCGTTCCATGGTCCGTCCCAGTTGGGCCAGACGTCCGATCCCCATGATCAGACTGGAGGATTTCAAGGTATGCGCTGCCACCCGCACCCCATTGGAATCCCCGCTCTCCAAAGCTTGTTCCAATTGCTTCAAGAGTTTGGGCGTTTGCTCCAGATAATGCCCCACCATTCTTACCAGCAGATCGCCGCCACCCTTCCGGTCCAGATCCAGAATGCGTTCCAAGGCCAGATGATCCAGCACCGGGGTATTGGTCTCGTCCCCATCATCATCATCCTGGGACAACGGCTCCGACGGAGACGAAATATCTCCTGATGGGGTTTTATTCACCTCTCCAAGCCCAGACCCTTCATCTTTAGATAACCAACGACCCAGCATACCCCCCACATCCGCACGACTGAAAGGTTTGCGCAGATAGTCGTTCATCCCCGCCACAAGACATTTTCGCCGCACTTCCGGCAACACATGGGCTGTCAAGGCGATAATGGGGAGAGGCTGGAGGAGACCCATCCGTTGTTCCCATTGTCTGAAACGCCGGGTGGTCTCGATACCATCAAGTCTGGGCATCTCCAGATCCATAAAAATGATATCGAAAACGGCATCCGTTGCACTCAAGATGGTCAGTGCCTCCTGACCATTGTTGGCCACCGTCACCCGACAACCAAAAGATTCCAATGTTGCCACGGCAACCTCCTGGTTCACCTGGTTATCTTCCACCAACAGGATATGCCCCTTAAAACAGGCTTCCTCATCCAGAGAAGATTCCTGAAACCCTTGCCATGTAGCGTTTTCCAGGGCATCCCCAGGCCGCTGTTTGCCAAAGCGGACCGAAAACCAGAACCTTGCCCCTTGACCGGGAATACTCTCGACTTCCAGATTTCCATCCATCAAACACAAAAGCCGATAGGTAATCGCCAGACCCAACCCGGTTCCACCAAACCGACGCGCAACCGAGGAATCCTCCTGGGAAAAAGCCTGAAATAGATGTTGTTGAAACGCTTCGCTGATGCCGATGCCGGTATCGATGATCTGAAAACGGAGCAGAATATCGGCTTCCCGTTCTTCGATCACATCCACCCGCAGGGCGACGGAGCCTTGGCTGGTGAACTTGACGGCGTTACCCAACAGATTGAAGAAAACTTGGCTCAGGCGATACGGATCACCCAATAGCTGGACCGGGATGCCGGGGGCCATGTCCACGTTAAATTCTAACCCCTTTTCTCGCGCCCTTTGGGAAAACATTCGTGTGGTATCCTGGATCACAACACTCAGGTCAAACCTGAGAATCTCCAGCATTTCACGCCCGGCCTGGATTTTGGAAAGATCGAGAATATCGTTGATGATCCGCAGAAGAACCCGCCCGGAACGGTGAATGGTCTCGACATAATGGCGTTGCTGTTGCCCCAGGGAGGTTTTTAGCAACAGATCGGCCATACCCAAAACCCCGTTCATGGGGGTGCGGATTTCATGGCTCATGTTGACAAGAAACCGTTCCTTGGTCCGGGCACCCTCCTCGGCGGCGTCTCGCGCCTTTTCCAACTCTTCCGTCCGCTGCCGTACCCTCTCCTCCAACTCCTCCCGATAGCGGATCAGTTCCGCCTCGGCCCTTTTATTTTCCGAAATATCTTTATACACCGCCATCCAGGCTTCACCATGCTCGGCATGGGTCATGACCGTAATGGAAACGGCACACCAAAAACGGGTACCATCCTTTTTTACACCCGGTATTTCACCCTTCCACACCCCTTTGCGGTGTACCTGTTCTTTGATATCCCGGTACACGTTTCCCGTTGCAGGATCGTTTTCGGCATAGGTCTGTTGGATCGCCATGCCTAAGGTTTGGCCCCTGTCGAAGGCAAACATTCTGTCAAATCCTGCATTGACATAAACGATGATGCCATCGAACGCCCGTACCAGACACACCCCCTCCGTCATGTGTTCTAGCATCCTCGCCTGAAGCCGGACATCCTCGTCCCGCGAGTCTTGGAAATTCATCCGTAAGTGACTGTACCGCTCCGGGATCACCGGATGGATGGCACCAAAATCTTCGATAATATCAAACCGCCCTTCGGGACTGCATTGGGAGAGATAACTGTTGACCCGTGCGTGATGGGTTGCGGGATCCATGCACACGGTCCCCTGGGGTCCGGCAACGGAAAGCGTCTCCAGGGCTTCGATCAGGGATTCAGGATTCAGCGTCCCCGCACGATGAACCGCCTGCGCGAAAGCCTTCACGCACACATACGTCCCTTCTCCAAAATTGGTCACAATGCCGTTGCCCTGAGGCCATATCCCCTGGATACCGGGCATAGAAGCCAAACGCTTGAGATAGCTCCTGTTGCCTTCGGTATCCAACGTCATGAAATAGGTATTGCATGAATAATGTCCCGCCCTGACCTCCTGCGGCAGTTGACTCGCCATGATCTCGTCATAATGCCCCATCACCACCGTCACCCGCCGTTTCATCCCCAGTTTGGCGAAGCGGGTCAGTAACAGCAATTGGTCGGCACCGGCGAAATAGGGGACAAAGACCTGGGCACCCGATTGGGCAACCCGGTCAAGCAGGGTATCGATTCCGTCCTGGGTCACCACCAAGGGGAGGTATTCCTCGCCCACCACCTCCCCGCCCACCTTCGATAACACCGCCTTGGCCGCATCGATAGAACCACGCGGCCATTCATAATTGTTTCCGGCAAAGAACATCTTCGGGCCGAAGGTTCTTTTCATGTAGGGGATCATTTCCGCAATCTGCTGATTGGGCAATGCGGCGAAATGGAAGAAATAGCGGCTGAGAATGCTTCCCTCATAGAAAGAAAAGTTCAGCAACGGAATCTTTCGGGGTTCGGCCACCCGGTAGGCCACCGCAATACGGACGTTGGAGAGCAGATTACCGATGATAGCCGCACACTGATGAACTTCGATCAGTTTTTCCGCCGCCTTCACCGCAACGTCCGGCAGGCTGCCGTCATCTTCCACCACCAAATGCAACGGTCGTCCCAACACGCCACCGTTTTCGTTGATCTCCTCGGTGGCGATCCGGCCAGCCATGGCGATTTCGGGACCATACATCCGAACCAATCCCGTCATCGGTGCCATCAGCCCCAGGAAAACGGGCGGCCCCGTTGGTGGATACTTCATGATGCCTCCCTGTCGCCCCCCCTGGATCGGGTATGCAGGAAATCGCGTAGGGCTTGCTTGACCTCCTCAAAGGTAGGCACCATCTCCCTGAAATGCCGTGCCACATTCTCCAGATTGGCACAGTCGGCCTCCACAGTCCGCGCCAGTTCCGCCAGATGACGGGCACCCATAAGCAGACTGGAGGATTTCACGGTATGGGCCGCCACCCGCACCCCTTCGGGATCCCGGCACTCCAAGGATTGTTCCAGTCGGCGCAACAACTCCGGCGTTTGCACCAGATAATGCGCCACCATTTTCTCCAACAGCAACAACGCTCCGCTTGCCTTTTGATCCAGTTCCAGGATACGACCCAAAGCTTCTTGATCCAAAACCGAAGGAGCCGGTTGGTTTTCCCCCGACCTTAAGTGATCATCCCCTGCCGCAACCTCCAGCAACGAATCGGCGGATATCCCCGCCTCTGGCGCACTATCCCGAAGCAACCAACGATCCAGAAGGAGACCCATTTCCTCCTGACTGAATGGTTTGCACAGATAGTCATTCATTCCAGAGGCAAGACAACGCTGCCGCACCTCCGGCATCACATGCGCCGTCATGGCAATGATGGGGACAGACCCCACACCCTTCTGTTGCTCCCACTGTCTGATGCGCCGAGTTGTTTCCACGCCATCGAGTCCAGACATCTCCAGGTCCATGAACACCACATCCAATGTCGAACCGTCCGTACACACTTGGGCCAGGGCCTGCTGACCATCCTCCACGACGGTTACCCGACAACCAAAAGATTCCAATGTTGCCACCGCCACCTCTTGGTTGACCCAGTTATCCTCCACCAAGAGGACATTTCCCTTAAAACGGGCAGCAGAATGCAAACCAGTTTTTTGGGCTTCCTGCCAGGAGACCCATTCCTGTTGGTCCCCCGGTCGTTGTTTGCCAAAGCGGACCAAAAACAAAAATTTTGTCCCTTGACCGGGAACACTTTCAACTTCCAAATCTCCGTCCATCAATCGCAGCAGGTGCTTGGAGATGGCCAGACCCAACCCGGTGCCACCAAACCGGCGTGCAACCGAGGAATCCTCCTGGGAAAATGCTTGAAACAGGTGTTTTTGAAACGCTTCGCTGATACCGATGCCGGTGTCGATGACCTGAAAACGCAACTGAACATAAGCTTCCTGATTTTCCACAGCATCTACCCGCAACGCGACGGAACCTTGCCTGGTGAATTTGATGGCATTGCCCAGCAGGTTGAAAAGAACCTGGCTCAGGCGATAGGGATCCCCCAAAAGATGAACCGGAGTTTCCGGTTCTATATAAACGCCAAATTCCAGACCTTTATCCCTGGCACGATGCGCCAGGATATCCGTAACATCCCGGACCAGTACACCCAGATCGAACATTTGTATTTCCAACGACATGCGGCCCGCATGAATCTTGGAGAGGTCTAAAATATCATTGATAATTCGCAGAAGAACACGCCCGGAACGGTGAATGATATCGATATAATGACGCTGTTTTTGGGTCAGGTTGGTTTTCAGCACCAGTTCGGCCATACCCAAAACCCCGTTCATGGGGGTGCGGATTTCATGGCTCATGTTGACCAGGAAACTCTCTTTGGCGCGGGCACCCGCTTCGGCGGCATCCCGGGCAGCTTCCAAAGCCTCCGTCCGCTGCTGCACCATCTCTTCCAGATGTTCCCGATACTGATTCAACTCCGCCTCGACCCTTTTGCGTTCACCGACATCTCGCACCAGCAACTGGAACATCTGCCGATCATTCAAGGGAAATTTCCTGGCACTGATCTCCACCGGCAGGAGAGTGCCATCCCTGCGACGAAATACACTCTCGAAGGTGGCACCGTCTAACCGCATGATTTGATCCAGGAGCGATGGATTTTGGTTTCCCATTCCTCCAGCGTCAATATCTGCAAGACTGCGTTGCAATAAATCTTCTCGAAAAAAACCCAGGAACTGGGCCGCCGTCGGGTTAGCTTCCAGGAACATCCCGGTAACCGGATCGACCAGGATCATCCCATCGTTGGCAAATTCAAAAATACTGCGATATTTTTTTTCGGAAAGTTCCAGACGGCGAAAAACCGGATTACTGACGCGATGAAAGAACATCCCCCCCAGGATGATCACTGGAACGCCCAGGGCAGCCGCAGACCAAGCGGCCCGGATGAAGGGCTGCCGTA
>JADGCN010000174.1 GCA_015228975.1 Magnetococcales bacterium
ATCGAAATACCCTGTATGCTAACAGAAACTGGTCTCATGCAAATTGATGGATGTGTTCATTCGATGAGGCCCAAGGTTTGTCGGAAAAAAGGTGGACTCCATGGATAAGCTACCTCAGAAGATCGCCATTCAACCCCGGCTGTTCAGCATCGAAGAGCCGCCCAAACCCAAGGGACCGGCTCTGCTCGCCTACGGCTTTCGGCCCTTTTTCATCCTGGCATGTCTTTGGAGCATGCTCGCCATGGGAATGTGGCTCATGATCCTCTACGGACCATTGAACAGCACCGAATCACTCCCTTCCTCCTGGTGGCACGGTCACGAAATGCTCTTTGGTTTTGTTGCCGCCGCTGCAAGTGGTTTTCTGCTCACCGCCGTTACCAACTGGACCCAGTCCCAACCACTCCGGGGGATCCCCTTGCTGTCCCTGGCGCTATTATGGAGTGCTGGGCGCCTCCTCATGTGGTGGACACCACCGGAGGCTTTTTTTTGGTTGGCATCGGTAATCGATCTTTCTTTCCTCCTTGCCCTTGCCGGCATCATTACCCTTCCCGTGGTCCGTACCCGAATGTATCACCAAGGAGTCTTTCCCGCCCTGATACTCCTCCTGTGGTTCGCCAACCTGCTGTTCCACCTGGAATGGCTCGGCATCACCCAGGAAACGGCGGTTGTCGGCATGCGTCTGGGCATCAATAGCATGGTCTGGCTCATCGTCGTTTTCGGTGGTCGCATGCTCCCCGCTTTTACACAAAATGCCTTCGCCAACCTTGACCATAAACCGCAAATACGTACCTGGCCTCTGATCGAAACCCTCGCCCATGGGAGTCTGGTCGCCGTTTGCATCGGAGATATCCTGTTTCTCGATTATTGGGCCACCGGACTCGTCTTCATCCTGACCGCTTGCATCCATGCCATCCGTCTCGCGGGTTGGAAGCCCATGCAAACCATTCGTCATCCCATCGTCTGGGTTCTGCATCTGGGGTACGCCTGGATCGTCATCGGTTTCCTCCTGCGCGCCCTGGCCGTCCTGACCGATTGGATGATGCCGTCAACAGCCTTCCATGCCATTACCGTTGGCGGTTTTGGTGTCCTCATCTTGGGAATCATGACCCGCGTCACCTTGGCCCACACCGGACGCCCCCTGCAACTGGATATCACTACGTCGTCCCTGTTTCTTCTCATGGCACTTAACGTTCCGCTTCGCCTTGGTTTCGTCCCGTTCGACTACGGCTGGGCCGTCTCCCTATCCGGGGTTGTCTGGGTGCTCGTTTTCCTGATTTTTTCCCTCAAATTCCTTCCCTTTCTCGTGCGGCCCCGGGTAGACGGTCGCCCTGGATGATTTTTTCAATCAATAGCCGTTCATCAGCAAATAAACTTATCACACGATATATATCATATATTCTTTAATAAAGATATATAATCATGTTAAAGTGATTTTTGTGAAACGGCATACTGAACTGATGCCATTCAACTCCGGCGTGTTCGTCTTTATCTGCAACCGCAACTTATGATGATCCGGGATAGTAAAATTATCAATGGAACCATCTACCAACTAGGAAGTCCTAACGGAGCGACCATTGATGCTAGATTATGCAATGCAATGGAAGGGCGCTAATATGGATACGGTGATGGAGACAATGAAATGAGCGGTATTACTTTCGCAACCAGGTTGCGCACTGCACGGGAGCGCATGGGGGTTACACAAAAGAGGTTGGGTATTTTGATCGGCCTGACGCCGTCTATCGCTTCCCCACGCATCAACCGTTACGAAAGGCAATCACGTCAACCCAGCGTGAATACGGTGGTCAAAATATCCAAGATATTACAAGTATCCCCCTCTTATTTCTATGAGCCCGATGATTTGATTGCCGAGATTATTCTGCACCTCAGCTCTTTGTCCAAGGTTGAGTTGGAGAAATTGCTGTCTGACTTGACGACTACTTCGTCTGGAGAGGTGCAACAATAACCAATCATTGCACCAACCGGGAAAGGGCGCACCCCTTCCCGGACCCGACTTGGTAACAGCATTGATACAACTAAAGACCGAAGCTGCTATTTAAAATGATAGAATTCTTGATTCAGGTATTCCACCACGTCCGCCTCATCGTCGGGAAACCACTTGGAATTCAAAACATTTGCATTACAAGCGGACACCTGAGTCCGTAACGCTTCAAGGGTTTTCTTGCGATTTTCCCTGGAGTAAAATTTGTTGGCGTCCCCATTGGCACGACTGGCGTGACATTGGGTCATGCAACTGGCATCATGGAGCGTCTTGCCATTTTTTGCGTCCGCCGCCGACGATGTGACAGGGCTCAATAGAGCAAGGGCAAGCCCACAGATAACCAAACCGTTTTTATTATTCACGTTCCAATCCCCTTTTTTTTTCGAGTGAGTTGGTCATGATGAACAGCCCCGCACCTCATACCGCGCCACCTCTTCACATAACCACCAGCCCCCGGGTCCTGGTTGTCGGCACCGGGGCCATTGGTGGTTACTACGCCGGAAAGCTGGCACAAGCCGGGGCCATTGTTTCCACAGTCCACCATTCCCAAGCCGATTTTGATGCCGTACGACACCAAGGCATCACCGTGGAAAGCATCCACGGCGATTTTCATTATCGCCCTTTTTCGGTGCATCGGGAAGTCTCGGAATACACCGCAACCGCCGATATCCTGCTGGTAGCGGTCAAAGCGTTGCCCGAACTGGATGTTGCCAGGTTGATTCGTAGCGCTGTACGAGAAAATACGGTCATTTTTCTGTTACAAAACGGTTTGGGCATCGAAACCGAAGTCGCCCAGATGTTCCCGCTTAATCCCGTGATCAGTGGTCTGGCGTTTATTTGCGTCAGCCGCATCCGTCCGGGTGTGATACGCCACATGTGCTATGGACGCTTGAGCATTGGCCTGTATCCTCATGGCGAAGCGGATTGCGTCAAAGAGTTGTCATCTTTGTTTGCCGCTTCAGGTGTGACGTGCGCCGTTTGTTTGAATATTGTGGAGGAACGATGGAAAAAGTTGGTGT
Source organism: Magnetococcales bacterium (assembly GCA_015228975.1). GTDB lineage: Bacteria > Pseudomonadota > Magnetococcia > Magnetococcales > UBA8363 > UBA8363. Next base: position 3,019 of record JADGCN010000174.1, read on the forward strand.
GGAATGCGGCGTTCAATCCCATTTCGGTGTTGGGACGGCACGCAACGACTCGGGACATGATGGACTCACTTCCCATGCGCAACGTGATTGAAAACGTCATGCGTGAGGTATGCCGCTTGGCCAACGCCGAGGGGCACCCCTTGGAGGAAGAGGCTATTGTCCAAAAAAATTTAAGCGAAACAGACCGAATGGAACCCTATAAAACCAGTATGCTGCTGGATTTTGAAGCGGGACGGCCCCTGGAGGTTGAGGCCATCCTGGGGATCGCAACCCGGATAGCCCGCAAACATGCCCTGCCAACACCTTTTCTTGATACTCTCTATGCCCTGTTGCAACTCGTTGCCAGACCAGAAAAACACGGAATGGGCAAAGATATTCCTACCCCCGCAACCAAGCAACCAGGATAGCCGCCTGTACCAGGGAAACCAATACCAACCCGTAGGCCCCACCAACGTAAATGGCGGATAAAATCTTAACCATGATATCCATGGCCGGATGGCTTTCAACGGTTTTGCGGCGTGCGGACATGCCCTGTCTCCTTGCTTTAAAGCTTATTGTTCCAGAATCCACCACCTACGGCCCCGTATGAGTACCGTGCGGATGCCTGAGCGACAATGCAAGGAGCAGGCCATTCAATCGACTGGATATGGGTCAATCAACCATGCAGGAGAGCGTCGAGTTCGGCGAGGGCAACATCTTGAAGTGATTTAAAATATTGCTCAATGACCACCAGGTTGTGGGCGCTTGATGGGGAAAAAAGTATGCGGACCCGTTGTCCGGTAGCCAAAGGTTGGACATCCAATACGTTGGCGTCCATGGAAATATCGTGAGGCCCCAGTTCGATGGTATCACCGATTTTGACCCATTTGAGTGGTATTCTAAAGGTTGCCCGTACCGGGACAAACAGCATCATTTCATCGATATTCTGACCGTGCTTTAAGTCGACGGCGAGCCCGCCACCAGACAGGTTGTGGATGACACCCTTGAGTTTTTTGTCATCGAAAGTCAATTGTACCGGAATGAGGACATCAGGGACGACACGCTTGAAATTGCGCCGGCCAACGGCACCATCGGTCAGGAAGAAAGAGGTCAGCAGGGCGGTTCCCTGAGTCAAATCACAGTGTTTGACACTGGCCTTGAGACCCACGGGCAGGTGCGAAACCGCCATGAAAACCTCCCCGCACTCACGCATGGCGACGAGTTCAAGTTCCTGTGTCTGGATGAGTACCTCGTCATGGTCGTAACGCAACACCAAGCCACTTCCAGAAATGGGAATCCCCTTATACTGGGTAAACAACTTGATTTCCTCGATGCGGGAATGGACCAGGGCGAATTCCCGCTGGACATCCACATAACGCTGCATCAAAGGATCGTTAATGGTGACCGACAAGCGGCACAATGGGCCATGATTCAACATGCACACCGGTTCCTTGAACACTACCGGCTCACGAAAAACCTCCGCCATTCCTTGGAGAATGCCTTTCAACAGCGGGCACAACCTTCTTTTGGAGACATAGGCTATGGCCACTTCACCATGTTTGAGGCGGTAGGTACGGATGTCGGGCACCTTGCTGGCGCTGTGAAAAGAAGCAAATGAGGAGTGGATTTCGCTATTCAAATGCTCCAGGATATCCATGGTTTTCCAATGTTCGGCCACAATGCCCGTGGAGCGCCCCATTTCCACCAAACCGGGTGCCAAATGATTGCCAAAGCTGAAAAGCATGGCATTTCGAGTCAGATGCATCATTTCCGCACCTGCGTCAAAAAGGGCCATGATATGTTCATCGGGATAGACTTGTTCGGGAGAAAATTCGCTGTTAGCCAACCCTGCCTTAGCCAAAACCTGCCCCCAGGCTTCCCCGTTCAAGCGAGAAGTCAGAAAATCCTCGAATGCTAAAAAAATGATGCCGTGCATGGTGGCCAGGATCCGCTATCGTTTGATTTCGTTTGTTAAAAGTCGTAACTTTCGTATCGGCCAGGAGCCAACTAATCCTGGAGTCCCCTTGAGACAGAAATTGACCCGAACCCCAGTCCATGATATGCAGCATGCCTGATGAGACGTTCCTGTCTTTAAAGAACGCGGCCCTGGAGGAAATAATTCTTGAAAATAATTAAGATTTCCATCCATAACCCACCCACTGCGCACACACTGCGTCACACCGCATCAAAACGGGCGCATCTCGCTGGGCCAGATTATTCCCTTTTTGTCCTCAGAAAGCCATGCTTCATGACAGAATCATCCCGCCCTCATTTTCAGGCATTCAAAACGATCAGGAGATACCAACCATGCCACAAGAGAAGCATCGAAAAATAATCATAATAGGCGCTGGCCCCGCAGGATACACCGCGGCAATCTATGCCGGACGGGCCAACCTGAAGCCGATGATCATTCAAGGAATGCAACCGGGAGGACAACTCACCATCACCACAGAAGTCGATAATTTCCCAGGGTTTGAACATGGGATCCAGGGACCCGAATTGATGGAAAAAATGCGGATGCAAGCCGAACGCTTCGACACCGAAATCATTTCCGATTCGGTCACCGAGGTCATCATGCAACAACGTCCCTTCCAGATCAAGCTGGACTCGGGCGACATCTACACCTGTGACGCCCTGATCATTGCCACCGGGGCTTCAGCGCGCTGGCTGGGCATCCCCGCTGAAAAACGGCTCAGTGGTTACGGGGTATCCGCTTGTGCCACTTGTGACGGCTTTTTTTATAAAGGGCAGGATGTCGCAGTCGTCGGCGGTGGCGATACCGCCGTGGAAGAAGCCTTGTTTTTGACCAACTTTGTCAGCAAAGTCTATCTGATACACCGCCGCGATGCCCTGCGTGCCGAACGTGTCATGCAGCAAAAAATGGAAGAAAACAAAAAAATCACCCCGGTTTGGAACAGCGTTGTTGAGGACATTCTTGGTGAGCCGGGAAAGGGCGGTGTCCATGCCATCCGCGTCAAAAATGTCCACAATGGTGCCGTCACCGACATCCCGGTCACCGGGGTATTCATCGCTATCGGCCACAATCCCAACACGGCCATCTTTGGCAACCAACTGGACAAGGATGACAGCGGCTATCTGGCGACCAAACCCGATTCCACCGCCACCAATATTCCCGGTGTTTTTGCAGCGGGTGACGTGCAGGACCGTCATTTTCGCCAAGCCATCACCGCCGCCGGCACCGGCTGCATGGCCGCGCTCGAAGCGGAACGCTATCTCAACGAATTGGAAGGGGCCGCTACCCGTTTTTGATGCCAGATCATGATTGGGGATCCACTCCGCTTGTATGGACTTGCCAGGGCAAGCGGAGTGGGCTCTCTACAGGGCGGACCAAGCGTTACCAATGATCACACTTTATCCGAGAAAATATCGTCCAACGACTGGGCATCGAAGATGCGAAGGCTCCAATTTTCCAACAAGGGTTGGTCTGCTTTGGCAATCTTTTCGTTTGCCCAATCGGGTAGGGTACCGAAGCGACGTTGCAACTGACGGGTCAGGATTTTTGCTTCGCCTTTTTGCTCGCCTTCCTGTCGGCCTTTTTGCTCGCCTCTCTGCTCACCTCTCTGCTCCCCGATCTGCTCGCCGATCTGCATCCCAATGC
>JADGCN010000175.1 GCA_015228975.1 Magnetococcales bacterium
TATCATTAATTCTTGTAAAATCAACACGTTCAAAAACAGAACAAATTTACCCTGCATCAGGATGAGCGATAGCCAGTACAGTTAAGGTATCGTACATCCCCCGCGCCTGGGTCAGATCGCCGGCTTGGCCATAATAGCAGAGCAAATTGACCGCACCTTTGGACTGCCAATGCCTCAATGACTCCTTATCGGGATAGGCAATGGACAGTGCTACCAGGACATCGTACATCCCTCGCGCCTGAATCAGATCGCCGACCTCAGCATGAGCGATAATCGAGTTGAAGGCGTCCTTGGCTTGCTCCTCACCCAGGAAAGCCTCGTCAAGATGAACGGCAGACGGTGTGGTCAATTGTTGCTGCAAGTCGCTGTCTTTTTGGGTATGCGTACCCTCATGGCTGACGATTTTGATCGAAGCTCCTACCCGAAAAGATTTTGTGACAGGTAGATCGTGCTGGGGCAACGCAACCGGGAAACTTTTTACCTCATAAACCGGGTAGTCCCGAGTACTACAGAAAGGGGACGAAAGGCCGGAGCATCTCGCGTTGTTCGTGTTAAGCCGGGCAAGAACCAAGGGTTCAACTCCCCCAAATAACGACCATTCACCCAGAAGACAAAGACAACGATTACTCCACCGCTATACCGTAAGGCATCTACTAGAAACTCAGTATGATAGTAGACAGCCGCTTGCGTCAAATTGTTCCTGGATCTCCCACATGTCAGACTCGTTTTAAACAGTTAGTCGCCGCCAGATCAACGAGAGGCACGCGAATCTCAGAAAAGACGGTCGCTCACAGACCAAGCTCACTATGCGAACCAAGACGAACAAGCTGCAACACAACGTTATCCGGTTTACGGTAGATCAACACCAAGTCGGGCTTGACATGGCAGTCCCGATGATCCTTACAATCGCCAGTCAGCGCATGGTCGTGGTGTTTTTCTGCCAGAGGTTGGTCATTTGCCAACATCGTGACAACAGCCATGAGGTTGCCCGCCAGTGTTTGCCGATGATAGCCTGTGACTTCGCGTTTATAATCACGCTTGAACTGGCCGGTCCGCTCAATCGTCCGCATTCAAGTCCGCCATCAAACTCTCAACGTTGGCAAACGACTTCAAACCGCCACTCCTGGCTTCCTTCATCGCCTCAATGGTAACCGGGTTCGGCACCAACGGTTTCTTATTATTTAATCCAGAAATCGTATTTCGCACGACAGATTCTAATTCTTCTGGGATAATAAACCAAATTGGATGTCCAGATGACTGCGGATTTCCATTCCAGTCATTACCCCCATTCCATCGGATGCCCAACCTTTCATTACCATCCCAAACACCTTCTGCGACACTCCAACTGTCTGGCCCACCGTTATATAGAACTTTGTGATATTTCAAACTCTTCTTTGGTGACTTAACTTTTGCAGGATCTACGTACATTAATCATTGCTCCTATAAATAAATACCAATATTTAATTCCACTCTTATTACATATAGATGCTCCCCCTCAATAATGTCAAGTCGCTAGAAGAAATTATTTTACGAAACAATCGTATGATTATATGCATCACTTTATCATCCCATCAAAATCCCAGAGATACCGAATGTTTCATAAGAATATGTATGCGCGACATTAAACCGCAACCAACACGGGAAACGTAGCTTTCCAGTGTCATTCCCGCGAAAGCGGGAATCCAGAAAGTCAGGGGAAGTAGAAATGCCCTCTGGATCCCCGCTTTCGCGGGGATGACAATAACTACACATTCCAAGATGGTTGCGGTTTATCAACGCGTTTTACGTAGATGAAAAAAATATACAAAATTTTTACTGTATAGAAAACTGAGAACATAGAAAAATATCGCAACACAGTGAACAGTTGGATAACCAGCAAAATGCCCAGGTCACCTGGGCAAAAACCGCCCGGGTGACCCGGGCTGGGGCGCGCCCCCGGCGCATTTTCGCAAAAAACGCGAAAATGCTTCCTGAAAAGGGGGGCGAAAAAAAAACTTGGGACGCTGTCCCAAACACTGCCCGGAAGGGGCCAGCCCCTTCCCGGACCCATCCCATAATATTTACAACGATTTGCGCAACCAGGACGCATCAGTCTCACGATCCAAAGCCACGGCACTCCCTACCACGGCAAACAAAGCCTCATTCTCTCGAAGGTATTTGTCACTCACCCTTCGCATCGCCTCCAAAGTCACCTCCAACACCTGCTGCCGATATTGTGTCCGCCGTTTTGCCGTACGCCCATGTAACGCATCGTGAAACGCCCGTCGCGCCTCTCCCGCCGGCGATCCAGGACGATCAATGGCACCAATCACCCCCAAAATCGCCTCCTCCAGCGCCCGTTCCGGATGATTACCTCCGTGCAACCAATCCAAGGAAAGCTGAAAATCCCGAATCGTCTCAGCCAAACGGGGATCCCGATAGGAATAAAAGCGGAAAGAGGCTGTGTCGGAATCATAACCCGCCCCACCACCATACGCCCCACCACGTTCACGAATGGCACGATGCAAAAAACCATTTTTTAAATATTGCCCCAACACCGAAAGAACCGGGGCATCGGGATGGGCATACGGAACCGAACGATTCACCCGCGCACAAAAGTTGACCGTTGTCACAATTTCCCAACCCAAATGAGTCACCCCTTCGCCACTGCGCACCTGCAAAGGTTGCATGGCATTGACATTGGTTTCAGGCCACAAGCGAGCCAAGGCTTCCCCCATGGGAGCGAAATCATCCTCTTCTCCAACCACCAACAATTGCCGGGACCCCTGAAGCAAATGTTCCTGAATAGCCCGGAAATTCCCACACAAGTGCGACAATTTACCGGGGTCATTCAACGATTCATCCAATTGTTTGAGGCGGCGAATCGCCGACATGCCACTCCACAATTCATGCAGGTAGCCCGTCGGATTGCTGGTGGCACTGGCAGCGCTCATGGCCAAACCATGGCCGTTATCGTTCACCCTGAGTTCGGCACTGGCCCGAAGTTGCGCGACCAGTTCACGAATGCGTGTCCGTTCGTCAAACCGGGCTTTGACCAGGGTATCGCGAATCAATTCCGCCAAAGGCACCTGATTGCGGGTTAACGCCTTGCCATACACGGAAAAAACACAGCGAAATTTTTCCGTATCCCCCACATCGCAGCGAACCGACGACCGGGCACCAACGCCGCCACTGATCGCCGATTGCCATGCCTGGGTCTCCAAATAGTCCCGCTCCCCCAGACCGACCTCGGCCAGACAGGAGGAAAATAAAGGCAACAAGGCCAACAACGCATCAGGCATCTCCGGAACTTCCAGGATAACCTGTTGGTACACCAGCCGATTGGTTGGACAATTAAAATGGGTCAGTGGAATGGCAAACGATGGTTTTTCCATCCCCTCTGGAATATTCAGGTCGGGAGGGACGTCCGCCAGGGTAACCCGGGGCAACACTTCCGAATCATCTTCCTGTTCCTGGCGCGTTTTCAGATTTTCTGCCGCTTGACGGATCGCCTGAATTGCTTCCGCCGAAAGATCGGCCCGAATTTTGGCCAATCTTTCCGCCTCGCGCTCGACCTGACGGGCATTCAGAGTGGTATCCGGACTCAAAACCACCCGCACCCGATGCGGATTGTCCAGCAACCATTTTTTCGCCAACTGTTTGATGAACTCTGGATCCTTGACCTCTTCCCGCAGCCGATCAAGCAAGGGATCCAATGCCAATGCCTTGACCGGATCCCCGCCATGCAGCGCCGCTGGCAATGCCGTCAACATGAGCTTCAGGCCATATGGCAATCCATCGCCGCCAATCTCACGTCGCGACAGCTCCAGTTGATGCATCACCGCATCGACCCGTTCCGCTTCCACACCCTCCCGGGCCACCCGTTCGATCACTTGCAAAATGCCCTGTTCGACGAGATCCGCCCGTTCCGGCTCTGATCCCTCCACACCGCAGGCGAACACCATTTCCCGACCCGAATCATCCAGGCCACACACCGGCGAGGGCGAAGTCCCCAAATCGGTGGTTTCCAAAAATTTCAGCAGCGGCGACGAACTGTTGTCCAGCAACACCCCGTTGAGCAGGTGGGTTTTGAGCAACAATTCCTGATCCACACTCTCCCCCAGGAGCCACCCCAGCACAATGTGGGTTTTGCTCTGGGTATTCTCCTCGCCATCCAACGCATAATGACCCGAAACCCGGACGGGGTCGGTCAACCTGTGTTCCAGAGGGACCCGCAGATTCAAGTCGAGACGGGTGAAATGACGCAGCACCCTGTCCTGGAACAGCGCCTGGTGATCATGCGCCGGAATATTGCCGAAGGTCATAAAAATGGCATTGGACGGGTGGTAATGCTGGGCATGAAAGTCCCGCAACTGTTTCCAGGTTAAATCGGGTATGTGGGCCGGGTCGCCACCACTGTTGAAATGATAGGCGTTGGTGGGAAAAATATGTTTGGACAATTGTTCCCAAAGAACCCGTTCCGGGGAACTCATCGCCCCTTTCATTTCGTTGAACACCACCCCTTTGTACACCAGACGGGCATCTGGGTCATCGGGGTTGTCCAGTTCGATGCGGCACCCCTCCTGGGCAAAATCGAGTTCTAAGAGTTGCGGAAAAAAGGCCGCGTCCAGATAGACGTCCAACAGATTGCTGAAATCCTTGCGCGATTGACTGGCGAAGGGATACGCCGTCCAATCGCTGGCGGTGAAGGCATTCATGAAGGTGGACAAGGAACGCCTGAGCATCATGAAAAACGGGTCGCGAACCGGAAAGCGACGGCTGCCACACAGGGCGGTATGTTCCAGGATGTGGGCCACCCCGGTGGAATCGCTGGGAACCGTCAGAAACGCCACCAGAAAGGCGTTGTGCCCGTCGTCGGTCGCCAGATGGAGATGGCGTGCGTGCGTTGCCTCGTGGAGGTAGGACTCCACAGTCACTTTCAAGGCTTCCACATGTTCCCGATGGAGAAGTTTAAAGAACGCGTTGTCCATGGTACTCCTTTATGTAACCCTGCATTTACACAAGTCTTCCATTCTTGATTATTTCAACCTTACATCGCAATGGTCCGATCTTAATCCCCCCCGATTATGTCGTCACAAAAACAAGGATGTTTTTATGCCACCAAAAAACGATGTGATAGCGAAACTCTGTTGAACATTGCCGGGGTGGCTCATAGAATTGACTTTCAGTTGCGCGATCAGGGCATGAAAACATGCTGCTGCTGATACGTAAACCTGGAGTCCAGAACGAAGGGAATTTCCTCGAATCTGGGTCCCAATCCACCCAATTTTTTCTAAAATCTCGGAGGTGAATCATGGCGGATGGGCAAGCCGCGGGCCAAACCATTCTGGTCGTCGGCGGCGGAATCAGTGGTCTAACCACTGCCGTTGAGGCTGCCGAAGTCGGATATCATGTTCTTCTGGTTGAAAAATCTCCCCATTTTGGCGGACGGGTTGCACAACACAATAAATATTTTCCCAAATTGTGTTCGCCCACCTGCGGGTTGGAAATCAACTATCAACGCATCAAGAACAATCCCCGCATTCGACTGATGACGCTGGCAGAGGTAGAAAATATCACCGGGTCGGCTGGAGCCTATACCGCAAGGATCCGCCAGAATCCACGCTTCGTAAACCAAAAATGTACGGCATGCGGTGATTGTGCCAAGGCTTGTCAAACCGAGGTGGCCAATCCGTACAATTTTGGCTTGGGCAAGGTCAAGGCGATTCGCCACGACCATTTGATGGCCTTTCCCAGCCACTACTACATGGATCCCGATTTTGCAGCAACCGAAGAAGCGCAAAAATTGGTCGCGGTCTGTCCGGTGGGAGCCATCGAACCCGGCATGCAGGCGACAGTCACGGAAGAAAAGGTGGCCAGCATCGTTTGGGCGACCGGCTGGAAACCTTACGACGCCGAAAAAATCATGCCTTACGGTTTCGGTCGCTTTGCCAACGTCACCACCAACATGCGCTTTGAACGGATGGCCGACAAGTTCGGGCCAACCGGTGGCAAAATCACACGTCCTTCCGATGGCAAGGAAGCCAAAAATATTGCCTTCATTCAATGTGCCGGCTCCCGGGATCACAATTATCTGCCGTTTTGCTCACGCATCTGCTGCTTGGCTTCGATGAAGCAGGCCACCTATGTACGGAGCCAATATCCCGACTCCAAGGTGACCATCTATTACATCGACCTCAGGGCCATGGATCGCTACGAATCCTTCCAAAAAATGGTGGAGGCGGATACCGAAGTTCGGTGGATCAAATCCAAGCCGGCGCGCATCGATGAAGATCCCAAAACGGGCAATCCCATCGTGGTAGGCGAAAACACCCTGACCGGAGTCCGTTATGAGGAACCTTATGACTTGGTAGTCCTGGCGACGGGAATGGAACCCAATTCCGCAACCGAGGCCAAGGTTCCCATGTCTGACGCCCAGTACGACGAGTATGGGTTTGTCGTATCGGGCGGCGGACTTTTTTCGTCGGGCTGCTCCAGCCAACCCAATGATGTGTCCGGTTCGGTGCAATCAAGTACGGCATCCGCGCTGAGAGCCATTCAAACCGCTGTGAATGCAAAGGGATAAGGGAACGATG
>JADGCN010000176.1 GCA_015228975.1 Magnetococcales bacterium
GATGGCTGTCATGCTTGTAAACGCTATGACATCTTTGGGTGTTGACCAACCCGCGCTGGTGAACAATTCCATCAATCTTTTGGATGTGCCGACCATGTTACAGACCCGAATGGAAGCCTGGAAAAAACAAAAAGAGCAGGAATGGCGTCAGGAATGGCATCAGGAATGGGCGGCATCTTTTCTTCTACGCCTACTGCAACGACGTTTTGGAACCTTGTCTGAATCGACAATACAAAGGGTCCAGGCGGCAGACCAATCCACTTTGGAGATGTGGGGGGATCGGATTTTGGATGCCCGGTCACTGGATGAGATTTTTTTGGGTTGATGGTAGGCTTTCGCGGTGTGACCAAGGGGATTGTGGAAAAGGCCCTATCACGGATGGTTGGTGGAGGGGTGTTGGCACCTTGTGAGAAAAATAATAAAATGCTTTACGAGTTCTTAACTTAATGATTGATTTATCTGCTAGTTTTTCTTGCAATATCTCTTAGTCATCGAGTTTTTCACGGTAGATGTGGTTCTACGGACCCGTCCTCAGATTCAGGGCATTCAAAAGGTATTGGACGCGCTTGTCGTCCGGTTGAAGGGATAAGGAACGAAGACCATGACCATGAAGAAGATCGAACCCGGCGACCCCATGGCCCAAAGTGCCGACGTGAAAGCGGAGAACATTGAGCGGTTGCGTGCGCTGTTCCCGGAGTTGGTGACAGAGGGTTCGCAGGGTACGGCCATCAACGTGGACGTTCTCAAGGCACTGGTGGGCGACGCCACCGTGACCGACGCCGAGGAGAAATACGGCCTCAATTGGCATGGCAAGCGGTTGGCGCGGCAGATCGCCCTGACCCCCTCCACTGGTACATTGCGCCCCTGTCCAGAGGAGAGCGTGGATTGGGACACCACCGGCAACCTTATGATCGAGGGGGACAACCTGGAGGTACTCAAGCTCCTGCAAAAGAGCTATGTCGGCAAGGTCAAGATGATCTATATCGACCCGCCCTACAACACCGGCGAAGATTTCGTGTATCCAGACGACTTTCGAGATAACATCCAGAACTATTTGGAACTGACAGGTCAGGCTGATTCGGATGGCAGAAAAATGTCAAGCAATAGTGAGTCGTCTGGCCGGTTTCACACTGCTTGGTTAAATATGATGTACCCCAGGTTAAAGCTAGCTCGGAACCTGTTAAGTGATGATGGGTCCATCTGGATCTCAATTGACAACGTTGAAGTGGATGCGCTAACAGCAATCCTCAAGGAAGTATTTGGCCCAGAAAATGTTGTCGGTTCATTTATCTGGGAGAAGCGCTTAACGAGAGAGAATAGAAAAGTATTCAGCGTTAATCATGACTATGTATTGTGCTGCACAAAAGATAGACCATCCTTTGAATCTGTTAGAGGTCTTCTGCCGCTCACCGAAGAGGCAGAATCCCGCTATAAAAACCCTGACAACGACCCTAGAGGTGACTGGCAATCTGTTAGTCTAAACGCGCAAGATGGACATGCAACCAAGGATCAGTTTTATTCAATTACTACTCCGGGTGGGCGTCTAGTTGAGCTTCCGCCGGGAAGATGTTGGGTTGTAACAAAACGGCGCTTCCAAGAATTGGTTAATGACAACAGGATTTGGTTTGGCGAAGATGGAAACAATGTTCCTCGGCAAAAATCTTTTCTCTTTGAGTCAAAAGGTGGTTTAGTACCGCATACACTTTGGACTGCAGGAGAAGTTGGAACAACTGATTCAGCGAAAAAAGATATCATTGCACTATGTGATGGCAATGATGTTTTTGACACGCCAAAGCCAGTTGGACTGATCCAGAGAATTCTAGAGGTCGGCTCTTCGCAAGGAGATGTTGTTCTTGATTTCTTTGCCGGATCGGGATCAACCGGACATGCGGTTATTGATAAAAACAGGGAAGACGGCACAAGCCGCCGCTATATCCTTGTGCAATTGCCAGAACGTCTAGACCCATCAAACAAGAACCAGAAATCCGCATGTGCCTTTTGTGATTTAATCCATTCCCCAAGAACATTGAGTGAGCTTACCAAAGAACGCCTCCGCCGCGCCGGAAAGAAGGTTAAGGAGGAAACCCCGCTCTTTGCCGGTGATACCGGATTCCGGGTCTTCAAGCTGGACACCAGCAACATCCGCCCCTGGCAGCCGGACCGGGAAAAACTGGCTCAAGGAGAGTTGGAATACCAGGATAACCTGCTTGAAGGCCGTAGCGAGCAAGACATCCTATTCGAGCTGTTGTTGAAGTTGGGCCTGGACCTGATGGTGCCCATGGAGCAGCGGACCTTTGCTGGCAAGACGGTCCACAGCATCGGCCTGGGGGCACTCATGGTCTGCTTGGCGGAGGAGATCAAACGCTCCGAGGTGGAGTCCCTGGCCCAGGGCATCCTGGATTGGTGGCGGGAGCTGGCCCCGGCGGTGCCGGTGCAGTTCGTTTTCCGCGACAGCGGCTTCGCCGACGACGTGGCTAAAACCAACCTGGCCGCCATCCTGGAGCAGAACATCCCCTCCGGCCAACTGGCCGGCATCCGCAGTCTGTGAGGGGGGATGCCATGACCGATACGAATGCTCCCAACGGGGAGATCCTGCTTTACCAGACCGAGGATGGCCACACCCGCCTTCAGGTACTCATGACGGGGGAGACGCTTTGGCTCTCTCAGGCACGCATGGCGGAGCTGTTCCAGACCACCAAGGCCCACGCCGAGACGGAGTTCGAGAAGTTCCGTGTCCTGCGCCATGAGTCGGATTTCGACCGCATGGTCAAACAACTGCCCAAGTCGGGGAAAAATCATGAAATTCCATTTTGAACCCGACCTGGATTACCAACTGGCGGCCATCGAGTCGGTTTGCGCCCTGTTCAAGGGGCAGGAGATTGGCCGCACCGAATTCACCGTGACGTTGCCGTCCGATGAACTGGCCTTTGCCGAAAACAGCCTCGGCCTCGGCAACCGGCTGAAGATGTTGGAGGACGAAGTCCATGGCAACCTGAAGGAGGTTCAACTCCGCAACGGGCTGCGCCCTTCGGATACTCTGACCTCCATGGACTTCACCGTGGAGATGGAGACCGGCACCGGCAAGACCTACGTCTACCTGCGCACCATCTTCGAGCTGCACAGGTGCTACGGCTTTACCAAGTTCGTCATTGTCGTCCCCTCGGTGGCCATCAAGGAGGGGGTCTACAAGTCCATCCAGATCATGGAGGAGCATTTCCGGGGCCTCTACGCCAACGCCCCTTTCGAATACTTCCTTTACGATTCCGGCAAGCCGGGACAAGTGCGCAACTTCGCCACCAGTCCCAACATCCAGATCATGGTGGTGACCGTCGGGGCCATCAACAAGCAGGACGTGAACAACCTCTACAAGGAGAGCGAGAAGACCGGCGGCGAAAAACCCATCGATCTGGTGCGGGCCACCCGACCGGTACTGATCGTGGACGAGCCTCAGAGCGTGGATGGCGGCCTGACGGGCAAAGGCAAGGCCGCCCTCTCCGAGATGCGCCCCCTCTGTACTCTGCGCTATTCTGCCACCCATGTGGACAAGCACCACATGATCTACCGTCTTGATGCCGTGGACGCTTACGAACGCCGTCTGGTGAAGCAGATCGAGGTGGCCTCCCTGGAAGTAGAGGGCGGTCACAACAAGCCATTCGTCCGGCTCCTCTCCGTCAGCAACACCCGGGGCCGGATCGCAGCCAAAGTGGAGATTGATGTACTCCAGGGCAAGGCGGTGCGCCGGAAAACGGTCACGGTACAGGACGGGGACGACCTGGAGCAGATCACTGGACGCAGCCTCTACGTGGACCACAGAATTGGTGAAATCCGGGTGGCCAAGGGCGATGAATTTCTGGAGGTGCGCATCCCCGGCAGCGAAACCTTCCTTCGCCCGGGAGAGACCATCGGCGACGTGGACCAGGACGAGATGAAGCGCCAGATGATCCGGCGCACCATCAAGGAACACCTGGACAAGGAAAAGCGGCTGCGTTCCCACGGCATCAAGGTGCTGTCGCTGTTCTTCATCGACTCAGTGGCCAATTACCGCGCCTACGATGCCGATGGCAATCCGGTCAAAGGGCCGTATGCCGTGATGTTCGAGGAGGAGTACCGCCGTTGGATTCGCCACCCGGACTACAACACCCTGTTCCGCGAGGTGGACACCGAGACGTTGCCGGCCCAGGTTCACGACGGCTACTTCTCCATCGACAAGAAGGGATCCTGGACCGATACCGCCGAAAACAACCAAGCCAACCGGGACAGCACCGAACGGGCCTACACCCTGATCATGAAGGACAAGGAGCGGCTTCTGGGATTCGAAACGCCGCTCCAGTTCATCTTCTCCCATTCCGCCCTGCGCGAGGGGTGGGACAACCCCAACGTCTTTCAGATCTGCGTCCTGCGCGACATAGGCTCCGAACTGGCCCGCCGCCAATCCATCGGTCGCGGCCTGCGCCTGTGCGTCAACCAGAATGGCGAGCGCCAGAGGGGCTTCGATATCAACACCCTGACGGTCATTGCTACCGAGAGCTACGAGCAGTTCGCCGAAACCTTGCAAAAGGAGATCGAGACCGACACTGGCATTCGCTTCGGGATTGTGGAGAAGCACCAGTTTGCCACCATTGCCGTCACTGACGAGCAGGGCCACACGTCCCCCTTGGGGGTGGAGAAGTCGGAGGTTCTCTGGAAACACCTCCAGGCAACTGGCTACGTGGACGCCAAGGGCAAGGTCCAGGACACCCTGCGTACCGCGTTGAAGGAGGGAACCCTGGACGTTCCTGAAGCCTTTACCGCCCAGGCTCCGCAGATTCAGGTGATTCTGAAGAAACTGGCGGGGCGGTTGGAGATCAAGAACGCCGACAAACGGAAGAACGTCAGAATCCGCAAGGGGGTTCTGTGCAGCCCGGAGTTCCAGGCCCTATGGGATCGCATCAAGCACAAGACCACCTACCGGGTGGAGTTCGACAACAACCGACTGCTGGAGGAGTGCGCCAAGGCCATCGGCAGTGCGCCGCCGGTTTCCCGAACCCGTTTGCAGATCAGCAAGGCGGATCTGGCTATCGGCAAGGGCGGCGTTCAAGCCAAGGAGACGTCCAAAGCCGCCCCGATCATCATCGACGAGCGGGACATCGAACTGCCGGATTTGCTCTCGGTCTTGCAGGACAACACCCAGTTGACCCGCCGCAGCATCGTTCGGATTCTGACCAGCAGTGGAAGGCTCCGCGACTTCGTCCACAACCCTCAGCAGTTCATCGAACTGACCACGGAAGCGATCAACCGCGCCAAGCACTTGGCCCTGGTGGACGGCATCCGCTACCAACGCATTGGCGACGACCATTTTTACGCCCAAGAGCTGTTCGAGAAAGCCGAACTGATCGGCTATTTGAAAGATAACATGCTGGATGACGTTCAAAAATCGGTCTATGAGAATGTCGTTTATGATTCCGATATCGAGCGCAATTTCGCCTGCCAGTTGGAACAGAACGAGGCAGTGAAAATTTATGTGAAGTTGCCAAGAAGGTTTGAAGTGCCCACCCCTCTTGGACCTTACGTTCCGGACTGGGCCATCTTGGTGGAAAAAGATGGTCAGGAAAGGCTTTACTTTGTAGTAGAGACCAAGGGAAGTTTGTTCGCCGACGACATGAGAAGCAAAGAAAGTGCCAAGATCGTCTGTGGCAAGGCTCACTTCAAGGCGTTGGCGGTAGATGAGAATCCGGCGCGCTATGTGGTGGCTACCAACAGCGATGACTTGATGGCGCAGTTGTAATACACGACCCTTTGGTTAACCTGCATTTTCTGGGTGGAGCTGAAATCGATGATCAAGGACAAGGAGCGGCGTATAGCCGCCAAGATAGCCAAGACCATTGCCATGTTGTGCGTTCGGAACACCCGATTGGAGACCTTGCATGAGGGGCGAACGCCGACAACCCATACTGGTGATTATTCTGACGTGAATGGAAAAGGCGTATCATCACTACATCCACCAGAAACAAGCCTCCTGTCCCGAATGTGTGCGTATACGGGTATCTTGAAAAAAACTGGGATCGCATTCATTATGAAACTGATCGTGATGATGGCTATCCGATCGGCAATGGCGGCATCGAGTCTTCCCACAAGTACGTTTGCCATACCAGGGTGAAACGGTCTGGGGCTTGGTGGGTGATAGCGTCAGGAAACAACACGCTACGGATTCGATGTTCGGTTGTTAACGGAACCTGTGAGCGGGTTTTTGGGCACTACGTTACACGCCCGCGACGGTCCAATGATGTCTGTTGACAAACGGGGAATGCTCCCATCCTAACTGGAATGCTGGGAACAGAACATGACCGATCACGATGGGCTTTACCATCAACTCTATTCGCATCCGCAGATGATGGCAGACTTGGTGCGGCAGTTTGTCAACGAACCTTGGGTTGCCGACTTGGATCTGGACCGCATGGAACCGGTC
>JADGCN010000177.1 GCA_015228975.1 Magnetococcales bacterium
GTTTCGTTTCATCGACTGGGTGCTGCACCTGCCGGAAGAACTGGATGATCGATTGAACGAAGAAATTGTCGTATTCGAGGAGAGCCAGAAAATGCCTTATATCTCAAGCATGGAACGGTTTTTGGAAAAACGCGGCGTGAAAAAAGGTGAGGCCATGATGCTGACCCGGTTGTTGCAACGGCGCTTCGGTACCGTGCCCGACTGGGCCAACGAAAAAATTGCCAAGGCTGACCTGCCCTCTCTGGAAAATTGGAGCCTTCGTATCTTCGACGCCCAATCATTGGACGATGTTTTCGCGGATAAAACGTGATGCGACCTGGAAAGGCGCTTTGTATCATTTTTCGCTACGATGGCATCTTTGCGTGACGCTGGTTGCAACACCGGAACTAAGGAGGCGATCTCATGGGCAACATGGTCAGGCAAGCCGCAGTTGCGGGATCCTTTTATCCCAAAGATCAGAGAGCCTTAAAAACCATGATCCATCGATTTCTCGATCAGGTTCAATCACCGCGTTCATCACAGCCCCCCCTGGCCCTGGTGGCGCCACACGCTGGTTATGTTTACTCCGGTCTGACCGCAGCCTACGCCTACCATCACCTGAAACCTGCCCGGGAACCGCAACGGGTCTTTATTCTGGCACCCAGTCATCGGGTCTATCAGGATGGCGTATCGGTTGGTCACTATGCAGCCTACGCCACCCCTCTGGGTGAGGTTCCCATTGATCAGGAAACAACGGCCCGCTTGGCGCAATTACCCGATGTGACCCGGGAAAACGCTTCCCACGAAAAAGAACATGCTGTGGAAGTCCACTTGCCGTTCCTTCAGGAAACATTGATGCATTTTCGTTTGGTCCCCATGGTCTATGGCGATATCAGCGGCGGACACCTGGCCGATATTCTGTCCCGGGTTTGGCAGCCCCAGGACTTGGTGATTGTGTCTACCGATCTGTCGCATTATTTCGATTATGACAAAGCCAAACTTTTGGATGAGAAGAGCTGTGCTGCCATTGCCGCTGGTAATCCAAAGGGTGTGGAACACTGTGAGGCCTGTGGTTCCAAAGGCATTGCCGCCCTGTTGGAATTGAGTCGTCGCCACCGCTGGCGCTCAGAGTTGCTGGACTATCGCAATTCGGGAGATACCGCCGGCAGCAAAGATCGGGTTGTCGGCTACGCCAGTTATGTGTTCCACCCACAATTTTCGGAAAGCTCGACCACCATGACCAACACAAAACAATCACCCGCGACTCCAGCTTGGGAACAATTGCCGCAACTGGCCCGGAGTCATCTGGAAGGCTTGTTGGCGGGCCAACCGGGGACAATCGATAAAAATAAATGGTTGCAATCCTGTCCCGAGTTGGCCCAAACCGGGGCCTGTTTCGTCACCCTGACCAAGAAAGGGCGTCTCCGGGGATGCATCGGTTCCCTGGAAGCGCATCGCAGTTTGTTGGACGACTTGTTGGACAACGCCGAAGGCGCAGCCATTCGGGATCCCCGCTTCCGCCCGCTGCTGCGCCAGGAATTGGACGAAACCAATCTGGAGATTTCCATTCTCACCCCGGCAGTGCCCTTGCACTACGTCAGTAGCGAAGATTTGTTGAACAAACTCAAAGTGGGTGAGCATGGGGTGATCTTGTCACAGGCGGGACGGCGTGCCACCTTCCTTCCCCAGGTTTGGGAGCAATTGCCCGATAAAATAACCTTCTTGACGCATCTGTGCCAGAAGGCCGGATTGCATGGCGACTGTTGGCGGCATCAACCCGCTATCCAGGTGTACACGGTCGCCAAAATCAAGGAAGCCTCAGGATAACGCCCATGGCCAACTTTAAGGTTCACTGTATCTCTGCCGCCGTTGCCGGTGGGGTGGTGGGTACTTTTTTGCTCAAAGAACACCTGTTGGAACCTTACGGTGTGATCACAGGATTCTTTTTGACAACACTCGGTGGTTTGCTGCCCGATGTGGATGCGGATAATTCCACCCTGCTCGCAACGTTCCTGACCATCGTCGCTGTCATCCTCTCCTTCCTGGTCATGTTCAGTCAGAGCCAACATCGCACCGCTGTGGAACTGATCCTTTTGTGGCTGGGGTGCTATCTTTTTTGCAAGTGGGTTGTCTTTGCGTTGATCACCCATCTGACAACCCATCGCGGTATTTTTCATTCGTTGCCGGCGGCTCTCCTGGCAAGCCTTGCCACGGTGATGCTCTTGTATCACCTGTTCGGCTGGTCCAATCGTTCGTCCTGGTTGGGGGGCGGATTCTTGGGGCTGGGCTACCTGCTCCACCTGCTCTTGGACGAGTTCGCCAGCCTGAATCCGTTTGGTATCACCGGCATCCGCCACTCCTTGGGGAGCGCATTGAAACTCAGGAGTCAGGATCTCCTCCCCACCCTGGTGGTCTATCTGGCCATAGCGGGGATCTTTCCGTTTCTTCCCGAGGGTATTGGCGTATGGCGCGATTTTCTCCGGATTGGCGCTTGGTCCACCATGGGTCTTGGCTGAGGGGCGTATCCCCGCTGGCTTGACTTCCATGCGCGTCAGGTAGTCCTGGGCCTGGTCCCACAACCAGCCCTTGGCACGGTTGCTGTACCACTGGATCAGATGGTTTCGTCCCTCAGCAATCAAATCACGGCGTAACTGGAAGCGGCCATGCAACAGTTTCACCGGCACACACTGCTCGTCCACAAGTCGCAATCGATAGCTGCGTCCGAGATAGAGAAAACCCTCGCCATCCACTATTCCTTGGTGGGCACACACCGCCGTAACTGCTCTTTCTCGGCCAGCTTGCAGTTGCGCGATCAGTGCATCCCACTCTTTACCCAGCGTTTGTAGGATTTCATCCAGGTGTTCCGACAGCTTGCGAAACCGTACCGGGTCTTCATCCAGATGCTTGCGAATGTGCGAACGGATCGCGTGTGCCATCTCGGATGCCTTGGCCCGGTCGTTGGCGGCACGGGCCAAGTGGGTATCAAACTCGGCATCGGTGAGTTGGATCGGCGGAATTTTCGGATCAATACCCAACGAAATCAGATGGTCATCAATCAGTTTGCGCACTTTGGCCCCCACATCCTTGCCTAGTTCTACTTTGTCACATTTCCAGCTCGGCGTTTGTAGCTTCTGGATCCCCGCTTTCGCGGGGATGACGGTTGCCTTTTTTCAACGGATTTTCTGCTCTGTCATCCCCGCGAAAGCGGGGATCCAGGGCGTATATTCTAATGTGACAAAGTAGAACTAGGACCGGCGTATCCTTGTAGCGATTGCGGGCGCGGTCATAGATGAAGGCCAGTCGCTTGGCATCGCGGGCGTATGGCAATCCCTCGGGCCGGGGCAGAACCGTGTCCATGGAGGCCAAAAACTCCTTGAGCTTGACCGAAAACTCGGCACGCAGTTTTTCACCAGCCAGGGCCTCAATGCAGGCTTCCGCATCATCCAGGGAGTCAATACCTCGCTGCCGAAACAGATCCACCACCCGCAAATGGCGGGCGCGCAGTACGGGTATCTCGTCTTTCAAACTGGCGAGTACGCCTTCCAAATCTTCATCGGCATAGGCGGCCAAAGCATCCCGCAGATGTCGGGCCACCCCATAATAGTCCACTACGATGCCGCACCGTTTGCCAAAGCCGGTGCGATTGACACGGGCAATGGCTTGTAACAACTCCGCTTCACGAATCGGGCGGTCCAGATACATCACCCCTTCAATGGGGGCATCGAAGCCAGTCAGCAGCATCGATTTTACCACCAGGAAGGCCAACGGATCACTCTTGTTCGGCTTGGTGTGCAACAATGGCTTCTTAAATCGTTTGATCAACTGCTCCTGCGCCGCGCCTTCGGTCCACGGCTTCCAGGCCGGATCGTCGTTGTTGCTGCCAGAGATGATCGGCGCAAATGCAATTTTGGCAAGAGTGTCTCGGTAACGCCATGCCTGCACGACGGCCTGCACCTTGGGCGAGCGTTGGCATAAGGCCTCGTCGCAGGTCTTTGCGGTCGGTGATTACCACCACCTTAAAGCGGCGCAACTGGGCATCTCCGCGCATCTTGCGCACCAGAAACACCATTGTCAGCGACTTGCCAGACCCCTGGGTATGCCAAATGATGCCACCGCGCTGGTCATGTTCGCCGTGTTGCAGGCGGGTCTGACCGTTGTTAAGTCGGGCAATGGCCAAGTTGACCGCACGATACTGCTGGTAACGGCACACCGTCTTGATGGTCTGTCCGTCGCTCTGCATGAACAATATGAAATTTCGGACCACATCCAGCAGGTGCGCGGGAGTGAGCAAGCCAGCGATCAGACGCTCCTGCTCGGAGAGTGTGGATCGGCCCAAGCTGGCGGCCACCTGCAACTCGCTGCCTGCTCCATGCGAATTCACCACCGTCTTCCACTGGGAAAAATGGTCAAAGGTCGCCCCCACACAACCCACCCTCGCCTCGTCAAGGCTGGTGGCTACCAATAGTTGGTTGGTGGCAAACAGTGGCTCATTCCCTTCGTTCTCCTCTACCTCGAAGGCGGCGCGGCGTTGGTTGCTATAGCGGCGCAATTGGTCTACGGCTGCGGCCAGAGGTTCCGGGATGGAGGGACTTTTGCACTCGACCACCACCAGCGGCAGGCCATTCACCAGCAGCACCAGACCGGGAACAATGAACGCCTTGGCACTGTTGAAACCGGGCGGGCAGTCCACCCGGTATTGGTTCACGACCGTAAAAGAGTTGTTGCTGGTATTCTCCCAATCGATGTAGCGAATGGTCTGACCGCGTCCGCCATCCCAACCCGGCAATCCCTCCACCGTCAGCCCGTTGATGAGCAATCCGGTAGCCTTGGCGTTGGCCTCCATCAGCTTGTGGGTGCCCAAGTGGGTAATGGCGGCCACTGCTTCGGCCATGCGGGCATCGTCCAGCCAGGGCAGACCGTCCGGGCCAGGATTGAGGGTCCGCAGTTGCCTACGCAGCACGCCCTCTTGAATCACTTCGGTAAAATGGGTGCGATGGGTGACGACCGGATCATCCAAGCTGCCTTCAATGGGTTGCCAGCCCAGTTTTTTCAACTGGTCGATGAAGGGTCTTTCCACCTCTTCGAGTTCCCAACCCATCAGGTTTCTCCCTTAAGTCTCGTCTGCGTCATCCGGCAAACCAGCCAGTTCCCGTTCGATTTGCTCGATACTCGGCAGACTGGTTTGCAATTCTTTGGGTAGAGACTCCAGCAATTGATATTCGGCAACGCCCATGGGTTTGGCACTATCTCGCAGCGCCTACTCGGCGACTACCTTGTTTTTGCTCTTGCACAGCAACAGGCCGATGGTGGGGGCGTCTTGTTCCCCCTTCACCTGGGCATCCACGGCGGTCAGGTAAAAACCCAATTGTCCCAGGTGCTCGGGCTTGAATTTCTCTGCTTTCAATTCGATGACCACATAGCAGCGCAGTTTCAGATGGTAAAACAACAGATCGATAAAAAAGTCATCGCCGCCCACCTCCAGCAGCACCTGCCGCCCAACAAAGGCAAAACCCGCGCCCAGTTCCAGCAGAAAGCGGGTGACGTGTTGCACCAGTTCTGTTTCGATCTCGCGTTCGCTGGCCTCCCGGTTCACACCGAGAAAGTCAAACACATAGGGGTCTTTCAGCGTCTGGTGCGCCAGATCGGAGCCAGGAGTGGGCAGACGACTCTCGAAATTGGTCAACGCATTGCCTTCCCGTTCCAACAGGCGGGTTTCAATATGAATGTTGAGCGTTGCCCGTGACCAACCGTGTTCGATGGCGCGTTGGGCGTAGGCCAATCGCTGTTGCGGGTTTTTCAATCGTGTGAGCAACACCAGATTGTGCCCCCATGGTAATTGTCCAACAGCCTGTTGGACGATTACCGCCTCTGGCCAAGCCTCAGCGAAGGTGCGCATGTACATCAGGTTGGCTCTGGAAAAACCCTTCATATCGGGGAAGGCGGTGCGTAGATCATGCGCCAACCGTTCGATCACCTTTGTTCCCCAACCTTCCCGCGCCTGTCGTTCCAGAATATCGCGGCCTATTTGTCAGTACAGCAGCACCAGTTCCCGGTTGACCGCGAGTGTTGCCCGTTGTTGGGCTGTGTGGATACGGGTTTTCAGTTCGGCCAGCCAATTAGCATAGCCGTTGGGCGGTGGGGTGAGCGAGGTGGGTGGTGGGGTGGTCATGGCAGGGCGTCTTTGAGCAATGGCGTAACACGGACGCGACCGGTGAGGAGGTCGTCCATGACGCCGATTTTTTCTAGACGCAACTTTTCAAGTATTAACGACTCATCCGAGATGGTTGTATCAATACTTACCATTCGTGTCACCGCCTCTCTTTGTTCACTAGATTGTGGTAATGCGAACAATAGCGAGGCAATCTGTTCAGAGTTGATACCCTCCCGTGTTCCTCGCCCCTTCGGGCCTTGATCATCGTTTCGGCCAAAGCGCATGGAAGATGCTTCGGCTCCGT
>JADGCN010000178.1 GCA_015228975.1 Magnetococcales bacterium
GAGTAATAGTATTTTTCTCGTTTTAGGTTGTTGTCAAAAAGTGTACGGTAGTGAAATTCCCCAAAGAAGTTTGGGGCATGTTTCGCCCGTTCAAGCGTTGAAGAAGTGGCAGGAAAAAAGACCAGATTTGTTTGTAAAATCGGTACACAATCTTCCGGGTCTTGACAATGGTCGGGATCCCCTTTGGATATGCGAGTCAAAGTGGCTCAATGTGCAGGTAAATTGTTGCGTTTTTTCCATTCCAGGGTGACAGGTGGATGGACCTTTGCCCATCAGATGGGACATGAAACGTTAAGCCGTGATTGCGTTGATTTTGATGAATATGTCCGGCGCCGGGCTGAGCATAGCCGTATCAGTCACACCCGGGTCAAGGCATGGCGCCGCTTTGTCAATGAATATCTCAATTTGTTTAGTTGCGAGCTTTTAGTCATATTCATTGATGATGCCGATGTTTCTCAAAAATTATGTACTGATTTAATTCATACCATTCGCATGTATCTGTCGCACCCCCGTATCGTTCTCGTCCTTGCCTTGGATCGGGATACCCTGAGAGACAGTTTGGAGATCGAGAAACTTAAAGATATTAAGCCGTCTTTGGATGTTTTATTTCGAGCCCATGATATGTCCCTGGCAAAAAATAACAATTCCACCAACCTGGGATGGGAGTTCATGCAAAAGGCGCAAGATTATACCTATCGCAGCATCGATGAGGTCGGAAAAGCTTTGGATAAGGTGTTATCCAGGCAAAATCAGTTCGATATCGTGGATTTTACGGAGCAAGATCTAAAAAATATTTATTATAATTGGCGGATTTTAGAATACTATAAATTTATTAGTGCCAAGTTGAAATATTCTGACATTAAAACAAATGATTCAATTTATTCGGCAAATAATTCCTATGTTAGAGAATGTTTGTGTACATTGATGTTTTTGAAGGAACGCTTTAAACGTTTGTTTTACCGGACAAATTTCAGAGAAATTTTACAGCTACGCTGTATTCTGGAAAATAATGTCGAAGATTTGACAGAGGCCATTCTTCGACTGCCCATGTTTGACATATTGAAAAGCTTCAAAAAACATTTAAATATCAAAAACCTTATTGTTGAGCTTAAATCGACTGCCAGTTTGTATGAATCCATGACCTTTGAACTGGATGGGGTGGAAAAATCTATTGAAAAATCTAGTGTGGGTTGGTGGCAACTCTTATTGTTGTTGGATCTTCGGTGGTCCATAGGGGGGGTACAAGCGGTTGAGCCGGTTAAAGGTATTTCAGTTTCGCACAAAAGATATTCACTCCTGGAATGGGTCAAGGAAGATACAAAAAAGCGTATATCACCGGAAAGATCCTGGAGTTTTGGCATCTCTAAAATCTTGATGGACAATTTTTTCATTCCGAGGAATTGTATTTATTTCAGGGATTTGTCTCTCATTCAGCCCGTGCGGGTGGTGGATGAAATTTCAGATATCCAAATCTTCCAAATTGGGGAATGGTTTGTCCATTTTGTATCCTATCATATAGTACAGGATGTTTCGAAATTTCGAGACAGTTCATTTTTGTTGAAATCGTTGGATCAATATGAGGAATGGGATTGGTTTCTGGATCCAGGTCAGGCGGAAACCAATATGCATGGTGTTCGGTTGATGGGCAGGGACATGAATGTTGATTATCCCGTTTATGGAGGGTTTTATTTTAGATTATGGCTCGTTTTCATGGATTCGGTCTTTATCATCGGTAAGTTAAAGGAAGTGTTCCCGGGTGATAAGGTTCTATTAGGGTGTATTGGCAATGCCGAAGCCTGTAAGACGTGCGGCTTTACGTATCATGTTGATATTTTTATTAATCAATGCTTGCGCCAGAAGGCCCCTCCAAAATGGTTTCTCTCCTTTCTTCGATGGGTTCGCGATGAAATTAGAATAGATCTGGCCCGAAAGAGTGTTTTTAATAACGTGGCAAAAAATGCCCTTATTATTGCCGGAGTTGATGAAGATATTGTCAAATTAGATATAAAACAGGCCATTGAAGCTGCAGATCAGATGTTTGTTGAGGACAGGGATAAAGGCAGCAATGATCTTATCCGGCGTAAAATATTATTGGCGTGGGCGCTGTCCCCCCTGGTCGGGGATTTGATGAGTGATTTTATGCCACATTCCCAAAGAGATATCTATTTTTGGAAAGATACCCTGACCAAGTTACGACGCTGGTTGGATGAAGCCTCCACTTTTAAGGAAAGTTATGGATTGTATTTTCCGGATCTCGGTACGGATTATGTGGATAAAATAGTATATAATGCCAGGGCTGATATCGCGCTGGCAACGGTTCAATGGGAGTGGCTCGCGGGAGAGTCTCATGTTGCAAAACAGGATGCAATTTTCCCTTTTTCGCTTTCTTCCGATATCCAGGTAGCAGTGGTTTCAGATCTAGGGGATAAGCAGAGCAATGGGAAAAAATGCCCGGATCCATTGCCAATTTCCTGTTTCAGTGGGGAGTATGCGCGATTGGAGTTGGAGCCTTCTGAACAGGCGCGCTACCGTATGAAACGGCTTCGGGAGCATCGTGAACGATTTCGCCGAGAGCGCCTGATGAAGTTACTACGTCTTGGTTTTTTTGATGTAGAAAGATTTATCAGGGAATTTAAAAAATGGTTCGATGAACAAGAGCCCAGTATCTTTGTGCCAGGGAGCGAAGTGAAAACCGAATAAGCCATGAAGCTACAGCGCAGTGATGTCGCGGTTCAGTGGATTTTGTGGCCCGATCGTTGGCGAAAATCCCTGGTCGAAGTGAATGACGAGATGTCGTCGGGGGGTGGTTTGCATCGTTATTTCGCCGATCATTTGGGGGAAATCTATACCAAATACAGCCGCGAAGATTTTGATTTTGCCATCGACGATGTGATCAAGCCCAAGCAAAACCTGGCGGATTGGTACTGCAAAGTCCTGGATTGCTCGGGTATCACGATTGAGTTTTACAATGGGGCGCCACACATTCCCCAGGATAAATTTGCCCTGTGGCGCATGGCGATCACACGTATTGATGCCGATGCACTGATTACGTTGGCCTTTGTCCGATCCTTTCATCGCGTACCCCGACCAAATGATTTGATCAATTGGGGGGTCTACCCCATTTCCTCCGACTATGATCTCAAGGGACTGTTTACCAAAGGCCTGACCGATATCCATGCCCACCTGGAAGGGTGTTATCCGGTACCGCACCTGTGGCTGTCATTGGTAGAGGGGGGTAGACAAATCAGTCATTTCCCCGAATATCGTCGTTTGTATCGCGATGGTTTTATTGCACCACGCAGCATCTTGCCGTTGGCCGAAGAATGGTTGGTGATTTACCGGGCACTGGACATTCGCCGAAGTTTTTCTCCAACACGCCTGGACGATACCGAAGATGCCAGGGGCTTCCCCTCGCCGGTGTCTTCGGCCATGTGGGCGGAACGCAGCATGCTGGCCCATCAATGGGACCGCATCTTGAAACGGGAGGCCAAGAGGGAGGAAACGGCCCGCTTTGACCGGTATCTGGTGGCGAAAAACTTGTTTTTGGCACGGCATATCCAGACGCCATGGGGTAACCGGGGATTGCAGCAGTTTCGTACTTATTTTGATCGGGCGCGTTTATCGCCGTGGCCCGAAACCCCACGGGTGCAATGGTTGCGTCAAAGACCCATGGTGCATTTTGTATCCGAATCAAAATATTTAAAATATATTGAATTCCGCATTTCCCCCCTGGGTACGGTGGCGGACTATGCCCGTTATTTCACCAATTGGGATCGTTATGTCAGGAGTGACAAATTTTTATCCAAAGGGCGGATGACCTTTCGTTTTGTGGTGCATTTCATTCGGGAATCTCTTCAGACACGGGATGATGAGGTTCCGTTTGCCCGTTTGCGGCAACGCCTGGACCGGGAAACCGCGGTATTGCATCTGTTTCGTTGTAAATATCCGCACTTGGCCTGTCACATTGTTGGGGTGGATGTGGCCAATTATGAACGTACCTGTCCCCCCGATGTTTTCACACCATACCTGCGCCTGTTCCGGAAGCACGACAATAAAATCGTTCGTTCGGAATATTTGAAACATTGGAATGAATTGCAGCAACGTAATCTGCATCACATCCCACCTTCTTTTCCCCCACTTGGCTTCACCTTTCATGCCGGGGAAGATTATTTTCACCCCATGGATGGAATTCGCACCATGCACGGTGCCATGAAGGGGCTTGATATGCGCTCCGGTGATCGGATCGGCCATGGCTTGGCGGCCGGAAGGAGCATCAAACACTTTCACCAGGATTTTGGTGAAAGTTTGCACCTGCCGCGCGGGGTTGCCCTCGACAACTTGGTCTGGCTTTTCCATGAGCTTTCCCATCGCATTGGGGAGAGCGTTGTCGATATGCGGCGCATTGCCGAAGAGATCGAACACTTAAGCGAAGATTGCTATGGCAAAGCGGTAACCCCGGCGATGATGATTCGGGTGCAGGAATTGCGGCATGAGATTCTTCTCGATGAACCTCCGAAAAAACAGCCGTTGGATGAGTCGCACGCCATCCGCAACAAGGAATGGTTCGACCCCACGGTCAAGAAAAAACGGAAAGAGGTCATTCGCAACCCGGACGTTTTTAAAAATGCGGAAAAAGAGATTGAACTGGCCCAGGAATCCCTTATGAAAGAGTTGGCCAGACGGGGTGTGGTCATTGAATTCAACCCTTCCTCCAACTTTGTCACCGGGGGGATCGAATCGTTGACCTTTCATCCCTTTTTTAGGTATCATAACGCGTTGCACGGTAAACTTCGGGCTACCATCAATTGCGATGATCCGGGTACGTTTGCCACGCGCATTGAAAATGAATTCTCCTGCATGCTCAATGCTTTGATGCTACGCGATATCGGCAAGGATGATGCCCTGGAACTCCTGGATGCGATGCGTCAAGCTGGTGCCGATTTCCGTTTTGTCAATCACTTGGCCCCCTGAAGGGGTGTGGTCAAGCGCCTGTCACGAATCTGTCATCATTCTGTTACAATAATGTTACAATAAAAGATGCATTTGCTGTGCATACCGGCAGCGGATGTATCATATAATTGAGTAACCGGCGTTGACGTGTGTGGTTCGTCCGGGGTGGGCGATGGTGGGCGTTCTGCTTCATGTGGGTGGTTGTGATGGAATGGTGGCTGGGTGGGATGTGAGATGGTGAGTGAGAGCTTGAGGGTGGGGCGGATATCGCCTTGGTTTCCGGAAACGAGCCGGGTGTGGGATTGTAAAATAAGGAGTTTGAACCGTGGCTGAAGATCTTAATGAAGTTGCTGGTCAAAACCAGAATGAGCAAGGTGAGGAGCGGCAAAATCTGGATGACATGACGGTTTTGCAGCGGGTTCAGACTCAGGATTTGGGTGCGGAGGAGAACGTCAACATCTCGGGTGCGGAGTCGGATGAGCAGATGCATGCCGCCAACATCCAGATGGGCAGTGATCGGGGACGCCTGGAGGATGGTTTCGTGGAAGGTGTCGGGGCCATGACAGGCACGGTCACCTCTGGAATGGGGGTGGCTCAGGATGCCCCGGTGGGTGAGTCACTGGGGACTACCGGAGACCATTCTCCGGGGAGTGCCGCTCGGGCACCAACCGGGAGCAACCGGGGGGATGCGCCTGTTGCGCACCAGGATGCCGCTCCTGAACAGAATGCGGACCACACCAAGGTGGATGGTGTCAAAACGGAAGCGGTGAACGCCCCAGCCGTTGAAGAGGCACCAGCGGGGGGCCAGGATAGGGCAGAGGGGCCAGCGGCCAGCGTGGCTCCCGCTTCCGAGCCTGATGCGGCCCATGGTGCGCAAGGTGTGGCCCCGCAACCTGTGACGCCACCGCAAGCGGCTGCTGCGGTGCAGACCACAACATCGACAGCGGAAGCGGCCCCTGCCGAGGCGACTCCTGAGGCGACTACCTCGACGACGCAAACCGATGCGACCTCGACGGCGCATAGTGACGTTGCGGCACCAGCGGTTGCATCGCCTGCGGCGGTGGAAGTCCCCGCAGATTCGGGGACACCAGTCGTCACGGAAGCATCGCATGCGGAGAGCCCTGAGGTAGCGGAGAGCCCTGTTGTAGTGGAGAGCCCTGTTGTAGTGGAGAGCCCTGTTGTAGCGGAGAGCCCTGTTGTAGTGGAGAGCCCTGTTGTAGCGGAGCCCCCTGTTGCAGCGGAGCCCCCTGTTGCAGCGGAGAGCCCTGTTGCAGCGGAGAGCCCTGTTGCAGCGGAGCCCCCTGTTGCAGCGGAGCCCCCTGTTGCAGCGGAGCCCCCTGTTGCAGCGGAGAGCCCTGTTGCA
>JADGCN010000179.1 GCA_015228975.1 Magnetococcales bacterium
CTTCCAAGCAACTGAAAAATATGTACTTCTTAGAAAATGACCGGGGGAACTTCAGGTTAAATCAGGTCGGTTGAATCACTAGATTGCGATAACCTTCCAAGTCGTAAAATCACCCCGCCAGCCCGTCAACTCCAGGGAGTTGGGAGGCAAATTTTTCCGGCGCAGGGAGTTTTTTTCCCACCGCCAAAAAAGGATAACCTTTTTTTTTATAGTTTACAATGCATTAAACTTCGGCGCAAAAATTGCTGAACAAGCAGCATGGGTCGCAAGCCCGGCGTTGTCATTTTCGTTTCGAGGAGAACACCATGTTGCAAAACCAATCCGCTCATCTTGAAGTGGCACTGGATATTCTTGGCAAGGGACCGCACCATCCTTCTTTCGACGATGCCTGGGAATATTTGGCCATGTGCCCCGACCCCACCATCCAGCTCGCCATGCGGCAGGCGGTGGAAGAGGCTTTCGGCCCCTATCCCAAGCCCATTGGATATTCCGACGATCAAGAACCTTTTTGGGATGTGGACGAAATTGCCCGTTATCTGGGCATCGCCGCGGAAGAGCTGATTGAAACAGCACGGGACGTGGAGGAGAAATGGACCGGGAGAACCGTCATGAGAGACAGTTCCGAACTGCATCTGTTGCACTGATCGGATACAGTGGCCCTGCATGCGGAAATCAAGCAGGACCACTGTTTTTGGCACAATGAGTGCTTATTTTCCCAAAGTGTGAATTGAAGCGCGGACGGACATGTACAGAAAATCTCACCTTTCATGCCAGGGCACCATGCGAAACCATACCGACTTGTTTCTGCTCCAACAAGAACTCAAACAGCCGGCCCCGGGTCAAACCAAAAGCCCCATGGATCTCAAATGGCTCGCGTTGGACCGTTTCATCGCACTCCACGAACCCCCAACGATGGTGAATGATTCCTGGACGATTCCCATTTGGAGTGGCGTGGCGGTGAACCGCGGCTTTGTGGAAAACAACACGTACGAGGATGCCCGGTAGGCCGGGCAACCCGGGTAGAAGTCACTTGTTGCCTGGATTTTTCTCCAGGGCACGATTGAAAACCGTTTGGAAGTCGTCGCCCCCTTCGGAGCCGTTACGCCGTTTAAACGGGGTGGAGCGTTCGGTGAAACGCCCCGAAAGGCTACCCTCTACCACCCTCGGTGTAACCGCATAATCGGGGACGAACAACGCCCGACCTGTTTGTGGTATGATAACCATGAGTTCCTCCTTACGCCCCCGGATGTATGGGGTCTTTGGCATGCAATCATCAGCATGCGCCAAATCAGCATTGTTCCGTACCAGCCGAGGGTCAAACCAAGAGTCGAACAGGCATTAAAGCCAGTCAGGAATTGAACTTACCAAAGCCTTCATACCATTTATCGGTCAAATGCACAGGGAGGTCAACATATTTTTTCAAGGCTGGGCCGATTTTACAATATGTTTTATTAATTGGTTATTTGGCACAAGAAGCGCCCCTCCCTCACGCACCCGTCTTGCACCCCTTTCCCTTGGTCAGGGAGAGTCTGCGAACTCGGCCAGCAATTTGGCTTGGTAATCGCTTGAAAGGGCGGACACCACCTCTTCCAAGTCCCCCTGCATCACCTGGTCCAGCCGGTACAAGGTCAGGTTGATCCGATGGTCGGTCAGCCGCCCTTGGGGAAAATTGTAGGTGCGAATTCGTTCCGAACGATCCCCGCTGCCAACCTGACCCTTGCGATCCCGAGAACGGGCCTCCTCAGCCGCTTTCAATTCCATGTCGTAAAGCCGCGCTTTCAATACCTTCAACGCCTTGGCCTTGTTTTTATGCTGTGATTTCTCATCCTGACAAACCACCACCAATCCCGTGGGCAAATGGGTGATCCGAACAGCCGAATCGGTTGTATTGACGCTCTGCCCTCCTGGCCCCGATGAGCGGAACACGTCGATACGCAAATCCTCCCGCTCGTTGATCACCACATCCACTTCTTCCGCTTCGGGCAACACCGCCACCGTGCAAGCCGAAGTATGGATGCGCCCCCCCGCTTCGGTCACCGGAACCCGTTGAACGCGGTGAACACCGGATTCAAACTTCAGGGAAGAGAACACCCCTTTGCCACTCACCATCACGATGATTTCCTTAAACCCCCCCAGATCCGTTGCATGGGTGGAAAGCAATTCCATTCGCCACCCCCTGGATTCGGCGAAGCGCTGATACATGCGCAACATTTCCCCGGCGAAAAGGGCCGCTTCCTCGCCTCCGGTACCGGCGCGAATTTCCAAAATGGCATTTTTTTCATCGTTGCGATCCTTGGGGAGCAGCATCACCTGCAATTCTTTCCATGCCGCCTCGCGGCGTCCCAACAGCTCCTCGCGCTCCTCCCGCGCCAGGGCGCGCATTTCCACATCCTCCACCGCTTCCGCCATGAGGCTTTCCGCATTGGCGATTTCCCCTTCAATTTTTTGCAACTCCTTGAAGGCCACTACCACCGGATCCAGACCGGCATATTCCCGACTCAACCGGGAAAAACGGCTCGAATCCGCCATCACCTCGGTCGTAGCCAACAGTGCCGCCAATTCGCCATGGCGCCGCTCAAGATCTATGAGTTTAGATAAAAAAGACATGTCTGGCCCGAACGAAGGGTTGATCCACCGATTCCAAAGTTATCTTGATCTATGCTTGATGTTCCTCACCCAACCGGAACAATTTTCTGGCCGCTTCCACCAAAGCGGTACCATCCTGATGCCCACCGTGTTCCCGCAATTGGGTTATCGGAACGTGCAAAATGCGATTGACCATGATTCTCGCCAGGTTGATCACCCGATCCCGATCTTCCCGGGTCAGGGTACTCCAACCTTTCAAGGCTTTCTCCACTTCCTGATCCCGTATGGTTTCCAAACTTTCGCGCAGGGCCACCAGGGTTGGCACCACGTCCAAAGAACGCACCCAACTCATGAAATCATCAACGCCCCCCGCCACAATCGCATCCGCCGCAGCGATTTCCATGTCGCGATCCTGACGATTTTCGCGGGAAATTTTTTCCAGGTCATCGATATCGTACAAAAAGGCATTGTCAATCTGGGCAATTTCAGGGGCTAGATCACGAGGGACAGCGATATCGATATAGAATTGCGACCGATAGCGCCGCTGTTTGAGTGCCGCCCGCACCATATCCGTACCGACGATGGGCCGCACCGCCCCGGTGGAGGAGATGATGATATCCGCCTCGGCCAAGCGCCGTTCCAGGTCCGTCAGACCGAATCCCTCCCCATCGAACCGCATCGCCAATTCCCTGGCACGCTCCAGGGTCCGGTTGGCCACGAGGATACGCACTCCCTGTCCAGCCAGATGGCGTGCTGCCAGTTCACACATTTCCCCCGCCCCGATGAGCAGGCAGGCATGGCCTTCCAGAACGCCAAAAATTTTGCGCGCCAGCGTCACTGCGACCGAGGCGATGGAAACCGGATTTTTCGCAAGCCCGGTTTCACTGCGAATTTTTTTAGCCACCCGAAATGCCTGATGGCAATAACGCCCCAGAAGTGTCCCACAACTCCCCACTTCACTCGCAAGCTGCCAAGCTTGCTTGACCTGTCCCAACACCTGGGCTTCCCCCACCACGAGGGAATCCAGACTGGATGCCACGCGATAACCGTGTGCCACTGCCGCCTCCCCCTCATGGATGTACAGGTGGGGTTCCAAGGTATCGACCTCCATGTGCCCCTTACTGGCCAGCAACCGCACCACCACCGCCTGGGCATGTTCCACCTGGTTGGTGATCAACCAGGTTTCAAATCGATTGCAGGTGGAAAGGATCAACCCCTCATCCACACCCTCAAGTCGGACCAATTCCCGTAACCAATCGGTCAACTGGTTATCGCTCGGGGCAATTTTTTCCCGTATGGCCACCGGAGCCGTTTTGTGATTCAAACCGATAATCAAAATCTTCATTAAAAACAGATTCCCAGACGGCGATACGTTTTTCCCCCTCCTCGATCCCCATATTTTGGAAAGAAGCGGTTCGGCCCTATACTACCCGCTAAAGTGGACGGTATGAAAGGAGTCGCAGCTACGCCGCATCATGAAACATCCAGGGCAAATAAAGATGCTTGGTGATCACATTGTGTTCGCCTCGGAGGTGAAGTAAAAAGAGTGCTTGGTTCAATCGTGGCAAAGCATGAGAAACACGCGAGGCTTTTGGGGAAAACGATGATCGTCGATGACAATACCGATACGGATGACAGCCTGCAAAAACCGCATCAGTTTTCCATGTTCCAGGGGTTGGGGCTCAAGGATCGGCAGCACTTGGCGGAGCGATTCGCAACCATCCATTGTCCCCGAGGTGAAGTTCTGCTACGTCCGGGTCAATTGCCCGATTATTTGTATTTGGTCGCCAAGGGACGCGCCGTGGTGGAGGCGGTGGGCAGTTCCATCCGCAATCCCGTGCTGGCGGAATTGGGTCCCGGTGATTTTTTCCCCATGGAAGCGTTGTTTCAGGAAAGGGCGGTTTTTTCCACCTTTCGCGTCTCCGAAGACGCCATTTTCTACCGCCTGTCAGCCGGGGCCTTTCGCCAAGCGTTGCAGGAATTCCCGGGATTTCATCATTATTGTGAAACCCGCTCAGAAAATTTGGTTGATCAATCACGCAAGCTTTACACCAGCCATTTGACAACCCGTCCCGACTATCAATCCCTTGATTCCCCGTTGATGGTGATTCTGCGGGAAAAGCCCGTCACCCATGGACCTGATGCGCCTGTACGACAGGTTTTGCAGGACATCGCCTCCGGCCAAGTCGAGGTGTCGGTGATCGTCACGGAAAAGCAAGCCCCTCTTGGTCTTTTCAGCCTGACCGATCTCCTGCACCGGGTCGCCCTGCCGGGATATTCTTTGGACGCCCCGGTTGAGCGGGTCATGAACCGCGACATCACCCCCCTACCCGGCAAGGCCCTGGGTTCGCAAGCCGCTCTGGAAATGGCACGGCATGGTTTGCAGCATGTGGTGGTGATCGACGAGGGCAAGGTTATCGGTTTGGTCGGGGAACGCGATCTGTTCGGCCTGCAAAGGGTGGGGCTGGCACAAATCGCCAACACCATCCAACAAGCGAGTTCCATCGAAAAATTGGTTCAATGCAGTGAGGATGTGCGTTATTTGAGTCATAATCTGCTGGATCAAGGGGTACGTTCCGAACAATTGACGCAGATCATTTCCACCTTGAACGATCAATTGACCGAGCGGATATTGCACTTGGTCATCAGCAAGGCGACAGGGAGATCAGAAGATTTTTCTTTTTGCTGGCTGGCCCTGGGGAGCGAGGGACGGCATGAGCAAACACTCTCCAGCGACCAGGATAACGCCATCATTTTTCAATCCCGACAATCGGGCGATGTAGAACCGGGTGCCGTGGAAAAAACCCGTTCCCTTTTGTTACGCTTGGCCCGGGAGTGCAATACCGTACTGGATCAATGCGGCTTTTCCCTGTGTAAGGGAGAGATCATGGCCGGCAATCCCGAATGGTGCCTGAGTTTGTCGGAGTGGGAAAAACGCTTTGAGGAATGGATCGCCACCCCCGATCCCAAAGCATTGCTCCATTCCACCATCTTTTTCGACTTCCGTCCCCTTTATGGCGATGAAACACTTGCCGCCAAATTGCGTTCCCGGGTTGCGACGAGTGCCCGGAACAATCACCGTTTCCTCCACCTGATGGTGGAAAATGCCTTGGAGCGCAGCCCGCCTCTGGGGGTGTTACGGGACTTCGTCACCGACTCGGAAAAAATGATCGATCTCAAATTGTCGGGAATCACCCTGTTTGTCGATGCGGCACGGGTTTTTTCCCTGGCCTATGGCATCACCGACTCCGGTACCCGTCAGCGTCTGCGCCTCGGGGGGCGGAAGAAAAAAATCAGCGATAAGGAGATCGATGCGTGGAATGAAGCCTTTGACTTCCTGCAACTGTTACGGTTACGCAGGCAACACGCGCAACTCATTCAGGGCAAACCGGTCAATAACAAAGTTGATCCAAGCACCCTGAATGAATTGGACCGCCGTTTTCTCATCGAATCGTTACGGCAAGCGGGCAAATTGCAGAAACGGTTGCAATCTTTCAAGATTCGCGAAGGGGGATTCTGATCCCTTCCATTGTTTTGAACGGATGTTCCCCTGACTAAACAAGCCTAAGTGGCTGTAAATTAAAACAGAATGTTTATTTTTTTCACTTATTCATAGCCACTAAAATATTTAATAAACTACTTGATAAATTTAGAAATTTATCGCAATTTCAGAGTTCTTGATCCCTACTTGTTTCTATAGGGTTTTTTACCAATCAGGCAGG
>JADGCN010000017.1 GCA_015228975.1 Magnetococcales bacterium
TCCACCCAAAAACGTCTTCCCGATCTGTTGTTCTTGCTGAAGGATGATTTGATCTTTCATCTGGAGTTGCAAAGCAGCTCCGATGGCATGGACTGGCGCATGCTGATCTATTACTCGTTGATATGTCAGCGTTATCCGGGCAAGGTTTTGATTCAGAAAGTGCTGTACGTTGGGCTAAAAGAGTGGCACCCTGGATCGGCAATTGCGGAGCCGAATTTATCCTTCCGCTACGAGGTGATTGACATCCGTAGCATCGACTGTCGGGAGCTGCTGGACAAGCCCGTTCTTGGAAGAAAATATCCTGGCTATCCTTTGTCAGATCGACAACCAGAAAGAGGTGATCCAGGAAAGCTTGTATCGAATCAGTGAACTGCCGATCAAAGCCAGGGCTGACGCCCTGACGAAATTAGTCATCTTATCCAGGTTGCGTAGGTTGGAAACGGTAGTCAAAACTTAAGGCTGAAGAAATGTCACTGAGCTTCAATGTCATGGAAAACGATGTGCTGCGGCTTTTGTTCATGAAGGCTCAGATGGATAGCGAACAAAAAGGCGAGGCTAAAATCCTCACCCGCCAATTGCACAGCCGCTTCGGCATCGTGCCCGAATGGGCTATTGAGAAAATTGCCAAGGCCGATCTTCAATCTTTGGAGGAGTGGAGCCTGCGCATCTTCGATGTTCAGTCCCTGGACGACGTTTTTTCGGACAATGTGTGACA
The DNA here is from genome assembly GCA_015228975.1 of Magnetococcales bacterium. GTDB lineage: Bacteria > Pseudomonadota > Magnetococcia > Magnetococcales > UBA8363 > UBA8363. The sequence goes on from JADGCN010000017.1 coordinate 716, forward strand.
CTTTTTACCGAAAAAGTTTGCGGCATCGTTCTGGTATTCGGTCGAGGCCCGAAGCGAACTTTGTTTTATTCAATTGTTGGGTTCTATTTTGCTGTTGTCGAAAGGGAAAAGGACCAGTTGTCACATGACTACCATCAACGACGAGTTGCCAAGGCTATTGGCCCGGGTTAAACGCGCAGGAGATTTTTACGTTTCTGGAAGGATGGATATATACGCCCCCCTACTGAAGGTGGATGGGGTTGGCCCGATATCCCTTCCATTTATGCCCGTTCAGGCGGAACAGCTCATTGCCATCGCCGAGCAAGCCCCCTATGGCCGTGGTCAAGAAACCTTGATTGACACCAGCGTTCGCAAGACATGGCAGATTCACGCTGATCATGTCCATATTGGTGGTCAGCGTTGGCAAGAAACGCTAAAAACCATCGTTCGCCGATCCGCAGAAGGTCTGGGTGTCGGTGAAAACATCAAGGCAGAACTTTATAAACTCTTGATTTATGATGAGGGCGGGTTCTTTTTAAGCCATCGTGACACCGAGAAAGTGGACGGTATGTTTGCCACCTTGGTTGTTGTCATGCCCTCTGTGTATTCTGGTGGTGAATTGGTTATCCGCCATCAAGAGCGCCAGGTTCGACTCGACCTCAAGTGCGATGAACCCTCCGAGGTGGCCTTTGCAGCGTTTTATGCGGATTGCAGACATGAGGTGTTGCCCGTAACATCGGGTTGTCGTTTGGTTCTTGTCTACAATTTATTGCAGCCCGGTGATAACCACCGAGCCAAACCTCCCAATTACCACAACGAGGAAGGGAAGATTGCTACTTTACTGCGACAGTGGGCACAAGATAGATTGGAGTTTGGCAGGAATTCTCCAGAAAAACTGGTTTATCCCCTGGAGCACGCCTACACCGAAGCTGGGATTTCGTTTTCTTCGTTAAAGGGTGAAGATTCTGCAAGGGCCTCGGCACTCGTTGCTGCGGCACGCCAGGCAGATTGTGAAATCCATTTGGCATTACTTTCCATCGCTGAAAGTGGCACTGCCGAGTACGCCTCAGATTTCGTAAGGCACCGGGGACAGTATGTTGCTGAACTTGAAGTGGGCGAGATCTGTGAACGAAACCTGTCCCTTTCCAATTGGCAACATCCCGATGGTGGCGGATTCGATTTTGGAGAATTTCCTTTTTTTGATGGTGAACTTTCCCCGCCAGATATCTTTGAGGATTCGGATCCCGATGAGTTGGAGTTTGAAGAAGCAACGGGCAATGAGGGACCATCCTTTGAAAGACTTTACCGTAGTGCCGCCCTTGTCCTATGGCCAAAAGACCAAACACTTGTAGTCCTTTGTCAGGGAGGTTTGTCGGTGACCCTGCCTTATCTCAATGGTTTGGTAGACCAATGGTGCGCGAACAGACAAGATTTTCGTTCCCCTCTTTGGCTCCAGGCACATACCCTCGCCAAACACATGATCCTCGGATGGCCAAGAAATCCGCATCATTCCTGGATGCGACAAGAGAAAACGCCCCGTGAATCTTGGATGCTCACTCTTCTGAAGCGTCTTGGGGATACAGAACACATCGAAACCTTTCTTTCTGAACTTTCAGTCCAGGGTGTCTATGGAAAGGAAGATAATCAGGCTATCGTTGATGCCCTGAAGCTTCTGCCCGCGCCAGTAGCTACAGGACTGGTCGAACGTATTGTGTTCGAGAACATAAAGGAGCGTCTCTACGCATGCGGTGACTTGTTGGCCCGGGCAGTTGAAATATTCAGGGGTGACCAGTCGGATGGTTTACGCCCAGCAGCCAATGTGCTGTTGGCGTCTCTCCCTGCCGACAGCGATCAATCTTCCACATCCGTGTTTTGGCGGCAGTCCAAGTCCATTGAGCCTGACTTTATCGTTGATCTCCTGAATGTGCTGGGATCTCTGGATGGCACATTGGCCAATCAAGCGGTCAGTATTCTCTTGGCCAATCCCGTGACGTTCCATCTGGATAAGGTTCTCATCCCTGCCACGCTTAATTTGTGCAACCAGTCTGGAATACATGATTTGACGTCGTTCAAACGTCTTTGGGGGGCCTGCCTGGACCATTTGCGTACTCGCAGTGTCGAGCCGTTGGAGCCACCAAATACTTGGAGCCGTGCCAATTTCTTGACTTGTCAATGTGTACCGTGTATGGAACTGGCGCGCTTTCTCGCCAATCCATTAGAAAAAGTCTGGGTTTATAAAGCTGCTGAAGCGAAACGAAGTCACGTTTCCTCCGTCATACGGGGCAGCGAATGCGATGTGGATTGGGAAATCGACCGGAGTACCCGTCCTTATGCGCTCATCTGTACCAAGAATCAAGTCAGTTATGAGAAGAAGGTTTGCCAACGCAAACATGATTTTGAAAATTTGGCAAAACTTAAAAATTGCAGTTGGCAATAGGTTGCGGGAATACAATCGAGCCGTCATTCGGTGCATCACCATGCCAAGATCATGGATATTTTAACGTTTACCACGCTGTATCCCAATGATTCCCAACCCAATCATGGGTTGTTTGTGGAGCATCGTATCCGGCGACTGACACAAAGTGGCCAAGCTAACGTCAGGGTCCTGGCACCGGTGGCATGGTTTCCCTTTACCCATCCGCGATTTGGCAATTATTCCGGTTTGGCCCGTATCCCGCGGCGTGATCAACGCCATGGCGTGATCATCGAGCATCCGCGCTATCCCCTGATCCCGAAAATAGGTATGAACCTGACCCCTTTGACCATGGCGGTCGCCATGATAGGACCCTTGCGGAGAATGATTCGGGAAGGTTTTAATTTTCAATTGATTGATGCCCATTTTTTATATCCTGATGGCGTCGCCGCAGCATTGCTGGGACAATGGTTTCACCGCCCCGTGGTGATGACGGGTCGTGGGACCGATGTCACCTTGCTGCCGCAATTCCATGGGCCACGACGCATGATCACCTGGGCATCGCGACACTCGGCGGCAATGATTACGGTATGCCATGCCCTGAAGGAGGCGTTGTTGCCGTTGGCTATTCCCGAACACCACATTCGGGTGTTACCCAACGGTGTTGACCTGGAATTGTTTCGCCCATTGGACCGGGACAGGGCACGCGAAGAGTTGGGGGTCACCGGGATAACATTGTTGTCGGTGGGGCATTTGGTACAGCGCAAGGGTCATGATATTCCCATACGGGCGTTGACACGACTGCCTGACGTCCGATTGGTGATCGCTGGGGGTGGCGGGACTTTTGAGGATGACAACGAGTTGGCGTTGAAACAATTGGCCCATGACTTGGGCGTTCAGGATCGGGTGCATTTTGCGGGTGGCGTTTTGCAAACACGTTTGCCAATCTATTATTCCGCCGCCGATATCCTTGTGTTGGCCTCGGCGCGGGAGGGGCGGGCCAATGTGCTTCTGGAAGCCATGGCCTGTGGGTTGCCGGTTATCACGTCACCGGTATGGGGCAATCCCGAGGCGGTAACGGCTCCCGAGGCGGGTGTCATCATGCGGGAACGTTCGGTGGATGGATTGGTCGAGGCGTTTCATCGTTTGATGTCGGCCATGCCGGATCGCGCCATGACCCGGCGCTATGCCGAAAAATTTTCCTGGGATCAGACCACCCGGGATCAAATTGAACTTTTTCAAACCATCCTGCAAAAAGATTAAGGTTGGCAATCATGCTTTGCAACAGATTGGATGCGCAACAATAATGGGCAAGATTCGGGAAACATGGTGGCGACTGGCCCAACTTGCGGCCCATGAATGGCGTGGACGCCGTCATCGGCAGGTGCATTTTGTGACCGATTATGCCAATTGGTCTTTCAAATGGGATGCTCATTATATCACCACAGGATTGAGCCGGCATCTTCACGATGCCGTGCCCATTATTACAACCCCCTGGCATTTGCGGCATCAAATCATTTTGTTTGGTAATCGCTATCCCTGGTTTTTCGGTCCCAGGCATCGTTTGCATCGCTCCAATACGGTGTTCCTGACGTGGTTTCACGGGGATCCCGCCGATACCAATGAACGCATGCAAGAGATGTTCAAACAACTTCCGCACATTTTTGATCGCATGGCCGGAGTTATCGTCACCTGTCAGATCTCCAGAAATATATTGATTGACCACGGTGTTGCCGAGGAGAAACTGATTACCATTCCCCTCGGTGTTGACTTGCAAACATTTTGTCCACCAACGCCGGAGGATAAAAAACGGATTCGTGCCGATCTGAATATTCCCGAAGGTGCATTTTGTGTCGGTTCCTTTCAAAAGGATGGTACAGGGTGGGGGGATGGGTTGGATCCCAAGCTGGTGAAAGGCCCCGATGTGTTTTTGGATGCCCTGGCCAGGGTCACGATTCCCAAGGAACGGTTGCTGGTGTTTCTTACTGGTCCGGCCCGGGGTTATGTCAAAAATGGCCTGGATCAGTTGGGTATTCCCTGGCGACACCTGTATGTCGATGAGTATTTGGATATCGTCCCCTGTTACCAGGCTTTGGATGCTTATGTGATTGCCTCTCGTGCTGAGGGGGGACCGAAAGCTTTGATGGAGAGTTGGGCGTGCGGTGTCCCCGTGGTCTCCACACGGGTTGGCATGCCTGCGGATCGTATTCAAACAGGAGTGAACGGCATGTTGGCTGATGTTGAGGACAGTCGTGCCTTGGCAGAAGCACTGGACGCCCTTTTTTATAGGACCGATCTTTATCAGACATGCCGCACGGGTGGATTGGACTCAGTGCAAGCTCTGGATTGGCGTTATATCGCTCAGGGGTATTTCAACGCGATTAAGAATTATATTTAAGCAGTAAAAGGTTACCATTGTTTAGAGTGCTGCAATAAAGGACGTTTGTGACACCAGGGTCAGAAAATAATGCTTATGCGCCATCACGATAGGATTGTACCCAGGATTCCAGCGCCTTTTGGATATCGGGCCATATCGTCAGCATGTGTTGAATAATCAATCGCATGCGCTCTTCCCTGTCGGGATCATTTTTTAAAGATTCCAACTCACTTCCCAACTTTGCCAGTATGGGTACCCCAGCATAACCCGATTGGGATTTCAGGCTGTGGGCGGCCCTCGTCACCTTGTCATAGCCATGCTTCGCCAATTCGCTGGTCATCGTATCCAAATGGCGTGGCACAGCGGTCAGGTATTCCTGAATCAAACGTTGAACCTGCACAGGATCGTTTTTAAAGATCATGGCCATGGATGCCAGGGCTTTTGTGTCCAGATGGTTGGGCTCATCTTTCGCTGATTCCGCCTGGGGGAGGGGGGGGATTTCTTGTTCACCCGGTTTGTTTTCGTTCCAAATGATGTCTCCCAACCAACGGGTCAACATCCGTTCCAACATGTCCCAGCGCACCGGTTTGGGTAAATGGTCATCCATTCCCGCTTCCAGGCAGCGCCGTCGATCTTCCTCCAAGGCGTGCGCCGTCATGGCGATGATGGGAAGGGCAGTTTTTTCGGATGCGGCTTCCATGGAACGGATGGCCCGAGACGCTTCCAGCCCATCCATGATCGGCATTTGGACATCCATCAACACCAGGTCGAAATCGCCGTTTTTGACCTTTTCCACAGCTTCAGCGCCGTTGGTGGCCAAGGTGACCTCCAGGCCCAATTGTTTGAGCATGCCCATGGCGACTTGTTGGTTGATGACGGTGTCCTCCACCAGGAGTACCCGACCTTGATAGTGGGCGCTCTGGCCAACCGGCTTGCCTTCCTGAAGCTTTTTTTCTTTGACCAAATGTTTCTGTGTTTTGATCAAGGCGGCCAAGCCATCCAAAATTTTGGTTTTCCCTGCGGGTTTCATGATGCACAGGTCGATGCCGGCGGCGCGCAACACATCCCGGGGTGGCTGCATGCCAGAGCTGAACAACATGATGTGAACTGGTGGGATGTCGGGGTCGTGACGAATGGAACGTGCCAATTCGAGACCATCCATCTCCGGCATGTGAAAGTCGATGATGGCTACACGAAACGCAGCACGGCGATTGCGCGGATCCTTTTGGCGGCGCAACGCCGCCAGCGCCAGGGGACCCGATTCGACACTGCGAAAGGGAATGCCCCATGATTTAAAATAATTTTCCAAAATAATACGGTTGGTTTCGTTGTCATCGACAATAAGGACATAAGCGCCGCGCAAACTTTCCACGGCCCCTTCCCGGTCGTGATCGATGTCGATGAACGGGATGGAAAAGTGAAACGTCGACCCCATCCCCGGGATGCTTTCGACGGTAATATTGCCGCCCATGGCTTCGACCAACTGCCGGGAGATCACCAAACCCAGGCCGGTACCGCCATATTTTCGCGTGGTGGAGCCGTCTGCCTGGGTGAATGGTTGAAAAATTTTTTCCCGGACGTTCTCGTCCATACCGATGCCGGTGTCACTGATGCGAAAGCCCACCCGGATGGCTTCATCCTGACGGGGCATGTCCCGTTTGACCTCCACGACCACTTCGCCTGTTTCCGTGAACTTGATGGCGTTGGCGATCAGGTTGATCAAAATCTGGCGCAGGCGCAGGGAATCACCCGTCAGCCGTGTGGGCAATTCCGGTTGAATGTACACGGCCAGTTCCAGCCCTTTGCCATGGGCCCGATCCGCCAGCATGGCGGCGGTTTCCTCCACGACTTCGTTCAAGACGAAGGGCATCTCTTCCAACTCCAGGCGACCCGCCTCAATTTTGGAGAAGTCGAGGATATCGTTGATGACCGCAAGTTGCAGTTCCGCCGATTTGATGGCGGTCGATAAAAAATGTCGTTGATTGGCATCCAATTCGGTGCGATCCAAGAGTTCCAGCATGCCGACGACCCCGTTCATCGGGGTACGGACTTCGTGGCTCATATTGGCCAGAAAGTCGCTTTTGGCGCGATTGGCTGCTTCCGCCTGTTCTTTGGCGACTTGCAACTCCCTTTCCATGCGCTTGCGTTTGCTGATGTCGGTGGCGATGCCGCACAGGACTGTCGTGGGATTATCACCGATGGCCAGGGGAAATTTGGTCATGAAAAAGACCCGTTCCCCATCTGCTCCGGTCATGGTGATTTCCGTTTCCACAGGGGCCTTTCGGTCAAGTACTTCCCGATCCGCTTCCTCCATGATGTCTGCCAACGTGGGTTCGAAGAGGTCATGGGCTTGTTTGCCCAGGACCTCTTGGGCCGGGCGTCCCAGGAAAGTTTCGAACGAGCGATTGATGAACAAATAACGTCCCTGGTAGTTTTTGAGAAAAACGATGCTGGACATGTTGTTCAGGATCGCTTCCATTTGCGCCTGGGCTTCCAGGCGTTCCCGTTGCGCCTTGGCCATTTGTTCCGCCATGGCTTTTTCGGCGGAGATGTCCCGGGAGGTGGCGACATATTGTTGAATCGATCCGTCGGGACTGCGAATGGGGGAAATATTGACCCAGGCCCAGTACAGGCTGCCGTCGCGCTTGCGATTTTGAATTTCACCGCGCCAAACCTGTCCTTGCTGGATGGTGTTCCACAGTGTTTCGTTGAATTCGCGATCCTGTGCCCCCGATTTGAGTATTTTTTGATCCTTGCCCACCAATTCTTCGGCGGGATAGCCCGTGACCTCGGTGAGTTTCAGGTTGACATATTCGATGATCCCCAGGGGATTGGTGATCATCACCATACTGGGGTTGTACTCCAATACCTTGGCCAGGCGGCGATAGTCATTTTCCACCTCTTTGAGGGCGGACAGATCCCGGATGATGATGGAATAGCGGACCTCCCGGTCAACACGGATGCGGACAACCGAATAATGCAGGGGCAATCGGGAGCCGTCCTTGCGGACCCCGGATCCTTCGGTGCCGTACCCGTTGCCGGTTTCTTCGCTGTCGACCATCGTGTGTAAATATTTGGCGATACCGGGTATGAGACGATCGGCTTCGTCTCCGATGATTTCTTGTTCGTTACAGGCGAAAATACGGGCGGCACCGTTGTTAATGGCCAGGATGATCCCGGATCCGTCGGTCGTGATGTTGCCATCGGCGGCACGTTGCAAAATGGCGTTGAAGCGATCTTCCTGGGCTGCCATCATCCGTTTGCTGCGGGCTGTTTCCAGTAGGATACGAATCCGATTTTCCAGCAATGCCAGATTGCCGGCCATGACAAAGAAATCATCCACTCCGGTCGCTACGGCTTGTCTGATATGGTCGGTGGATTCGTTGTGGTGAATCAGTGCCAAGACCGAAGTTGTCATGGAACCGGTTAACTGCTTCAGCATTTCCAAGGTCACATGCTCATCGTTTCGCGACCAAACCATGTCGACCAGTACCAGCTCCAAAGAGAAGGTTTGCAAGAAAGCTCGAGCTTTTTCGCCATCGTCGATCATCATCGCCTGCAACCCCCACTGGGGCCAGAAAGGGGCCAGACGTTTGTTGAAACGGGAATTGGTTCCCAGCAGGAGCAGGGGAATTTTATTATCGGTGGCCGGTTCGTCATTCATGGGAAAAAATGGCCTTCTTAAGGAATCATTTTTGGATGGTGTCAGCGGGTTTACAACAGCAACCCTTTCAGACGGTAGATCATTTCCAATGCTTCCCGGGGTGACAGGGTATCCGGGTTGAGCCCCTTTAACAGGGTCATCACTTCTGTTTCTTTTGGCTCGGGAAAAAGACTCATTTGTGCGGGATCAACGGTTTTCTTGCGACGGGGTGGGGGTGGTTTGACAGGGGGATGGGTGACGCCCCGGTCGCGTTGTTGCAACTGGGTAAAGATCTCCCAGGCGCGTTCTGTCACCAGTACGGGCAAGCCGGCCAGTTCGGCGATGTGAACACCGTAGGATTGATCGGCGGCACCCGGAATAATGGTATGCAGGAACAGGGGCCGCCCCTCTGTTTCGCGTACCTCAACGGTCAGGTTGACCACCCCGGCCAACTCTTTTTCCAAAGCGGTCAATTCGTGAAAATGAGTGGCGAACAGGACCAATCCCCGACCGCTGGCCTGCAAGAATTCCACGACCGCCCGGGCAATGGCCAGTCCATCGTTGGTGGCGGTACCACGGCCAATTTCGTCAAGAATGACCAGGGATCGGGGCGAGGCATGGTGGAGTATGTAGGCGGTCTCGGTCATTTCCACCATGAAGGTGGAGCGCCCGCCCGCCAGATCGTCCGAGGCACCGATGCGGGTGAAAATGCGATCCGTGCGTGCGATGGTGGCCGTTTGGGCCGGTACGAAAGAGCCGGTGTGCGCCATCAAAACGATCAAGGCGACTTGTCGCATGAACGTAGACTTGCCCGACATGTTGGGTCCGGTGATGAGACCAAGTCGATGTGTACTCCGGTTCAATTGGGCATCATTGGCCATGAAATCGGTTGTGGCGAGGGCCTCCACAACGGGATGTCGCCCCCGGACAATGGTGATTTCGTCACCTTCATGGAGGGTGGGACGGCAGTAGTGGCGTTCAAAAGCGGTTTGGGCAAAGGTCGCCAGGCAATCCAGGACGGCGAGCATGCGGGCCGTGTGTTGCAGATCACCGGCATGGACCACGACCTTTTGCAGCATGGATTCCAGCAGTTTCGATTCCAAAACGGTCAATTGTTCTTCGGCGTCGAGAATTTGGGCTTCAAATTCTTTTAATTCCGGGGTGGTATAGCGCGTTGAACCCACCATGGTTTGCCGGGGTTGGTAGTGGTAGGGAACTTTGTCCTTATGGTTGTGGGTGATGTCGATGGTATAACCGAACGATCGGTGAAATTTGATTTTCAGGCTGGAAATACCGGTTCTTTCCCGCTCTTCGGACTCCAGGCGCATGAGGCTGTCGCGCCCACCACCGGCCAGGTCGCGCAGCCGGTCCAATTCGGCATCAAACCCGGGGCGGAAGACGGCGCCATCTTTCAAGGAGGCCGGCAAGACGTCGACCAGGCTGGTGGCGAGCAATTCCAGCAGAGATTCGTACCCCCCCAGGCTTTGCCGCACGGTGTGCAGTATTTCTGGCAGAGAAGTTTCTTTGAGGCAATCTGCCAGAAGGGGCAAGGCCGTCAGGGTATCGCGCAGAGAGCCCAGATCTCGGGGTGACGCACGATTTAAGACGATGCGTCCCAGTAAACGTTCCAGATCACGAACGTGTCCCAGGTGTTGGCGCAGTCCATCGCGTGCCATACCGTGGTCCAGGAGCCATGCAACCCCATCCTGGCGTTTGTTGATCAAACCGATATCCTGCAGGGGGTAATTGAGCCATTGGCCCAACAGGCGTGCCCCCATGGGGGTCGCGGTCTTGTTCAGAATGTGCAGCAGGCTTCCCTCCCGATTGCCGTCCCGCAGGCTGGTATTTATTTCAAGATTGCGCCGGCAACCATCATCCAGGACCATCCATTCCCCGGAGACGATGACCGACATGCCTTGGATATGGTCCAGGCTGCCCCGTTGGGCCTCGCGGCAATAGGAGATCAAGGCGGCCGCTGCTGTTTGTCCCTCCAGGGAGGCCTCCAATCCAAAGCCTTCCAGGCTTGCAACCTGGAAATGCTCCAGCAGCGTGTTACGACTTTGTTGCGGGTCAAATTCCCAGGCAGGCCGCCGGGTGACTGTTTCCATCCAGGGAGTGATTGTTTCGGGTGGTTCCCACCCCTGTGGGATGATGATTTCGCGTGGATTCCAGGCCGATAACAAACCGGCGCCATGATCCCAGGATTCGGCCAGCGCGACGCGCAATTCCCCCGTGGAGAGATCGAGGCATGCCAACGCAGGGCCCCGATCACGTTTGCCGGGGGCGGCTATGGCTACGAGATGATTGTTGCTTTCCGGCTCCAGCAGGCTTTCTTCCGTCAAGGTTCCACGGGTGACGACGCGCAATACTTCACGTCGGACCGGGCCTTTGTTCAGTCCGGGGGGGTCCATTTGTTCGCAAATGGCGCACTTGAAGCCCGCCTCAATGGCTTTTTTCAGATATAAATCGAGATTACGAAAGGGGACTCCGCACATGGGGATATCTTCTCCCCCCGCCTTTCCCCGGGCGGTCAGGGCAATATCCAGCACTTTGGAGGCGACTTTGGCATCTTCAAAGAAGAGTTCGTAAAAGTCGCCCATGCGATAAAACAACAGCGCATCGGGATGTTTGCCTTTGATTTCCCAATATTGGGCTACCATAGGCGGAAGGTTATCTTTCGATGTCATGTACGAATGAGGTAGACCAATCCAGGGGGGACAATGAGTTCTGAGCGTTCGGGGATTTCCACGCAACTACATTTTTCCGGCAAAGGGACGTTGGAGATGCCGCAATAGTCGGCTTCGCGTTGATCGGACGTGCGAATCCACGCAGGTATGGGGGCCTTCTTGAACATCCCCAGGGAACGTCCTTTGGCGACCACCTTCCAGGCCGACTCTTGATCATGATAGATCACCTGCGCAGGACGTGCGGAGGTAAGCGTTCCGGGTTCGCCCGAGGTGTTACCGAAGGATGTGCCGTCATTGCTGAGGGAAATTCCGCTCACAACATCCTTGAGGAAATAGAGGACGAGTCCCGCGAGTACCAGGAGAACCGTGGTATAGAGACCCGGGCCAAAATCCATTTTTAATCCGGAGGCCAACAACACATTTCCCAGGGCCACAATTGCGGCCAGGGCGAGAAGAATTTTTGTAAGACCCACGCGTTCACCTGTCCTTAAACTACCAGCTGTTTTGGGTCGATATTTCCAACATCCCGTTTGCACCAAGTGTCCGGTCGGCCAGCCCATGACCTTAATTGCTGACAGAAGAACTAGCAAGCCGGAATCCATTGCCGAAATTGTTAAAGTCGGGCCTTCCCCTATACCGGTAACTGCAGCGTAAGTTACCTGAGTTACTGTGCCAAGCGCCACCGCGGAGGACATGGAGTGAGGAACTGTCATCCATGGCAACCGGATTACGCTCGGGTGATTTCTTATAATAGTCCTTTACGTACCAATCTTCTACCCATTCGTAAACATTTCCATGCATATCGTGCAAACCGAAGCGATTGGCCGGGAAAGAACCCACGGTTACCGTGCTGCGGCGGAAAATTCCGGTTTCTTCCCCTGGCAAAGGTTGACTTCCGTTAAAATTGGCCTGGCTGGTGTTGATGGTGGCCCCGAACTGGTATGGACCGCTTTCTCCGGCGCGGCATGCATTTTCCCATTCGGCTTCCGTAGGCAGACGAAAGGTTACCGATGATTTTTCATTGAGTCGGCGGATAAACTCTTTGGCCATGGTCCAGGTGACCGAATCCACGGGCAGGTTGTCGTCCTTGTTAAACTTGGAAGGATTGTTGTCTACGCCCATGACCTTTTTCCAGGCCCCTTGCGTCACTTCTGTTTTGGCCAGATGATAACGATCCAGACAGACCCGGTGGACAGGGGATTCGTCCAGATCGCCCTCTTCGGAGCCCATGGTAAAGCACCCTTGAAATAGTTCAACAAATTCCATGCCTGTTACCGGATCTTTCCATATGGCTCCGGCTTTGGGTGGATTGGTGATGTCACCGGCAAGTGTTGTCGTGGTTTTCAAATCGGGTGATGTTACGGTATTGCTGGTTGATTCCGTTTTTTCACGGGTTTCCTCTGTTTTGGGGCCATTTGGGTCGGAAGGGTTGTCCGTCTGGGGGGAGGCCAGCGCGGAGGTTTGACTCTTGGTTTGACCAATCTCTTTGTTTAATAAATTTTTGTAGGCTTCAATGACCATCGGGTTATCGGGGGCGACCGCACGGGCTTGCGTCAATCGCTCTTCCACTATTTTTAATTTGTTTTTTTCCGCGGCTCCCTTGGCCAAAAGGACATACTTTTCGGCGATCTTATCCAACAATACCTTGACTCTTTCGTTGGTTGGATCCAGTTTCCCCGCCATGGTGACACGAAATACCGCACTCTTGCCCTCCGGTTGCGAAAGCCGCTCCTCCTCAATATCCTCCTGAGCCAACGTTAAAAGTTGGGCAACAATCCGTTTGATCCCCTCCTTGGCATCCGCCTGATCGGGGTCAATGGCCAATACCGCCTGATAGTTTTCCAGGGCATTTTTTCCTTCCGGGAAGGTCAGACGCATGGCTTGAAGATGTCTGTTGCCTTCCTGGAGTAATCCAGGGATACGGGGATCGTTTCGGATTTGCTTGGCCTCGATCGGTGGATTCTGGTTGCTGTTGGCAATTTCCTGGGAACCAGGCGTTGGTGGAGGGGGCGTGGGGGATGTCTCCTGAGTCACCGTATTGCCGGTCTGCTTTGGGTCTTGTACCGGTGTCGGCGGGGCCAGGGCTTCAGGCTTGATTTCAATTGGTTGTTCCACAGCCGGTTTGGAGGGCGCAATTTTGCGCGGGGTGGGTTCGGGGAATGCCGCCATGGCATTTTGGATATTGAATTCCTCGACCACTTCCTCGGTCACCGCAGGTTTTGCTGCCGGGGGTACCGGCTCTGAAGTCGCTTTCATCTCACTGGCTGGCGGTTCGACGGGTTTGCTGGTTGCCGACACTTTCGGCCCGGGAGTTTCCTCCGCAAGTTTCGCAGTCTCAGGAACGGGCATTTTCGTGTTGTTGTTGGTGGCACCCACGGTAGCGTCAGCCGCCAAGATCGCATCCAGACTTAAATCGACTACCGTGTCTTCAGCCAGTTCCATATCCACCGCGATATCGTTGTAGCCATGCTTCTCCAACTTCAGGGCATAGCGACCTTTGGGAACCTGTCCCACTTTGAGTGGTGTGACGCCCAATCGTTTGCCATCCAGGATGACCTGGGCCCCATCGGGTCGTGTTTCTATCCGCAGCATGACCATCTGGTTTTGTATGCCGGTTTTTGCCTTGGTATCCGTTGCTTGTGCCCCTCCGTCCGAAAAGGGGACTTCCTGGGCGGGAGGCATCGGAACCTGATGGGCATTGCCAATCACCTTGAAGTACCAGCTCAAACCCAGGGCGGCCACAATGGCAAGAAATGCAACGGAGAATAGCCCTATGGAGCGTATCCCCAAGTTTTTTTGTGATGCGTCCATGGCGTCGATAAACGCCACACTGGAAGGAAACCTTTTTCCAGGATCTTTGGACATGGCCTGATTGATGATCTGATTGATTCGCTTGCCCATCTCGGGAATGACAGGCGGTGCCATGTTACAAACCGCATGCATCAAGGCTTGGGGCTCAGGTTGGTCGAAAGGTGGGTGTCCCGAAACCAGTTCATAATAGATCGCGGCCAGGGCGTATTGGTCGGCTGGCGGACCGGGTGGGGGGAAACCAAAAAATTGTTCGGGAGCCAGATACCCATGGGTTTGACTGGATGATTCCAGATCCCGCCGCATGCTTTCGGTACGAATATCCCGGGAAATTTGTTCGGGGATCAGGCAAAAATTGATCAGCTTGACCTCATTCGACTGACTGATCAAAACATTGTCCGGCTTCAAATCACGATGCAGCAGGGAACGATGGGCATGATCAAGGGCATGAGCTATCTGGCGGCAGATGTCGATCGCTTCTGAAAAAGGCAGCTTGCCGTCTTCATGATGCTTCCGGTATTCCGTAAGGGTGATGCCATCAACGTACTCGCGCACCAAAAAATGCTCGTTTGCGGTGGCGTCGTATTCCAACGCGTGTAATTTGACAATATTGGGATGATCCAGATTGTGCAACAGTTGAAAATTGCGTTGCATATCCGTCAAGGTTCGTTCGTCGCGACTGACCCTGTCGGTAAATATCTTGACGGTAACCGGGAGTCCTGTCCCTTCATCGAGTGCCAGATAGGAATCTCCGAAGAGTCCTTTCCTGAGTTCCCCCTGTAGCACGTAGCGCCCGGAGAGAATGTGACCTTTTTTCATGTGCTGCCGTTCCCGTCAACTGTAACGCCAAGGTGGTCATTCATGTGAATATCCTTGAGACACCGTCAAAGTTTCATCATTGGGAGCCTGGGAGATGATCTGATGGATCTCAATGGGTTCAGCCCAATCAGCGGGCGTTCCAAAGTGGCAATGCTTGAGAATCAGGGTATCCAAGGTTCTTCAATGGAAATTAATGAAGGGATCTTATGCAGTATCCAGACCATTGTGGAGAAGACCGGGGGGAGACAGTCGATAAACCTGTTAAATCAACCGCAGCAAACAGCTATCCATGAAGTCCAAGCCGCGTGCCGTGAAACGGATGGTATCGCAATCGATATGCAACAAACCTTCGCGTTCCAAAAATTCAACTTCTCGGGCCTTGTTCTCCACAAGATCGTGACCCGCAATGTCGCGATAGAGGTCTCGGGGAATTCCTGAAACCAGCCGCAATCCCATGAGCAGACAGTCCGCCGCAGCCTCTTCTCGACTGGAAATTTCCAGCCATTGCATGGGGGGTTGGTCTTGTTTCAAGGCCTGGACATAATCATTCAGGGGCCAATGATTGACCCAGCGCATGATGGCCCCCGTCTCCAAGGTTATTTTACCATGCGCTGCCGGTCCCAGACCAACATAGTCCCCCGAAAGCCACAATGCCCGGTTGTGACGGCAATAGAATCCCGGACGGGCGTAGTTGGATATTTCATAACGTTCAAAACCGTGTGCGCCGAGCAGGTTTTGCGTCAAAAAATACAGGGCGTCCCGGGTATCTTCATCGGGGAGCTGGAGGTGATTGTGATCCAGGTTATGGGCCAAGGGGGTTCCGGGCTCCACACTCAAGGCATAACAGGAAAGATGCTGTGGCTTGAGTGCCAGGACTTGCATCAGCTCATCGTGCCATTGAGAGGTGGTATGACCGGGGGAACCCGTGATCAGGTCCAGATTGATGTTGGTGAATCCAGCCTCCCTGGCCGCATGGAAAGCATCTCGCGCCATCTGGCTGGTGTGGGGGCGGCCCAAGAGGGCGAGGCGTGCATCGTCCATTGCTTGTACACCAAGGCTGAGCCGGTTGATGCCAAGGGAGCGCCATTGGGTCAATTTGTCAAAGGTTGTGGACTCGGGATTGGCTTCCAGGGTGATTTCCAGCGGCTCGACCAAAGGCCAGAACCGATGAATTTGCACAAGGATGCGTTCCAGGATTTCAGGGGGCAGGAGGGAAGGGGTGCCGCCACCAAAGAAAATGGAAACAATCTTCCGATTGCGACCGTCCCGGTGATGGGCATGGAATTCGATATCCTTCAGCAAGACTTGCAGCCACTCCTGCCACGTTATCTCCCGACTGGCCGTCGAGTCAAAGGCACAATAGTGGCATTTTTGGACGCAAAACGGCACGTGGACGTAAATGGATACCGTTCGCGCCCGATCTGGTTTCATGAGTTTCGGCGTTTTAGAATGTTGGCATGGATCGACCAGCGGCCATGCGGTGCTTAGCCATCATCAGGCCAGGGCTTGACGTTGGATGGTGATCAATTCGGCAATACCTTTTTGCGCCAAGGCCAGCATGGCATTGAAATCGCCGTGGGAAAAGGGTGCCCCTTCGGCAGTTCCTTGAATTTCGACGAATTGACCATGGCTTGTCATGACGAAGTTCATGTCGGTTTGACAGTGTGAATCTTCCTCATAATCCAGGTCCAACAAAGGGGTATCGCCGACCAATCCGCAACTGACGGCTGCAACGTAGTTGGTTATGGGAAGTTCGGGGATGATGCCACCTCGGTGCAGGTGGCCCAGGGCGTCCGTCAGGGCGATAAAGGCACCGGTGATTGAGGCCGTGCGGGTGCCCCCATCCGCCTGGATGACGTCACAATCCAGCCATATGGTCCGCTTTCCCAGCTTGTCCAGGTTGACGACCGAGCGCATGGAACGACCGATCAGGCGTTGAATTTCCAGAGTCCTGCCCGATTGTTTGCCCCGTGAGGCTTCCCGGGCGCTCCGTTGATGGGTGGAGCGGGGCAGCATGCCGTATTCCGCCGTTATCCATCCGCGTTGCTGGTCCCGCATCCAGGGGGGTAATTTTTCTTCGATGGAGGCGGTACACAATACGCGGGTGTTGCCGCAGGCGATCAGGCAGGAGCCTTCGGCATGGTCAACAAAGTGGCGGGTGATGCTGACTGGTCGCAATTGATCCGGTTTGCGATCGTTTCGACGGCTCATGGTAGCGTTCCTTGGGGGAAAAAGACAACAATTCAGGGGATGGACACAATCACCCTTGCAGACAGTGTCAAGGTGATCACCGAAGGGGGTTGACCATCCCCCCCTTCGGCGAAAACATGCGGGCATAAACCAGGATTACGTTGTAACGGGCTTGGCTCAGAGTACCATTGACAGAATAGGATCAGACGATACCCTTGTTGGTGCCGAGTTGGATGGCATTACTTACGAGTTGGTGAACCCCCCCGACGGTATCCATGGGAATGCCGTACATGGGCAGGATTTTGTTAAACTGCGCCTTGCAGATGGCACAGATAAGCGCCAGGAAATTCACCTTATGCTCATCCATGACCCGCTTCAAAGCGGTTACACGTGGCATGGCCCCCTTGATGCGCAAATCCATCAATTCATCCGTCAAGAGTCCGCCACCACCACCGCAACATAAGGTTTTTTCATGGATGGTATCCTCATCCATATCCACAAAATGATTACAGGTTGCCCGTATTAAATCCCGGGGAATGGTGAACTGTCCGCCCGGATGGGATCCCATGCGTGATGCGCGGGCCACGTTACAGGAGTCGTGCATGGTGACCACATAGGCATCATTGGCCTCCTTGTCGAAGGTCAAAGCACCCTTTTGTATCAGGTCGTGGGTGAATTCACAGATGTGCTGGGGTACGGGGTAGCGCGGGTCCAAATAATCAAAAGGTCCGTTCAAGGTATTCCAAAAGCTGTAGGCAACACGCCAAGCATGGCCACATTCGCCCACCACGATGCGCTTGACTTTCAAGGCACGCGCTTGTTCGGCAACCCGTTTGGCAATTTTTTTCTTTTGCTCAAAGCTGCCGATGAACATGCCAAAGTTGGCGGCTTCAGAGGCGTAGGAGCTGATTGTGTAGGAGATGCCCGCTTGGTGAAACACCTTGGCATAGCCCATGAGCGACTGGATATGGGGTTCACTGAAAAAGTCGGCTGACGGGGTGATCAACAGGACTTCCGCACCCTCCTGATCCAGGGGCAGTTTGATTTCGTGGCCGGTATTTTCCAGCATGTCATCTTCGAGGAACTGCAAGGTACCCGACAAGGCCGGCTTGGGGATTCCAAGGTTGTTGCCAATATCATGGACCTTATTGACGATCTCGGCGGTATATTTGTGCCCCACACCGATGGCGTCCATGATTTCCCTGGCTGCCATGGATATTTCAGCGGTATCGATGCCGTAAGGACAGAAAACCGAGCAGCGGCGGCATTGCGAGCATTGGTGATAATAGGTAAACCACTGCTTCAAGGTTTCTTCATCGAAATCCCTGGCCTTGACCAACCCCGGGAACATGCGACCTCCAACGGTGAAATACCGGCGATAAACACTGCGCATAAGCTCTGCGCGTTGTACCGGCATGTTGTTGGGATCGCCGGTGCCGAGGAAGTAGTGGCATTTATCGGTACAGGCACCGCATTTGACGCAAATATCCATGTAGACCTGGAGGGAGCGGTATTTTTTCAGCATCTCCCCCATTTTTTCCACAGCGCGTTTTTCCCAGTCTGGAACCCTGGCTTCAGGAAAACCAAGTGGCTTCATGTGTTTTTCCGTAGCCGGGTAGGGCGCCAAGTGGCCCATGCTGCCCGGTTTCAGGGCAGGGGTCTTGATGTCATCCAGGAGTTCGGGAACCTCGTGATCGTGGGCCATCGGTGATTCCTTGCAAAATGTGACGATGGAAGGAGGCTTGATAAAGAGACGTTACGCGGTCAATCGCGATTCCAGGGATTGATGTGCCGTTTTTCCCTTGGGTTGTCCACTTGATTTCGGCTGGGACTGAAAAAAATCCCATCCATGTGCATGAGTTTGCTAAAGGGGATGATCAGTAGCAAAACGGCAACCATGATGAGATGCAGGATGAACAACACATCTCCCGGGCCGGTCACGGAGAGTGTGGCTTCGGGTGAGGTCCACAGGGTGGTCATGGCACGTTTGATGGCGATGATATCGGGTCTCAGGACATAGTCCATCAACAGGCCGGAACCGCCGATTCCCAAAAACAGGAGCAGGATCAGGTGGTCTGCTATGGAGGAGATATGGCGAACCCGGTCGATGAGGATGCGCCTGGCCATCAGGAGCGTCAAAGCCCCGACCATGGCAAATCCTGCCAGTTTGCCGATAATTTGATATTCTTCAAAATAGGGTGGCATGGTTTCAAAGAAGTAACGGATATGACGGATCAGTACCAGGAGCATGGTGACGTGAAAGGCATACCCGAGAGCCCACAACAATTTATCCGCTTTGAACAGGCTTTCAAAGAAGACGACTTCACGCATGAGACGCATTTTGACCCCGATATAAGTTACCGGGGCTGGTGTCGTGGGGATGAGGAGCGGGGCCGGGGATCGGGCGTACAGGGCAATTTTCCATACAAACCCGGCGACGAAAACCACAAGTACGGCGTAGGTAAGGAAGGTCAGCATCCGGCTTATCCACCTTAAAAGAGGGAAGATGATCGTTCAAGATTGGCTGCAAGCCATTCCCGAAACCGGGGAAACACCTGCAAAGCCCAAAATGTCAAAACTATTAAGTTAACAAATCCAAAGAATAAAATCTACACATTACCCCTGGATGCGGTATGGTTCCGTCAGGGGTTCATGTTGCGTTCCGGCTCCACCTGTGATGCCGGCGCCCCGCCCGCGCCATGCTCCACCACCCCTATCCCGACTTGTCAAAAAGCGAAAACGGGAAGGAATTACTACCATTGATCCCAGTGTACACGTCATCCCTGGGGATTGACCAACGACTGAGGCACTCCTCGGACTTGGGGGCTTATTCCTCCAGATTTTTGTTGGAATCCTCGGGCTTCTCCCATGGAATGATATCGTATGAGGCTGGGGAGAAGCCCGGGTTTTGACGGACTTAGACGCAGCCGGTGGGCTTGGGAAGTCCGGCGATCTTGCAGGCTTGTTTCGCAGGTCCACCCGGATAAAGATCATAAAGATATTTGGTGTTACCCTTGTCTTTACCAAGCTTTTTGCCAATGGCTTTGGTAAGGATCCGAATCATGGGCGCGATTTTGTATTCTTCATAATATTCACGAAGGAAATTAACGACCTCCCAATGATTTTCGGACATGTCGACATTTTCCTGCTTGGCGACGTAGGCCGCTACCTCTTCATTCCAGTCAGAAAGGTTGATCAGGTATCCATCCTCATCGGTTTCGTAGGTACGGCCATTAAGTTCAAAGCTTGGCATAATAAACAACTCCTTGGATTTAAGAGGTTTTTCGATACCGCAGGCGATTGCGTCCGGGTGTCATACGAAACTTGCCCCCTCTGGCGGGGTTTGACCCAGCCATTTTCTTAATGAGGGCATCAGGGCAACATCAGTATATCATGGATCACTTGACCGGCAAGGAGCCATGGATAGTCACGAAGGCCAGTCCACACAAACAACACATCAAACTCGTCCCAATACTAATCAATGGGGGCATAAAGTTCAAGGTTGCTTGTCGTGACCTGTGAAGAATTCATAACGATGAATTGACATTTGCCGCTCAAGCAACCAAAATCACGGTTCGTTGATTGACCACACGAATCTCAAGCGTCTGTTTTCGCAGACCTACGATAATCAGGAGTTCAAGAAACATGAAACCCAAACACCATATCTTTGTCTGTATGAATCAAAGACCTGCCGGGCATCCCCGGGGTTCCTGCGGATCGGTGGGCGCGGGCAGTATCTACGAAGCCCTTGCGGGCGAGGTGGAAAAACGGGGACTGTTTGAAAAGGTTCAGGTTACCGGGACCTTCTGCATGGGACCATGCGACAGGGGACCAACCGTAGTGGTCTATCCCGATGGTGTATGGTACGGTCGGGTCAAACCCGAAGACGTCAAAGCCATTTTCGACGAACATCTGGACCAGGGAAAGCCGGTTGAGCGTCTGCGACTGAGCTGATGGCTCGGAAGACGGAAGGGATTATGATTGGTTACGTAACTCTGTCCCCGGGTACATTCTCCTGATGGCGCTCTATCTGGTCACCGGGGGATGCGGGTTTATCGGTTCGCATTTGACGGATGCCCTGGTTGCCCGAGGGGACAGGGTGCGCGTTTTGGACGACCTGTCCACAGGTCGCAGGGAAAATTTACCCGATGGGGTGGAAGTGCTGTTGGGTGATGTGGCCGACGCAGGTGCTGTCGCTCAAGCCATGACCGGGGTTTCCGGCTGCTGGCATCTGGCGGCTGTCGCATCGGTGGCCCGCTCCACGGAGGAGTGGGTCAACACCCATCGCACCAACCAAACCGGCTCGATCCAGGTTTTCAATGCGGCCCGCCACGCAGGACCGGGTCGGACCCCCATTCCTGTGGTTTATGCTTCGTCTGCGGCGGTCTATGGCGACAATCCGCACATCCCTCTGGCGGAAACCTGCCAACCCCGTCCCCTCACCGCCTATGGGGCCGACAAGTTGGGCTCCGAATTGCACGCAGCCGTGGCAACCCGGGTGCATGGCGTTCCCACGGTGGGGTTGCGATTCTTTAATGTGTTCGGACCCCGTCAGGATCCCCATTCCCCTTATTCGGGCGTCATATCAATTTTTGCCGCCAAAATATTGGCTGGTCAGCCCATAACCATTTTCGGAGATGGGGAGCAAACCCGGGATTTTATCCATGTGAGCGACGTTGTGCATTTTTTGCTTGCAGGAATGGGTCGGGGGCGAGACAATCCAGAGGTCTACAACGTTTGCACCGGTCGGCAAACATCCCTGAACCGGTTGGTCGCGATCTTGTTGAAGGAGTCCGGTACAAAAGTGCCTATCATCTATTCCAGCCCCAGACCCGGGGACATTCGCCACTCTCTCGGCGATCCGCAGTTCGCTATCAACGCCCTTGAACGGGTTGCCCGGCAGGATATGGCCGCTGGCCTGGGTAGCTTGTTGTCCTACCTGAGTTCCGGGAGTGCCCCATGATCAAGAGGATCCCTTCTGGCATACTCGCTGGATCGATCCTGGCAGCGCTTCTGTTTTTGATGACTCTGCTCGCTTTGCCGGCCTTGCTGGATTCCAATGCCGTCAAGGGGCAGATCGCCCAGATTTTTAAGAAAAGAACCGGCAGATCCCTGGTCATCGAAGGCGATCTCAAGTTTTCCTTCCTTCCCGAAGCAAAAATTACCCTTGGCCGTACACACATTGATAATCCAGAGGGATTTTCCCAGCCATCCATGGCCGTATTCCAGGGAGCGACCCTGACGGTACGGGGACTTGGATTGCTTTTCGGGCAACTGGATGTGCGTGAATTGGCCATCAACGACCTGGAACTGACCCTGGAACGCAATCCCAATGGTGTCACCAATTGGCCCGAACTCCCTGCAGATTTGATAACGACCACCGAATGGTACCCTTCGCAGACCGGGCAATCGACACCTGACAAATTTGCAGATACCTTGGCGGCGCGAATCGGTCTGGCGGTTTTTGCAACCGTTAACAAAGGTGGTATTCAGCTCCAAGGGGCTAAGATCCACTGGCATGACAACATGAAGGGCACCCATTACTCCTTGGATAACGTGGCTGTTGTGAGTCGCTCTATGGGTGCCGGGGCTCTGGGTTTAGAACTGAACGGCAACTGGAAACGGCATCATGATGATCTGCATGGACGGATCTCGCTGAACTATGATGCGCACGATAACAACGAAACACTGGATCTGAAACACCTTCACCTGTTCCTGTCCAGCCAATCGAATCAGATTTTTTTGCGCGAGGCGGAGTTCCGGGTTACAGCGGATGTGACCCTGGATTTGCAGCATCGGCATGTTGTATTACACGATCTTGAGGCGGGTGTTTCCGGGTGGTTCACCCGATATTCCTTGAGAGATTTGGCAGCGGTCGTCAAGGGGACCGCGGAATGGGATATCGATCAGGCGGTTGGTACCATGGCCGATGCCCGTGTCTCACTCAAGGCCCATTCCGATACCCTGCCTCCAGCCGGGGTCGATGTTCGCATCCGTTCCGGCCTCAACTGGCAAAGTCAGACGGACGTGTTGACATTGACCGGTCTCCATGCCGAGGGGCCTGCCGCCATGCGATTGCAAGGCGATTTTCTTGTTCGGGGTATCAAGGGGGGAGCCGATGCCCTCGCTGTAAACGGTCAATTGCACACCGAACCTTTTGACCCCAAAGCCTTGTTCATTGCCATGGGACAGCCATTGCCGCGTGTCATGAACACACAAAACCTTGTCAAGGGTGTGTTGGACGCCACCTTCCAGGCTGACAGGAATGGCCTGCGTGTTGACCCTTTCAAACTTGATTTGGATGCCACCCGGATGGAAGGCAATGTGGTGTGGCAGGGGGTGAGCCATCCTGAAATTCGCTTTGCCGTTGCCTTGGATCATATTGAAGTTGATCGCTATTGGGGCCTTTTGCCGGGAATCGATAAAACGACTGAAAACAAGCCATTGCTTGCCATGTTGCTTCCCGAGTTGTCATTGGCGGGCCTGTTTGGCAGATTGCCGAAGGACTTGAATGTCGAAGGATCGCTTACCAGTCAAGCCATGCAGGTGTCGGGGGCGGCGCTGGAAGATTTTCAGTTGACCATGAAGGCTGGGGACGGTGTGTTAACTTTGGATCCTTTCCGCTTCAAGCTGTACCAGGGGGAATGGAAACAAAAGATTCAAGTGGATAACCGTCTTGCCGATTCCAAGCTCCTGGTTGAAAAGGAAATGAAGGGTATACAGATTCTGCCGTTCCTGTCCGACATCGCTGCGGTGAATTGGTTGTCGGGAACCATGGATCTTTCGGGTCAGGTGGAGACATCGGGTAAGGATTCTCTTACCGCCCGAAAAAATTTAAAAGGTTCCTATTGGTTGGGAATGAAAAACGGCCTGTTGCAGGGTGTTGACCTGACGGAATCGATTCGCCAGATCGCCGTTGCCGTGGATGGCCGACCGGCTAAAACAGTCGCTGATGAAACGAGCAGCAGCCCAGCCCAACCCGGTACGACCCAGCCCAGTACGATGATATCGGAACTGACCGCTACGGCCCGGGTGGGACAGGGTCGGTTGATCAACAATGACCTGCTGGCGATTTCCCACTCGTCGATCATCAAAGGGAAGGGGGAGGCCAATCTGGTTGACATGTCGGTTGACTACACATTCACTGCCGATGCCCAGGCGGCTTTAAAGGGGATGAATATACCGTATTGGGATCGTTTGGAGGGGGCGGTTTTGCCGATTCATATCGTTGGTCCCATACCATTGCTTAAAAAGCCCAGTTTGGGTGAACCTCAGTTAACGCGCCGGCTTATGGCAGCCAAACAAAGCCATCAAGGCGACAGCAATCCGATTGGGCAATCGCAGCAGCCCTATGTTGATGGACCACCCTTCTCCAATCCTGTGGTGGACGCAGCCCAGCGCAACCGTCGTCCGATGACGCGTTGGAGTCATGGGCTTTTTCCCTGATTGCGTGCTGATTCCAGCTTGCCGATTTTTAGGATATTCATAATCCCAGCCTGGGGTATCCATTAACCAGGATCCCGATCTCAAATGCCAGACAGCGCTGGTCCGGTGATATGGGTACCCCAGAGCAACGATTGCACGGTTCCGGTTTATCAACGAAGGGAACCTTGCAGAACGCATCCGCTCACCAAGTACGTGGTACAAACTTTCCATCATTGGCCAACTTGACGCTGTCGCCGGACTGGACGATGACGAACAGCCCTTGGTTCATGGCGAATTGATCGACATCGTTATCAATCAAGATGCCGGCTACAGCACCCATCACCCGTGCGCCACCTTCGCCTTCATAGAACTCCTTGAACTCGCGCACCCGTTTCAGATGATCGCGAACATCCTCGGCGGTCAGGCGACTCTTGACCTCCACCAGGATAACGTAGTCGGTATTGACCACCATCAGGTCAATTTCCATACGGCGACTGCCGTCCAGGCTTTTTGCCTTGACCCGGGGCGAGACACGATGCACCGGGATACCCCGTTCGACAAACAGGGTCTCACAGGCGGGAGCCACAATGCCTTCGACAAATTCACCCCACCGGCTACCCAGGTTGCCAACCTGCCGGCTGACCTCCTTGACCAAGCGGTCGGTCTCCTTTATTTGCTGGTCGGTCTCCTGCAACTGCCGGTCGGTCTTCTGCAACTGCCGGTCGGTCTCCTTGATTTGAGCGGAAACTTCTCTAATCTGTTGCCAGGTCTCTTGGATCTCACGGTCGGCTTCCTGGGCTCTACGGTCGGTTTCCTGGAATCTACGGTCGAGTTCCGCTCTTCGTTCACGGTCTTCTCGGACCATTTCTTGGAACTTACGGTCGGTTTCCTGGAACAT
The DNA here is from genome assembly GCA_015228975.1 of Magnetococcales bacterium. Lineage (GTDB taxonomy): Bacteria > Pseudomonadota > Magnetococcia > Magnetococcales > UBA8363 > UBA8363. The sequence continues at coordinate 25,955 of JADGCN010000017.1, forward strand.
TCTCCAGACGTCATCAAAGGTTACGGCTTGCGACATAACAACATCTCCTGTTCATGGTGTTATCGACTGTAGGATACCCGGTTTGTCCGTCATAGGGAATTCATTATTCCGTTCTTGATTGTCACACTCATCAAGTGGCGAATAATTATTTTTATTTGCCATATAATTTGACAAATATAATATTAAATATATATAATAATTAAATGTTGTGTAGAATACGGCAGATTGCAAAGTTTTTAATTGCGAGTTAGTATTAGAGTCCTTTCAACACCAAGGAGAGGGCTGGCAGGAGTGCGAGTGCCAGGATGATTCCCAATCCGGCCATGGCAGCGGCCAGTTCTTCGGCCAAGCCGGCGGCGGCGGCCATGGCGCAAGCGGTGATCATGGGGGGCATCCCTGCTTCGAAGATGGCGATGAGTGCGGGTGGCGTGGTCAGGTTCAGGGCCAAGCACACGCTCAAGGCTAGGCTGGGTGCGACGAGCATTTTAATGCTCAATCCCGAAACCAGGGGGGCAATCCATTGTTTTGGCAGGGTTGGTTTAAGACTGAATCCGACGGCGACCATGACCACCGGTACCAGGGTATCGGCCAGGCGCTGCAATAGATTTTGCAGTATGGGTGTTTGTAAATAGTGGCCGATGCCAAAGGCGGTCATGAGGGCGATAAAGGCGGGAAAGGTGACAATGCGGCGAATGATGGCTGTTGCGGAGGGTTTCTGGCCTTCTTTGGTTTGATACAGACCGATGATCAGGGTGCCGTAGATGGACAGGGCCAAAAACGATCCCATTTGGTCATAGAGGACACCGTAGGGGACCCACGCCGGGCCGAACATGGCTTCGATCATGGGAATGCCCAAAAATGAGGTGTTGCCTAATGGAACGGTCAACAAAAGACACCCGGTTGTTTCCCGGGACCATCCAAAGAGCCTTGCCAGGGCGTGTACCATGACCACGGAGAGTACGATCAGGAGCCAGGGCATAAGGATTGGCACCATCAGATCGGAGCTGGGGTGCAAACGGGGAATTTGCAGCAGAATCAATGCGGGGAGGGAAATATGAATGACATATTGGTTGAGGGCTTGCGGTGTTTCTTTGGGGAACACGGGCAGGTGGCGCAGGGCCATGCCTGAAAAAAGCAGGGCGATGATGAGTATCAGGTTGCTCATATGGAGTATCAACCAGAGGCAAACCTAACGGCGACTCCTGAAGCAATCAATTCATTTTTGTTTTTGACCAAATACCAAGTTGTTGCGGTCAGGAACAGATTTCGTATTGGGGGATTGTTGACCAAACGGATCAAACCTTGGATAACGTACCCTTGGGTAACTGGTAACTGAATGGGGCGGAAGGCAACGGTTCTTCCCGCGTAAGAAGTGGCATGGACAACGAGTACCTCTTTGTTGTTGAGTGTCACTGTGACATCTTCCGGGCTCTGATCCTGGTGAACTTGCAGGCGATCCAGGTCCAGATCGTGGACGTTCCAAACATCGCGGTCGAGGAGGTGAAGTTCTTTGAGGTCCTCATAGGCCAGGACGTTGAGAATGTTTTGTTCAAACAGGGGATGTTCTTTAATGTCCATGGCGCGTTCTTGCCAATCCTTGAAGGTTTTGGGAGAACGCAGGATGAAAACGGCACAGTTCAGATAAGGGTTGTCACGCGAGATGCTGGTACGCTCAAGCATTTCGACAAACGGGGCCACCGGTAATGTTTGAATGATATCGGCAATCGATCCCCCCATGTCCTGGCAAATGGCCAAGAAATCGCGGTTATCCCCGTAACTGTCGATGACATGGTGGATGGCTTGGGTCAAAGGGCCGACTACCAAGCAGTCGCTGTCAATCCAGACCACGGAGTCGTACTGCAAACCGTGGTTTTGGGCAAAAAGGTTCATGGAAGCTTTATAACGGTAGGGGTGCAGCCCGGGCGCGAGCGCGGGGGGACGTGGCAAAAGCTGACCTTTAAGTTCCAAAAATTTTTTTTGGGGTTCCGACAGACCAAAGTCACAAACGTAGAGGATTTCCCCGGGTTTTGCGTGCTGTGCAAAGGATTCCAGGAGCGGCAGAGTCAGCAAAAAATAGGACTCGGTCGCACCTGTCAGATACACGCATTGTGATGCCATGAATCCCTACTCCTTGATGATGTCCCCCCGCAAAGCATCCTTGTGAGCGACAGGCAGCACCCCCGAGTCGCCGTCTTCCGGGGAATAAAAATACCGTACCGAACCGATACGCCGATAATGGTCGAACAAGCTGTTCCAACCTTTGACGTACATGGGACAGGCATCGTTGAAACACACCAGCATGACGCTGGTACAAAATCCCAGACCGTCGCCAAACTCATTGGAATTGGCCCACCATTTGTTCATTTTGACGCCACAATGGGGGCATTCCTTATCCCAATTGATTTCAGTCATGCCAACTTCTCCCTGAGCCATTCTGGAATTTGTGCCATGACCTCCGGCAATAATTCTACCTTGGTTCCTCCGCCTTGGGCCATATCGGGTCGACCACCACCTTTACCGCCAAGTTTTTCCGCAACGTGGCGCATTAAATCACCCGCAGCCAGTCGTTTGGTCAAATCTTTGGTGACGCCGGCCACCAAGTTGACCTTGTCCTGCTGTGGCAGCGCCAATAAAATGATTCCCGAGCCTAATTTATCTTTCAGGCGATCCATCAGATCGCGCAAGGCCCCCACTTCCAACCCGGTCACTTGCTGACCGATGAAGGGGATGCCAGCGATTGGTTGTGCGGTTGCCACCAAGGTATCCACCATATTGCCCGACATGGCACCTTGCATTTTTGCAAGTTCCCGCTCCAAATCCTTCTGACGCGCCAGGAGTTTGCGTATGCCTTCTTCCACTTGCCCGGGGGGGAGTTTCAACAGTCCGGCGCTGGCTTTGAGGCATCCCCAATCTTTTTGATAGCTTTGTCTGGCTACGTGACCTGCCACGGCTTCGATCCGTCGAACGCCAGCCGATACGGCACTTTCGCTGAGAATGCGGAACACTCCGATGTCCCCGGAACGTTTGACATGGGTACCGCCACAAAGCTCCATGGTTGGTCCGATACGTACGACACGAACTTCACTGCCATATTTTTCGCCGAACAGCGCCATGGCCCCGGCTGCCATGGCTTCTTCAGGGGTCATGACCGTGGTTTCCTGATGATCGTTGGCCAAAAGTCCCGTATTGACCATCTCTTCAACGAGTTCCAATTCCCGGGGATCAAGGGCCTGGAAATGGGAAAAGTCAAAACGCAAGCGGTCAGCGGCAACGTGGGAACCCGCCTGTTTGACATGGGATCCGAGTATTTGCCGCAAGGCGTGATGCAAATAATGTGTCGCGGTATGATGGCGGCGTACGGCCAGTCGGGCATGGCTGTCCACCGTCAGGGTGACGGAGTCATCGACATGCAGCGTACCCTGAAGCATTTTGCCATGGTGACTGACCATGTCGGGGAGGGGTTTGCGGGTGTCGGACACCGCAAAACGTCCGTTCGCCGACTGAATCGTGCCGGTGTCACCGACCTGCCCACCCGACTCGCCGTAAAAAGGAGTTTGGTTGACCAGGACGATCCCTTCTTCTCCCGCGGAGAGACTTTTAACTTCGACACCATCTTTCAGGATGGCCAGGAGACCGGCCTGGACTGCTTCCATGGCATAGCCGAGGAAGTCGGTAGCGCCAAAGCGTTCCCGCAGGTCATGATAAATGGCATGGACCCGTTCGTCGCCCGAGCCAACCCAGGCGGCCCGCGCCCGTGCCCGCTGCTCGGCCATGTGGCGTTCAAAACCCTCCATGTCCAGGCCAATGTCCCGATCTCGTAGAATGTCTGCGGTCAGGTCCACGGGGAAACCGTAGGTATCGTACAGGGAGAACACCGTCTCCCCGTCGAGCATGGCTCCCTTTGGTAATGTCCGCACCGCATCCTCCAGATGCTTCAAACCGCCCCCCAAGGTTTGCGCGAAACGCTTTTCCTCATTTTCGATGACCTTCATGCCCACGGTGCGTTGGGCCTCCAGTTCCGGGAAGTATCCCCCCATCAACCGTATCAAGTCGGGCACCAGGAGATGCAGAAAGGGTTCATTCATGCCCAGCAGACGCCCATGACGCATCGCCCGTCGCATGATACGCCGGAGGACATAGCCGCGTCCTTCGTTGGAGGGGAGGACGCCATCGGCAATCAAAAAGGTCACGGCCCGGAGATGATCGGCGATGACCCGCAGGGAGACAACGTGTTCGGGATCGTGGGTGAACACCCCGGTTTGCCGGGCCACGGCCTGAATCAGGGGTAGGAAAAGATCGGAATCATAATTGTTGCGTCGCCCTTGAAGGATGGCAGCCAAACGTTCCAATCCGGCTCCCGTATCAATGCAAGGCTTGGGCAATGGGCGCAGTTCGCCGTCTTCCATGCGATCATATTGCATGAAAACCAGGTTCCATATTTCCATGAAACGGTCACCGTCCGCATCGGGTGAGCCAGGGGGACCTCCGGGAACATCGGGGCCATGGTCATAAAATATTTCCGAACAGGGGCCGCAGGGACCGGTTGGTCCCATGGACCAAAAATTGTCCGAGGTGGCGATGCGGATGATTTTTTCTTTGGGCAAGCCCACCTTCTTGTGCCAAATATCATAGGCTTCCTGGTCTTCGTCGTAGACGGTCACCAGCAGGCTTTCCAGCGGCAAGCCAAAGCCATCGGTCACCAATTCCCAAGCCATGGTAATGGCATCGTCTTTAAAATAGTCACCGAAGGAAAAGTTACCCAACATTTCAAAAAAGGTGTGGTGGCGGGCGGTTCGACCGACGTTTTCCAGATCGTTGTGTTTGCCGCCGGCGCGCAGGCATTTTTGACTGGAGACCGCACGGGGGAACGTTGGTGTTTCCTCGCCAAGGAAGATCCCTTTGAACTGATTCATCCCCGCATTGGTAAACAGCAGGGTAGGATCATTCTGGGGAATCAGGCTGGAGGAATGCACCTCTGTATGGCCATGCTTCTTGAAAAAATCGATAAAACGTTGGCGAATCTCATTTCCTGTCATAAGTCGCTCCACCAGGGGGTCAGGGTAAGACCAGCTGAATGGTTTCCGAGTCAAAACCCCGTCGAAATAAAATATCAAAACAACGCTTTCGAGCGCTTTTCTCCTGGGAGACCGAGCTTCCAGGCATATTTTTTGCGCAACGGCGCGCAACAACTTGGCCGACAACGGCTTCAAGGTCAATCTCTGCCATGGCGCGAGCCATTCCTTGGGCAACAAGGGTTGGTTCTATCCCCAGTGCCAGCAGTTCGCTTCTGACCTTGATGGGACCGTAGCCTTTACCGGCTACCCGGGCGATGGTTCGATTGTAGGCAAATACGGCATCATCCAAATATCCTTGTTGTTCACACGCTTCGAGCACTTGGGCAACGTGATCCGGTGGTTCCCCTTTGGCAAGGAGTTTTCGTCTAAGTTCATCCTTGCCGTGGGATCGCATGGCCAGAAGACGCAACGCCCGATCCCGTGTATTGGAAAGGGAGCGTCCGTCCCCTGGATCATCTCCCTCTTTTCGGGTCAGATGCCCCATCGCCAAAACCTTTTTTCTGGAAAAAAACAGCAACGCCGCAGGAACGGTTGGCAGTGTACTAAAAAATCAATAGGAACTACAAATAATTAAATTAACAAACGAGTCGTCTTGCCCCGAGGCACCCTGTGCATTTTTTTTGCGTATTGATTCCATATCGTCATTATTAAGTCGCTGTCTGGACGCCATGACGGGAAATGTTAAGGGAAGTTAATATGTTAAAGAAAGGGCATGTGAATTGCATTAATCGCCTGAAATATTCATTGGGACCATGAAAACTCCAGATGGTACGACTTGTGCTTAAGTGTATGTTGGACCCATGTGTCGACAGACTGGATCAATGTGAGGAACAAAGCCATGAAATCCAAAATTAAAAAGCCTCTCGTTATGCGCACCTCCCCCCAGGAGCAGGTTGCCGCCAAAATTGCCATGGACGCAACCTTTGACGAGGCCAAGCGCCCCATGCGATCCGAGAAGCCCATGCTGGCCAGTCGAGACCTGTGGGATCCCTGGGATAAAAGAAACCTTCCAGGTAAATTAGGATGATTCAAAGGGATACATGGGAACCTTTCAGGTCTGTCAGGGGGGATCATTCAAGGGTGGGGCAGTGCTGCTGCAAGACCTCTTCCATTTTTGCCAAAGCCTGATGTCCCAAGGCGCGGGTGCGCCCGTTCGCGGCCATTGAGGCTCGTGTTTCAGGGTCATCCAGCAGGGACACGATACGAGCCAACAGGATTTCAGGGGTCAGTGATCCTTCCAATAGCACCTCCGCAGCCTCCAAAGATTCCAAATAGCGTGCGTTACCCTCCTGGTGATTGTCGGTGACATTGGGGGAGGGGACCAGTAACGCCGGCAGGCCAGCACAAGCCAATTCGTTGACAGTGGCCGAGCCGCCCCGGCAAATGGCTAGGTCGGCTGCTGCGTAGTAAAGGGCAATTTCGCTGATATAACCTTCCATTCGGTAGCGCCCCCGCCATTGATCCTCGTGCAGGGTGCTGGACAGGGTCGCCCGGGTGGATTCCAGATGGGCCGGTCCGGTGACGTGCAAAAAGTAAATATCACTTCTGTGGGCTGCCAATAGCAGCACCTTCAGGAGGGTGTCATTGATGAATTTGGCCCCGCCGCTGCCCCCTATGACCAAGCAAATTTTTTTATCCAACGGCAATTCCAAGATTTTGCGCGCATGGACTTTGTCGTGGGAGCCTATGTCGCTGCGAACCGGACAACCGGTGACGATAGGTGGGCGTTTGGATGGCGGCAGTTTTGTGCCGGGAAAAGTGGTCATGGCTTGGGCACCCACGCGGACCAGAATGCGGTTGGCCAAGCCGCCATGCATGTTTTGTTCGTGAACGGCTACGGGAATGCCGAGCAGGCGTGCCATCAATCCTACCGGCAGGCTGACGTAACCGCCGAACCCGACGACAAGGAGAGGTCGGATGGAGAGTAACAACCGCAGTGCGCGCAATAAGGATCGGGAGAAGTGCCAGAAAAATCCAGGCAGGCGTGCCGGGCTGGTTGTGAAGGGGACTGCGGCCAGGGAATGGAAGGGAAAGTTTTCTTCAGGTATCACACGCCCCTCAATTTTGTCCCCACGACCGACATAGACCACTTCCAGACGATCGCGAAAATGCCTGGCGAGCGCCAGGGCCGGATACAGATGTCCCCCGGTGCCGCCCCCTGTGATCAGGATTTTTTTTCGGTTGTTTGCCATATCCTTGTTTTTACACCACAAAGCTGCTTGTTAGGTTGCCATAAGGTCATTCTTTGGTAGTCATTGGCTGTTGTTTATGGTACGGTGGGCACCGAATGACCGATTTCGAGGGGCGCAATCGGGCTGCTGAAGATTGTCCGTTGAGCTGCCGTACCCACAATGAACGCTTACCGACGTTATCATCAACACCTGGGAGAGGGAAGTATGCAAATCAACGTCAAAGTGGAAGTGACACCTTTGGAGGCCAGAACATTTCTCGGTTTACCCGATGTGCAACCGTTGCAAAATGAAGTTTTGGACAAGATCAAGGAGCGTATGTTGAGCAAGATGGATAAGTTTGAGAGCATGTTCGATCCCGGGAAGGCGGTTGAAAGTTATTTCTCTCTTTATCCACAATGGTTGGATGCTTTTAAAAAATTTGGGGCTAACAATCAGAATAACAATCAAAAATCGCCGCCCTGATTTTTTTTGCGAACACCTACAAATGCTCTGGCCATCGGACAACGTTGGCCTTTTTTTTCAAAAATTCCATGTAATTTTGGTGTTCGGTTTCCTCCCCGGGGCTGATGGGCCAAGTGCGTTGCCTTATCTCCGGTCGCGTGGGTTGGTTTCCGTCTTCTGCGCGGGCTTTTACAGGTGCGGCCCGCTTGGCCCCCTCCACCGCCAATGCCAAGGTGAACTGTCCCCCCCCCATGAGTTCGATATAGACGTCCGCCAGCAGATCGGTATCCAAAAGGGCGCCATGGGTGGTGCGTTGCGACAGATCGATGTGAAACCTGCGACAGAGGGCATCCAGGCTGGCCGAGGTATTGGGAAAACGCCGCCGTGCCATGGTCAGGGTGTCTATGGCGCGGGAAGCATCCAAAAGTGGTCTGCCAATCCTGGACAATTCGGCGTTTAAAAAACCCAAATCGAAGGCGGCGTTGTGAATAACCAGGGGGTCGTTGCCGATAAAGACCAGGAAATCATCGACAATTTCTTTGAAGGTCGGACAGTTCGCAACTTTTTCGTTGGTAATGCCATGGATGCGGATGGCATCCTGGGGGATGTCGCGTTCGGGGTTGATCAACCACTGCCGACTCTGGTTCTTGCTCAGGTTGATGAGTTCCGTACAACCTATTTCGACGATACGGTGCCCTTCCGCAGGCTCCAGGCCGGTGGTTTCGGTATCCAGGACGACAAGACGTTCCATGGGTCAATGGACTCCGCCAAAGGTTTGGGAATGAGCCAAATGATTGGCCAATTGTTCACTGTACCGTACCCGATCCGCAACCGATACCCCGCCGATAAAGTTGCCACACAGGTGAAGTCCGGGCTGGGATGCCAAAGATTTTTGCAGGTGTTCCAGTTTTTCCAAATGCCCCAATTCATATTGGGCGATGGCCTGCTGGTAACGGGTGATGTGTACGAACGGGGGGGGGGACGGGACACCCAGGGTATGTTCCAGTCGTTCCATGGCGATTGCGATGAGTTCGTCCTCCCGATAGGCCACCACCGTGGGATGCCTGGTCCCTCCGAGAAATGTCGTCAGGATAACGTGATCCTCCCCGGCCCGACCGGGAAAAATGCTGGAGGAGAACAAACATCCCAACAGTTCCGATTTTTCTTTGGCTGGTATCAGAAATCCGAAGCCATCCAAGGGGTGGTTGACCTGTTTTCGAGCGAATCCCAGCGCCATGGAGACGACCGGGGCATGACGGATGCTCGCCAGGGTGTCGGCGCTTCCAGTGGACAACGGTCGAACCAGGCGTGCGGCTTCATCAGCGGCAATGGCCAGGATCAACCAATCGCCACTTTTTTGCACGCCACCCTTTCCCGTAACACACCAACCTCCGGCGTGCAGGGGTTCGATCGTTTCAACAGATACCCCGGTCATGATTTCAACCTGGTCCGATGCGGGTTGGCTGCAATGATTGCGCAATGCTTTGACCAGATCTTCCATGCCGCCGGCGAAGGAAATGAGGCGTCCCTTGGGCATGCCATTGATGCGTCCCTGTTTTCGCAGGGCGATGGCTCCCCGGATTAACGAACCGTATTGATGCTCCAAGGCATAAATTTTAGGAATGGCGGCGCGAACGGAAAGGCGTTCGGGATCGCCCGCATAGACACCGGAAATAAAAGGGTCAATGGCCCAATCCAGGAATTCGGGTCCCAGCCTGCGGCGGACGAATTGACTGACAGATTCCTCTTGGGTTGCCCTGGAGCGAAAAGGTTCCAGCAACACCCTGAGTTTGGCGGTTGCGGAAAATAGCGGTGTCTGCAAAAAGGCCAAAGGGGAGAGCGGTAACGGTTGCAGACGGCCCGATTTTTGGACGTAGCGCCGGGTTGCCGATTTTGCGGCGATCTGGGGGTGCAGCCCCAGTCCGTCCATGAGTCGTCCCAGGGCATCCGTTGCGTCACCCGGTTTTTGCAAAGTGGAATTGGGACCGTGTTCCACGAGAAATCCTTGCGGGTGGGAGGTACGGATGACGCCACCCGTCCGATCCGTTTTTTCCAGGAGGGTGACGCGAATGCCCCGTTGTTTGAGGAAAAAGGCCAACGAAAGCCCGGAGATGCCCCCACCGATGATGATAGCGCGTGTGCCTGTCATAAGGTTTTGGAAAAACTTTTTTTGGTCGTGTTGCTGGTCAGATAGCGGTCAAAGATCATGCAAATGTTACGAATCATGAGTTTGCCAACCGGTGTCACCGAAATGGAGCGATGACCCATGTCAATCAGGCCATCGGCGGCCAATGGTTGCAACGCCAACAATTCATTGTTGAAATACTCCTCGAAGTCAATGGCGAAGAGTGTTGCGATTTCTGCAAAATCCAGGGCGAACCGGCAGATCAATCGAGTGATGACGGCATGACGGATTTGGTCATCACGATTGCGCCGCAGTCCGCGAAAGATGGGGGAACGCCCCTGGAGTATGGCGTCACGGTAGGATTCCAGGGTTTTTTGATTCTGAGTGAACACTTCGCCCACCTGACTGATGGAAGAAACCCCCAGGCCGAACAGATCGCATTGGGCATGGGTGGTATAGCCTTGAAAATTGCGATGCAGTGTCCCCTCCGCCTGGGCGATGGCCAGTTCGTTATCGGGTTTGGCGAAGTGATCCATGCCAATGTAGACGTAGCCCCGTTGCAACAGCAGGCGAATCGTCGCTTCCATGATGGCCAGTTTTTCCGCCGCTGATGGCAAGTCTTCGGCATGAATGCGTCGTTGCGGGGTAAAAAAGTGGGGCAAATGGGCGTAGTTGAAAATCGCCAAACGGTCGGGATCGAGCGTGTCGAGGACTTCGATCAGGCTGTTGCCAAACGATTCCCGGGTCTGGAGTGGCAGACCGTAGATCAAGTCCAGATTGATGGAGTGAAAACCAGCGGTACGCGCCTCTTCGACGACTTGCCGGTTCAGGTCCATGGGTTGGATGCGGTTGACTGCTTTTTGCACCTGGGGATTGGTATCCTGAACGCCGAAAGAGATGCGATTGAATCCCATGCTACCCAGACGGGTGATTGACCCCGGGGGTGCTTCCCTGGGGTCGATTTCGATGCCATATTCCCCGGAACCATCCTCCATAACGAAGAAACATTGCCTGAGTTTGGTAAACAGGGCTTCCAATTGTTCCAGGGAGAGGAATGTTGGCGTTCCACCTCCCAAATGAATTTGTTTGACCGGTCGCGCCCGCGTAACCGACCGACCGACCGCTTCTATTTCCTGGAACAGCAATTCAAGATAAATGGCTGCCTGATTGCGATCTTTGGTGACCAGTTTATTGCAGGCACAATAAAAACAGACGGTGTCACAAAAAGGGACGTGCAGGTAGAGGGATACGGGTCGCTGGGGGGATTCTGCGCGAATTGCCACCACTTCGCGTTCCATTTCATCTGAGGAAAAGGGTTCGCAAAAATTGGGGGCCGTGGGATAGGAAGTATACCGGGGGCCCGATACATCGTATTTGGCAATCAATTCCCGGTTGACGGCAACAGAGGGGGATGGGGTAGTGAGGTTGGTCACGGTTACGGCTCGTTTTTCAATAGGGGTGTTGGAGGTGTTGCGCGTTACAAGATATACCGGGCGATCCTCTTTATGGTGGTCTTCCGTCAGTGGGGCAGGTGCCCTATTTCCACATTTCTTGATCGCAATAGTGCAACTTGGTGGTTTTCATTCCGTGAATATGTTATTGAAACGTGGCATAGTAAACTGTAGCCCGGTCAAACTTGGCGAGGATGGTGACCGTGGTGAAGTGGTTTCGTCAAGTCCAAATTCCTTGTTGCATGGTTAAACAATGAAAACCTCATCCAGTCGCGAACAACAGCTATTCCTGATCACGGGCGGTGCGATACTTTTTCTGATCCTTGCCGTGGTTGTTTTCAACATGATCAGCACCCCCAGCCCTGTTTCCGAAGTGGCGACCCCCCCGGCCTCCAAGGTTCAGTCGGCTGAAAACAAGGTTGCGGAAGTCGCCAAGGGATCCAATGATGCCTGGAAAATCAACCTGGGACAAACCAAGGATGCGCCGCCTGTCGCTCAGGATCCGGCCAATACGGTCCTTCTGGCTCCCAAAGAGGTTGTACCCCCGGTAACGGAGTCCGCCGAGAGTGGTGCGGACCCCCTCGGCAAGGCCCGGCAAATGTTGGAATCGGCCCCTGGTGGTGCCAAAGCCGGGCAAGGCAATGCTGCGAAATCACATGCCGCAAGTCCCAATTCCGGATCTGCTGCTGCGGGGAATTCCACGGTGTGGAATCGCGACCCGGGCACGCTGGAATCGGCGCGTAAAGAGATGGAAGCGGCGTCCACACCCGAGCAATCGGCGCATTCCCCGACGGCAAAATCGGTGGCCAAGCAATCTCCGCCGCTTGTGAAAGCGGCCAAGGTCCCCGAGAAAATGGATCGAGCTGAAAAACCAGAGAAAATGGAAAAGCCTGAGAAAACGGAAAAGCCGGAGAAAATAGAAAAGCCGGAAAGAACAGCGACCCCCCCGGAGCCGCCAAAACCTGTTCAAGTTGTCAAACCTGTCCTGGCACCAAAGCCCGTACAGCCCGCCAAACCAGTCCAGGCGGCCAAAGCCGATTATTCCGAGGCTTTGACGCAGGTGATCGCCAAACAATATGATACGAAGGCGGCCGATGACGATGAAGAAGAGAGCGCCCCGGCTCCGGCGGTCAAGAAAGCGGCACCTGCCAAGCCGGCTGCGGCAAGCGCTTCCGGGTCGAGCTACCAAATTCAGATTGGTTCTTTTGCAACCGCCGATAAGGCCCAGGCCTTGGTTGATCGCATTGCTGCGGTGACTTATCAAGGGCGGCGTATTCCGGTGAATCAGTCCAATGCCACCGTCAATGGCAAGACCTATTTTCGCGTGCGCGCCGGTCCGTTTTCCAGTCGTGACAGTGCGCAGGCGGCGTTACAAGCCCTCAGCCAAAAGGGTGTGAGCGGATCCATTGTTGGTCAGGATTGAGTCTGAAGCAGTATTTAAGTTGGCTTTTCGTCATGCCCCTATGGCTGCTTTTCTGCATTCACTGGACGTGATTAATGAGCGAACAACAAATAGAACAAGAATTAATCAAGAAATTGGGGGATCTCAAGTACAGCTACCGCAAGGATATCCACGACCGCGCCACGCTGGAGACCAACTTCCGCATCAAGTTTGAGGCGCTCAACCGTGTGCATCTGACGGATGCCGAGTTTGCAAGGCTGTTGGAGCAAATCGTTACTCCCGATGTTTTTGCCGCCGCCCAACGTCTGCGCGAACACAACACCATGGAACGGGATGATGGCACGCCGTTGCACTACACCCTGGTCAACATCAAGGAGTGGTGTAAAAACAGCTTCGAGGTGATCAACCAGCTCCACATCAATACCGACAACAGTTTTCACCGTTATGACGTGATTTTGTTGATCAACGGCGTGCCGGTGGTGCAGATCGAGCTGAAAACCTTGGCCATTAGCCCGCACCGGGCCATGCAACAGATCGTTGATTACAAGAATGACCCTGGCAATGGCTACAGTAGGACGCTCTTGTGCTTCATGCAACTCTTCATTGTCAGCAATCTGAGCGATACTTGGTACTTTGCCAACAACAACAAAAGCCACTTCAGTTTTAACGCCGACGAACATTTTTTGCCGATCTACCGGTTCGCCGATAAGGACAATAAAAAAATTGCCCATCTGCACAGCTTTGCCGAAAAATTCCTGGCCAAATGCACACTGGGCGAAATGATCAGTCGCACCATGGTTCTGGTGGCCAGCGAGAAAAAGCTGATGATGATGCGCCCGTACCAGATCTATGCCGTCAAGGCCATCGTCGATTGTATTCAGCAAAACTGTGGCAATGGCTACATCTGGCACACCACTGGTAGCGGCAAAACGCTCACTTCTTTCAAAGTCTCGACCCTGCTCAAGGACAATCACCTGTTCAAGGACACAGATATTGTAAAATGCCTGTTCGTCGTGGACCGTAAAGATCTTGACCGGCAGACGCGGGAAGAATTCAATAAGTTCCAGCAAGGCTGTGTTGAAGAGAACACCAACACCCATGCCATTGATGACCACAACGTCCTGCGCTTTCACATCGACTATTACAAGCCCAAAGGGAATAACAGCCCCAAGCCTGGGGAAGGTTTGACCAAGAAGGCCATTGTTGAAGCTATTTTGGAAAAGCACGATGCCGCTACCTTCGAGCGTCGATTTAACGCCATACTGGCCACCGCTTCCATCAACGATGCCATCGCCTACCACGATCATTTCAAGACGATTCAAGCGGAAAAACAAGCCAAAGATAGTGACTTCCGACCGTTACATATCGCTTGCGTCTTCTCTCCACCCGCATCTGGTAATACGGATGTGCGCCAGTTACAGGAAGACCTGCCGCAGGAAAAGGCTGATAATGAAGAAGCCCCAGATTTAAAGAAGGTGGCCCTTCAGGCCATTATCGCCGACTACAACGCCCACTATGGTACCAACCATAGCATCAACGAATTCGATCTTTATTATCAGGATGTTCAGCAGCGTATCAAAGATCAGCAATACGCCAATCAGGACGTTCCTCGTGCGCAAAAGATTGACGTGGTGATCGTGGTGGATATGCTGCTTACCGGCTTTGATTCCAAATATCTCAACACACTTTACGTGGACAAAAATCTTAAGTATCACGGTTTGATTCAGGCATTGTCACGCACCAATCGGGTGCTGAACGATACCAAGCCTTACGGTAATATCCTCGACTTTCGTGGACAACAGGAGGCGGTCAACGATGCCATCGCTTTGTTCTCCGGTGAGCAGATGGATCGCGCCCGCGAGATATGGTTGGTCGACCCCGCTCCTGTTGTGATCAACAAATTGCAAACATCTGTGGAACAATTGAATCAATTGATGCAATCCCAGGGATTGGCCTGTACTCTCCAGAAGAGGTTCCCAATCTTAAAGGTGACGAGGCCCGTAGCCAGTTCGTCAAACTGTTTAAGGAGGTGCAGCGCCTTAAAATTCAGCTTGACCAATACACCGATCTGACGTCAGAGGAAACCGCCAGCATTGAAAGGGTGATTCCCCAGGACCAACTGCAAGCCTTTCGAGGTGTCTATCTGGGAATTGCACGGGATCTGCGTGGAAAAAACGACAATGGGTCTGACCCGGTGGTACAGCAACTCGATTTTGAATTGGTACTCTTCGCTTCTGCGGTGATTGATTACGACTATATTATGGCTCTGATCGCTCGTTATTCTCAGCAGGAACCGGGCAAGCAAAAGATGAGTCGTTCTCAGCTTATTGCTTTAATCCAGTCCGATGCTAAGTTTATTGATGAATACGAAGAGATCGCCGCTTATATCAATACATTAAAGGCAGGTGAAGCCTTGAACGAAAAGGAGATTCGTAGGGGGTTTGAGATTTTTAAAAACGAAAGGAACGAAAGCTTGGTGGCTGCAATGGCTGCAACGTATGGCTTGGAAACCGCTGTGCTGCAATCTTTCATTGACGGCATCATGGAGCGTATGATCTTCGATGGTGAACGGTTGAATGACTTGTTCGCCCCGCTCGGTTTGTGTTGGAAAGTACGTTCCCAAAAGGAGTTGGCATTGATGAAAGAGCTCATTCCGCTGTTGCACAAGCTCGCTCAGGGACGGGAGATTTCTGGGTTGCGGGTGTATGAGCAATAAACGGGTGTATCGACGGTGAAGCAAGAGAGCAAACGTGAATTGAAGCCCAGATTGCGGTTTCCTGAGTTTATTAATCATTTGGAATACAAAGGATTGGCCAAATTTTTAAAAGAATATTCCGAAAAATCTCCGACTAATACTGAACTACCAATCTATAGCTCGACAAGGTACGGGATAATACCTCAGAAAGATTATTATGATGGTAGAGAGTTAATAAATGATGGGGAGTATGGTGTTGTCCCAGAGGGTTTCTTTGTGTATCGCCATATGAGCGATGACGGAACCTTCAAATTCAACATCAATAGAACAGGCCAAAGAATAGCTGTAAGTAAAGAGTATCCTATTTTCACAACGGCTGATCTATGCTCCGATTTTCTGCTCTATCTATTGAATGATGGAGTTGAATTCTCACGGTTTGCTCTCATGCAAAAGAAAGGGAGTACAAGAACAAGGCTGTATTTGAACACTCTTTCTTCTTGGATGACCTTTCTGCCATCTTGCCAAGAGCAACAAAAAATCGCCGATTGCCTTTCTTCCCTCGACGAACTGATCACCGCGCATGCTCAAAAGCTCGTCACGCTCAAGGCCCATAAAAAGGGATTGATGCAGCAGCTTTTCCCTTCAACGGAAGGTGAGATCCAGGTATGAGGCTTTATCTTGACAACTGCATGTTTAACCGCCCCTTTGATAACCAGTCCGATATCAGGATATTGCTTGAAACCGAAGCCAAGTTAAAGATACAGGAAAAAATTCGCCTTGGAACATATGAACTGGTTTGGTCCTATATTCTTGATTACGAGAACAGCAAAAACCCCTTTCGAGAAAGACGGAAACAGATTGGAAAATGGAAACGCTATGCCAGTATCAACATGGAG
>JADGCN010000180.1 GCA_015228975.1 Magnetococcales bacterium
CCGCTCCGGGTTGAAGGTCGGCATCCGCATATGCAGATCCAGCATCAGCTCCTGTTCCAGGTCTTCCAGGTCGGCCGGTGTAAACGCCGGGTGTTGGGTCAGGTGGCGTGCCCAGTAGCGGACGACCTCGACCGCCTCAGGGAGAACACCGTGGTATTGGTTGCGGGACTTCATTTCAGCATCGCCTGTGTTAGGGGTGGGGAGCGTCATGCTCCATGCCCCTATAGGGCGAAATTTCGCCCTCGCCCCTGATTTTCGCCCACAAATTTTGACGGGAAGACAACAACTTGTTAAAAAATAACGTGAAAAAATTTTTTATTTTTTGAAGAAAAGTTGGCATGGGGAGGGCGAAATTTCGTTCTCGCATTTCTTCACATCTTTTTTGTGTTTAATAGGTAAAATTTTTAATTGTGATAATATTTGCAATATTTTTGGTTTTGTTTTTATTTCTTTTTGCTATGCAAACCCAAAAAATCCAACACATGCATAACATTAAAAGATGTTTTTAGGTGTGCTAGTGAAGTTAAAAGACTTATTTGAGGACAATACTTCGGCGCAAAGGGCCAACTTCGCTGGGGAGGAATTGGGCCTGTTGGCCGACCAGATTGAGGGCAAAAACCGACTTGCCCAAACGGCCTGCACCAAAACGGGGATGATCATGTCGTGGCCATCGCCAACCATGCATGGGCAAGCAGCCCAGAACATATATGACTAACTCACATTATCAGGAGCGCGAGGGTCAATATAAGCTCACCAAGCCCAAGGCCGTTCTCATTGCATGGCCAGCACGTCTCTCCGACCACCAGTCAACGTATTTGCAAACACTTGTTAATACATGATATACACAGGAAATGTGCAGTCATGTAAATTTTTTGAAAATCCCCTGGACAAATCTGATCCAGTCGGATACGATCTTTTACAACACATGGATGTTAGTCTTAAATAGAGACTGACACCACCAGACATGGCGGCATGTTCAAAGGAGCAGGTAATCAATGGTCAGATACCAGGTAAGACCCCGTGGGCGTCCGCCAATTGAGGGTTTGTCACCCACGCTGGAGAAGACCCTGGAGGTCATCAAAGACTTTATGGTGCAGGAGGGGATGTCGCCGACCGTTTATGAGTTAGCCGAAATCCTCCAGATCTCAGCCCCCAGCGTCCATGCACAGATTGTCAACCTGGAAAAGAAAGGTTACATCCAGAGAACAAAAGGAAAAACCAGATCCTTGGAACTCCTCGGAGGAGCGTCCAAACTCGCACGCCAAGTGACACTGCCTGTTATCGGTCGGGTAGCCGCCGGGCTACCAATCCTGGCGGTGGAAAACATCATCGGAGAGATTGCGGTCTCCTCTTCCGACGTGCGGGGGGAGTGCTTTGCACTGGAAGTGGTCGGTGACAGCATGATTGACGTGGGTATCAACGAGGGAGATTTTTTGATCGTCCGCAGACAACAAATTGCTGAAAACGGGGATATCGTTGTGGCTCTGCTGGAGGATGAGGCGACAGTCAAGCGGCTCTTCATAGCTGGGGGGCGTGTTGAGTTGAGACCTGCCAATTCTAAATACAGGCCCATACCCATTGGGCCTGATGATAGGTTTCTCATCTTGGGCATCGTTGTGGCAGTGAGCGCTAAGATGTTGACTAAAAAACTCTAAATCCAAGGGGAAAACGCATGGCCGCGATCAAATTCCGCCACTTTATCCAGCCAGACATCTTGACATCTATTGATCCAGGGCGACTGCTGTTGCTCCTGTCGCCATACCGGGCATACCTCTCCAAACGAGGCCTGTCATTCCCCGCTTTTCCCTATTCGTCCATCCATTGCGCAAAATTGTCTGCCATCCTGGCCGACCCAGACGAGCATGTCCCATCCCGCATGGTGGATGCTTTGTATTTCATCAACGAGATGTCCAATATCAATACCGTGGAAGGTCTCATAGCGGCCGCCAGAGCGGCACACCCGGACATGGAGTTCAGCATAGAGGCCAGTAACGCGGACGTCGTCGTGCAAATTTGGCTTGCAGATCCTGACTTGGTGGCGAAAAAGCACGCTGCATCCATGATCAATAAGCCAAGATCGTTCGAATATTACAGCAGCGGTGACGCCCAACCACAGCCCCTCTCCATACCGCACTCAACAGTGATCCAGGCAATGGAATCCGCGATGGATGACTGGTTCGAAAAAAACCGGCGTGGCCGCAATTGCCGGATCATCGTCGCCGACCACGGAGACAAGATCAGCTTCCTTATCCGCCATGGCATGCCCATGCAAAGGGAAGGCACCATCAATAACGGTGAGTCAAGCAGCCTCTGCTACCGGCCAGAGGTCTACGACGTCGTTTTCTACGACCGAACCCTGGGTGAACTCGGTATCCGTGCGTCAGGAACCAAGGGAGAAAAACGCCTCTACCGGGAAACAATTGGCTTCCATCTTTTCAAAAACCAGAACCACTTCCCGGAACATCAAAAATTCACCCTGGCCCCTCTGGCGATAGACGGAGCCAATGCCCTGGTCTGTTCTGACATCGATGGCCTGGAACGAGTCGTCCTGACCGCCTACCAGAATCGCTTGAACGAAGGATACAATGGTTACAACCTGTATACGGCTGACGATGTCTTTCTTTCCATGCTGGAGAAGCAGAGAAGCATGCCCCCTGCATCCGATCTGACTATGGCGGTATTTTCTATGAAACTCGCTGGAGTCAAAAATCCGCGCAGCCTCACCATCAAACTGCCCAACCACGCCATGTACCACCGGGATGGTGACAGCGTCGTTATCGACCAGTGGCTGGCAAAACGTGGATTCATCCATACCCCGGAGAGGTAACGCCATGCAACCCTTGCATCATTTGTGGTCAACCCTCGAACTGTCACCAGGGCTGTCGAATGTGTTATCCGAATGGCAGCGGCGTCTCGGCCCCCATTTCGACGTCGTCCGCCCCTGGTTCCGCCCTACAGACCGCCGGGCCACCAGTTTGCGATGCGCCCGTCCTGGAAGTGGTTGTTTGCGCAAGGTGGTAGACTATGGCGACGGCGAGATCATTGCCGCATGCAACGGCGAGGATCAGTACTGCGATGAGATAACGCTCTCACCAGAAGACATCATCGTCCATAAACTGGACCTTCGCACGTTGTCCTCCATCGTGGCCAATATATTGGGTATCCCTCTTGAATTCGCACCAGTAGAAGGATTCTACCAAGTGTTTCTCGTGGGAAAAATTCAGCCCATCGCCAGACGACGTTTCCACGTCTTCCTGACCATCCAGGGAGACAAAGAGATAATGAGAAATGTCATTATTGGCTTGTTGGGCAAAATGGACGCTCCCTTCGTACTGCTGAGCCTCACCGATCAGTCGGTCGACGGGGAAATGATGAATCTGCTCGCCAGTAACAGATCCCGAATCATCTACCTGGAGGATCTCCTGTCCTGGGATGACGTGAACAAGGCATTGATGGGAGTGGAGTCTGCTTCTGAATGGCTTGCCGACTTTGCAAAGCAGGCTGCTCCAGAGATAACTCAGGCGGGCTCTATGGATCATTTCCCGACACCACCTGGAGCAGACTGGGAACATTTCACCTTCGAATTCCTGGCTGACCATGCATTGCTCGTCCGGTGCAAAGGTATCCAGCAACCACGCCAACTGGAACCGGAACACCTTGGCATGAAAAATCAGATCAACGGCCGGCCAACTCAACAGTGGATAGTATTGATGGCGTTGGCTGTCAATGGTGGTCAACTGTCTTGGCAAAACAGTAACGACAACTCGAAGCTGAAAGCTCAAAAGCAGGCACTCTCCAGAAAACTGAGACAGTACTTCCTTCTGAATGAGGAACCTGTCCCATGGAAGAGAAACATGGGTGCATTCGAGACACGATTTATTCTCCGTCAATACAAATCAAAAAACAATGATTGGTTTCAGAGTGAAATGAGAAACCTGGAAAAATGATGACATTGTAAAAGGAGTACTCAAATGGTGATTCCATCCGACCGCCTGAGCCAAGAGGCGTTACGGGAGATTATCGAGGAATTTGTCACCCGTGACATGCCTGAGGACTGCTCTACGGAGGTTCCGCTCGATGTCAAAGTGGCAGAGGTTATGGAGCATCTCAGAAAGGGGATGATTGAGATACGGTATGATGCAGATACAGAATCCTGTTGGATATTTGAAAAGTAGTAGCCATAAACGTAAACAGCATTGAAGACATGAATTTCTCAAAAAGAATTCCATATATCGACAACCAACCAAAACCGAGGATTGAACCATGAAAAAGACGAATAAAACAAATTACGGCGTGTTTTTGAATGCTATGATCGTCAATTGCTCATCAATGGTGAATGAATTTAAAGATGAGTATGACGCGGGGACTTTTTGGATGAACCAGTATACTGACAAATTTAGTCTTATGGCAGTAAATATAACATTACCAGATAGTAATCTGGAAGTTTGGATTCGCTTCACATCCACTAAAAAATGGTTTCAGATTGATTGTGGTCCTGTCTCAAAAAGGGTAAGTTACACCAGTGATGGTGCAGATATTATCAGTAACAGCATCAATGAGATAACAAGCTGGATACGGGATTATTTTGACGAACCAGAATCAGTAGATGCGTCTCTCTTGGTTCGCCCAACCATAACAGACGAGAAACCTTTACTTTGGACTGTTGAAGGTATCGAGTACAAGGAACCACCTACACCGATTCAAAACACTTACATGGCAACCGCAGATCACTGATCTGGGCGGGGGCAGCCCCACAACCCATTCCAGACGAAAAAAACAGCCTCTCGGAAAAAAAAATGGCCCCACCTTTGTAAGTTTCTCCATCCGTTCCGGTATATATACAGTGTGAGGATTTTTTCTGACCACAATACCGGAATGGATGGAGTCGCCATGCACCTGCACCACCAATTCAATCAGCCCCACCCCGACCAAATGTCCCCCGAAGACCGCCTCTCCGAGGTTGGTTCCATCCTTGCCACCGGCATCCGCCGCCTGCGAGAAAAACAAAAAACGGAGAATATTCCAGTTGATAACTCGCCCAACCAATGGCCATATGGTCGAAAAATAACCCACAAAGGAGAACGGCGATGAAACTTGATGTGATGAAGCAGGTGGCGATACTGCCGAGCATGACGCATGCGGAATTGAAAAAAACTTGGCGGGATTTGCACCAATCGGAGCCACCACCCTACAACCGCGCCTTCCTGGTCAAACGACTGGCCTATCGCATCCAGGAACTGGCCTATGGTGGCCTGTCGGCGCAGGCGGAAAAGCGGATGGAGAAACTGGCGACAGAGGAAGCACAACCCGAAAAGCGCAAGGTGTCGAAAGAGCAGCTGATGCCTGGCATGCGACTGGTGCGGGAGTGGAAGGGGATGGAGCATTGCTGCATGGTGCTGCCGGACGGTTTTGAATACCAGGGACGTCGGTTCGGCAGCTTGTCGGCGGTGGCCAATGCCATTACCGGCACGAAGTGGAATGGTTTGGTCTTTTTTGGCATCAAGAAGCAAGGAACTTTACAGTGATGAAACAACCAGTAACACCAAAAATACGCTGCGCCGTCTATACGCGCAAGAGCAACGAGGAAGGCTTGGACGTGCAGTTTAACACACTGGATGCGCAGAGGGAGAGTTGCGAGGCCTACATCGCCAGCCAGAAGGCCGAAGGCTGGTTCCTGGTGGCCGATCGGTACGACGACGGCGGCTTCTCCGGCGGCAACCTGGATCGGCCTGCGCTCAAACGCCTGATGGCTGACGTGGCGGCTGGCAAAATTAACCAAATCGTCCTCTACAAACTGGATCGCCTCACCCGCTCCCTGATGGACTTCACCAAGCTGGTAGAGACATTCGACAAGCACAACGTCACCTTCGCATCCGTCACTCAGCAATTTTCCACCACTACCTCCATGGGACGGCTCACCCTGAACATGCTCCTCTCCTTCGCGCAATTTGAACGCGAAATCTCCGCCGAGCGCATACGCGATAAAGTC
>JADGCN010000181.1 GCA_015228975.1 Magnetococcales bacterium
TGACGGAGAAGCAGCAGTTGGTTGTGACAGTGTTGGAGGTGGTTCGGATAGAGGATCATATTCCATTTCGTTATCAATGGCTTCTTGGTAGACCTCCAGCAGATCGTCAGGCGTTGGCGCGAGCGTTTGTAGCAAAAGCAGTTTTGAATCTGCCAACGACTGTCATGCTGATTGATCGATTGGACTGCGATCCCTGTTTGAGGAGGATTTGCGGATGGGAGATGCGGCAACCGGCGACGAGGGAAAAGTTGCAAAAAACGGATTGCAAAAATGGACGAGTGAAGCCTGGATCCCCTCGACACCAGAACCGTTAAATCAACGGACAAAGGCAATGGCTGCAAAAGAATTAGTGATAATAATGATTTGACTAGATTTTAGATGGTTCCAGGGGGAGGCAGCAATAATTGATACAGCCCCACAATGAGGCCGGAAAAGGGGAAATCAGCGGAATTTGATTGCAAAGATGGACGAGTAACCAGAAAAACCACATTTAACAACAGCATGTTGCGAAAAATTTTTGATTGCAAAGAGATGACTAGTGAGACTTTTTGACAGAATTCAGGTACGGTTTGGTCATGAACGATATAAACCACACCCAAAACATCATTGACCTTGAGTTGCATCAAGTGGATCGGCGGTTTCAGGGGTTGCGGATGCGCAATCTTCCGGCACTCGACTTGTTGAGTCGTTCCCTGGAAGAGGCCGGACAGTTGGTCCCGGTTCTGGTTATTCCTGGTGAACGGGCGGGTTTGTGGATTTTGATCGACGGTTATTTGAGGGTGGAGGCATTGAAGCGTCTTGATCGAGAGGTGGTACGGGCCGAGGTTTTCCAGGGTTCAGAGGAGGAGGCCCTAATGGTGCATCTGGCCCGTGGTCAAGCCAGAAATTGGGAAACGGTTGAGGAGGCCGCGCTGATCAGGGAACTGCATGACCGCTTCGGCTGCTCCTTGCGTTTGCTTGCGGCACGTATTGGCCGTAGTGCCAGTTGGGTCAGTCACCGTATCTCCCTGATCAATGAGTTACCAGAGGAAGTTTTAGAACGTGTACTTCAAGGTCGTCTGTCGGTCTGGGCGGCAACCAGAATTTTGTTACCGTTTGCGCGCGCAAACAGTGACCACGCCCGATCCCTTTTGCAGTATATGGATGCAAATTCCTTGTCTACCCGGCAACTGCAAGGCTTGTGGCATCACTATCAGCAATCGGGAGATGCCGTTCGCCAGAAATTGATGGAGACTCCTGATCTTTTTTTCAAGAGCCTGCGTGTCTTGGAAATGGAACAGCAAAATCCTCCTCTTGAAGAAAGCCCAGAAGAGACATGGGTTCGGCAAATCCAGATCATCGGCCATATTCTGGAACGGTTACTGAGTCTGTCTCCTCGCATTTTTGTTCCAGGATTGCCCGACGGTCTTTTGTTGCATTTGCGTCGTCCAGTTCGGCGTTTGGATGGACTCTTGAGTCAATTAAACCTACAAATCCAGGAGTGTTCCCATCATGCTCAGTCAGGAACTGCATCAGACCATTCGGACACTGCACCAACAGGGGATCTCTCTACGGGAAATTTGCCGAACCCTGAAAATCTCCCGCAACACGGCACGGAATCATCTGCGCCAGGCACAAGAAGAAAACGCCGCGCCGATGTTCTCCCAAGCGCATCAACAAATTGTTCCCCTCCTGCCGGATTTATTCCAAAGGTGCAAGGGCAACGCCATCAGAATCCAGGAGATTCTCCGAGATGAGCATGGCCATGAAGTGGCCTATAGCTCTCTTACCCGCATGTTACGTATGGAAGAACTGCGGGAACAAAAACGACGGGTTGGCACCTACCTCCTGGAGCCAGGGGAGGAGATGCAACATGACACATCTCCACACCGGTTTCTTTTGGGTGGCAAGGAGGTGACCGCCCAGTGCGCTACTCTGGTAATGGCCTATAGCCGACGCATCTACCTCCGCTATTTTCCTCGTTTTACTCGTTTCGAGGTCATGGTCTTTCTGAACGACGCTTTCCGTTTTATGGAAGGGGTTTGTCCACGTTGCGTTATCGACAACGGTAGTGTCATTGTCGCCGGTGGTAGCGGATCGAATGCCAGGATCGCCCCGGAGGTAGAGGCCATGGGCCGTGCCTTCGGTGTCGTCTTCCAGCCCCATCGCGTCAACAATCCAGATCGCAAGGCGCGGGTAGAACGGCCTTTCCATTATGTGGAAAACAACTTTCTTGTCGGTCGTACCTTTGCCGATTGGGATGATCTCAATCGGCAAGCCATGCAATGGTGTCGGGAATACGCCAACCAAAAAGTCAAAAAAATCCTGGGAATGAGTCCAGAGGCGGCTTTTCTGATGGAAAAGCCATTTCTGGTATCCCTGCCGACCTTTATTGCACCGGTTTTTCGGGTCGAAAACCGGATTGTGGATGTGGAAGGGTATGTTAACTTTGAAAATAACCGCTACTCTGTCCCGGATCGGTTGATTGGAAAACAATTGGAAATTCACAAATATTTCGAACGAATTCGAATTCTTTGGCAGGGAAAAATGGTGGCGGAACATTTGCGTTCGGCAGATCAAAGAGGGGGGCGGATTACCTCACCAGGACACCATCTTTCTTTGGATCGTCATCGCCTTTTTCAGGGACCACCAGAAGAGGAACGCATGCTAACCGATTATCACCCAGATCTGGCCAAATATGTCGCCGAGTTAAAAAAAAGATCTCCTGGGCGAGGAATCCATCGCTTGCGCCAGCTTCTGACATTTAAAAGATCCTATCCATCAGAACCATTTATTTCTGCAGTACAACATGCATTGCATTTTGGCCTGTTCGACTTATCCAGATTGGAACGGTTGATTCTAAAACGAATTGCTGGCGACTTTTTCGATCTGGAGAATGCTTGATGGAGTCAGAAATTACCGAATTGCTCGACTCCTTGCATCTCAAAGGGATGTCCGTGGCCATAAAGGAAGAGTTGTCCCGGGCGGACAGAGAGGCTGCTACACCTGCCGAAGTCCTTTTACGGCTACTCAAGGAAGAATCCCGCCACCGCCGAGAACAAAGCCTGTGCTATCGTCTCAAACAGGCAAAAATACCTTGGAGTTGGAGTCTGGACACCTTCCCTTTCTCGCGACAACCAAGCGTTAACCAGGGACAAATCCGCAGCTTGGCTGGTCTCTCTTTTCTGCAACGGACAGAAAACATCGTTTTCATTGGCCAACCGGGAACAGGAAAAACCGGTTTGGCCATCAGCCTCCTGCGCCAGGCCATTCTTGGTCAGTACAGGGGACGATTTTTCAATGCACAAGAACTTATGGATATTCTTTACGCATCCCTGGCTGACCGCTCAACCTCTCAAACCCTGAAACAATTGGCCGGATACGACCTCCTGGTCATTGACGAACTGGGCTATCTTACCCTCAAGCCCGAACAGGCAAACGCCTTCTTCAAACTCCTCGATCTTCGCTACGGACGAAAATCCACGATTATCACCACCAATCTTGATTTCCCAGAATGGTACGACATCTTCCAACGCAAGCCCCTGGTTGATGCCCTCCTGGATCGTCTTCGTCATCAATGTGTCACCATTCGTATTGCCGGGCCATCCCTCCGTGGTCCATCCGCCTGATCACTTTTTATTCCCAAGCCTGCCAATCCTCTCCACCAGATCATCTCAAATCTCAGCCATTCACATCCTATCCCACCCTCAAAACCATTCAACCCCTGCGCATCAGGTGGGTCAGTTTTGGTGAGCAGGGGTGGGTCAGTTCCTGTGAGCGTTGAGGGTCATGGCCGCGCAACCTAACAGCAATAACCGCATCTGGACAGTATGGTACATTCTGTTTAACGAAAATACAACTTTTTAATGACAATCCAGGAAAAAAAGAGGAGCAAGACGATGTCAAATTTGTACGACAATGACGGCAACAGGAAGTATCTAACTGTTCAAGAACGCACGGATTTCTTGGATGCAGCGAGGGGCATGTCCCAGGAGGTCTACACCTTCTGTGCCGTCCTCGCCTACAGCGGAGCCAGACTCTCCGAGGTTCTGTCGCTGACCCATGAGCAGATCGACCTCAATGCGCGACTGGTGATTATCGAATGTCTGAAGAAGAGGCGGCCGAACGTGTACCGAGCAGTGCCTATCCCCCAGGAGTTGGCCGTTGGGTTGGAGGATGTGCATGGGGTCACTGCCGCCAAAAGAGACCCAGGCCGGTCACGGGAGCGACTCTGGAACTGCTGCCGCACCACGGCATGGCATCGCGTAAAGCATTGCATGGACAAAGCAAATATAGAAGGAACCCAGGCCAGTCCCAAGGGTTTACGGCACTCCTTTGCCATTGCCGCCTTGCAATCCGGGGTACCCATCAACTTTGTCCGCAAGTGGCTTGGACACGCAAGGCTGTCCACCACAGAGGTCTACGCCAACGCCGTCGGGGACGAGGAACAGACCATCGCCAGCCGGCTGTGGGGCACCTTCTGACCGGCTAAAATTTAAACAGAATGTACCATTCTGTTTAACCACGAAAATGATTATAAAACGATACGGTACCACATCGGAAAAGCTCCATCCCAAACCGCTAACGCAGAGATAAAACAATATAGAGGATAATGTCAAGAGTGTGCGATATTATTATAGATGTCTATTGCTGATTATCGATCAAAGAGGAATGCAGCTCAACACCCAGCCAAAATCGGGTCTGGCTTACATATCTCTATTGGTGGCCGGAAATTTCTGGTATGCTGGCGATGGTGGGTTGGATGACGAATGGAGGAGAAGGCCGATGAGCACCGCACTGACTGTTGACGATGTCTGGAAAATGTTTCAAGAAACCAATCGCTTGTTCCAGGAGTCCAGGCGGGAGTTTCAGGAGTCGCAGGCTGAGTGGCGACAGCAACGCCAGGAAATGGAACGCGCAAGACAGGAAGATCGCGCAGAAACCGAGCGCGTGATGCGAGTCATAGCCGAGCAAAGTGCCGCCAGCAAGGCCGAAACTGAGCGTGCTTTTCTGGAAACAGAACTCCAGATGCGGGAGACCGACCGCAAGCTCAAGGAGGTCTCCACTCTGGTCGGCAACCTGGGTGGCCGCTGGGGAGAGTTCGTCGAGGGGTTGATCGCTCCGGCCTGTATTGCCATGTTCACGGAACGGGGCCTCCAGGTGGATGAGATCTTTCCCCGCGTCAGGAAAACCATCAATGGAAAGAGGATGGAGATCGACATCCTGGTGGCCAATACCGTGGATGCCGTGCTGGTCGAGGTAAAAAGCCAGTTGCAGGTTGAAGATGTGCGCAACCACCTGACACGATTGGCAGATTTTAAACCCTTTTTCCCACGCTATGCCAATTGCCGGGTGTACGGTGCCGTGGCTGGGATCGTCGTCGAGTCGGAAGCCGACCAATTTGCCATGAAACAGGGGTTGTTCGTGATTGAGCAGTCGGGAGAGACGGTCAGGCTGGCCAATGATATGGGGTTCAAGCCGAAGGTTTGGTGATGTGCGTTGGGATTTTCATGGGAACCCTTTTCTCCCGCGCCAGAATGATGTAGAGAAATCCGTGCATTCAGTTTTCTGTCGCGCTCCCTGCGGGTAGAGCCTGGCGGACACGGACCCGGACGATATACCGGGACGGTGGCCCAGCATCGCAAAATTTGGGACGCGGCTCCGAGCGCGCTGCATCGGTACGGTGACCCGGCACCGCAATATCCCTGGGTCGTGAGCCTGGACTACGGAAATCCTGGCCGTTG
>JADGCN010000182.1 GCA_015228975.1 Magnetococcales bacterium
TTTATTTACATGACTACATTATTCAGGGGATATTCTTCCAAGCAACTGAAAAATAAGTACTTCTTAGAAAATGACCGGGGGAACTTCAGTTTAGGGCATTCTCAACGGTTTCATAAGCTTTATTGGGGTTCCGTTAATCTGCCGCAACTGGCCACTCCACGCTTGCTGATACAAACGTTTCAGGTCTTCCTTGTCAGCAGAGGTCAATTGACTCTGGGCACCATAGTTCATGATAGTCAAGGGATTGTGTCTTCCGAATACCTGACTCGGCCAATCTTGCTCACTAACCTGGGCAAAAAAGTGCCTAAGCCCAAAAATATGTCCAATTTCATGGACAAAGGTTTCCACTTGTTCTTGCCTGACCTGCGCAAACATTTCGGGATAAATGGTAAGGTTATGCTTACCGGTGTCGGGAAAGAAAGCACTCGCCAAAACGCACCCATTATAATTACACTCATTGGCAGCCCGGACAACAATCTCAAAATCACAAAGATTTGGTTGTTCGGAAAATTTGACAGGAGCGGCGTCACCCCACGCGGCAACAGCATCAGCAAACAATCTCCTGATGGCATTTTTTGCTGCCGTGGGATTCGCATAAATACTCATGGAGCGCTCCTGAAAACGCCAGCGTAGCGTTACGTTCTTGTCCCACAAAGCTATAAAGTTATTCCCCGGGGGGCCAACGCCCACGCTCAGTTCGTTCGGTCGTGGCGGAGTGGGTGCCCGCTCTTCAGTCTTGCAAACGATATTCGCGTGTTTACCGTATACATGAACCAGCGATTTCAGCTCTTCTGCAACCTCCCGTTTGCTACGCAGCTTGAAAGGATCATGCTGCGCTAATTCACCATCAAGATCCGCCTTATTTGTTGTTTGATTCATTGACGATCTCCCTTTCTTGAATCATGCAAGAAATTTGAGGAAAAGTGTTCAAACATTCCAACATCAACCTATTGTTTTTCAATATAAACACTTGGATCCATTCGCAGTACTTCAAAAACAATAAAAACATGTCAACAATCAGATTCTTTCAGATCTTCAACAAAAAAACAATGTTCTATAAAAATAAATTTTTACAGATTAATCTTTTCTTTCAATCATGTTTTATTGGTTTATCCCTGAAAGTCCATACGTTAGAGTCAATCTTCAGAAGGAGTATCCGAACCAATGTCCCTATAATCAAAAAAGACAGTAGCGTATCAAGAAGCTTTTTATAATTCAAGTCAAAACCATTGGAAAAATTTTCTCTAACAAAAAGACCGCCCCAGGAGGCGGCCTTTTCGCAGATAAAACTCAATACAATCAAGTCTATGGCGTGATGTTGTCTTGAGATATCACGGTTTAATGTGCGGAGGCTCGTTCCCTCCCGCGACCAAGCGGATACGTTCTGCGGTACTGGGGTGGGTTGACAAGAAGGCTGAGTCTGTTCCCCCTGTCTTGGAATTTTTGGACAGGGCATTGAGAATAGAGACAAAATGGGTTATGGGGATTGCATTTTCCCGAAAATACCGAACCGTTCGTTGATCCGCTTCCCGTTCAAATTCCTGGGAATAACCAGCCGCCAAAACGAGATGCGCTGCCGCCGCCACAGCTCCTGCCAACGACACCACATCGCCGGTCACCAAAGACATCAACAACAGCGAGGTGGAATCCTGAAGCAAGATGCGAATGCCATGACGCCCCTCCAAATGTCCCAATTCATGAGCCAAAATGGCCAACAGTTCCTCATCGGTTTTGGCCAGTTGCACCAGTTCATCGGTAACCAGAATCACACCGTTGGGGAATGCAAAGGCATTGGCACCTACCCGACCTCCATGGCGCAAAAAAACATGATAATGCTTTTTCTTGCCCCCATTTCTTTCGCCGTGCTGATGCTCAACCCGGGCAAACAACCGTTGCAACCGCTCCTCAGCCGCCGTTTTCAGTTGGGATGGCGAAAAGCGTTGCAGTTGATCGACGACAGCCGCAGCCTCTTGGCGCTCCTTGACTAATAAAATGTCTTCCGGCAGGGCGAACGCTGCCCGACGGGCCAGTTCCGGTAGCAGAGAATGAAAAAACAACCATGCCCCCAGGCACACCACGGCCATGGCGACCAAGGCCCAGAAAAACAAACGTTTGTTGGTTTGGGTCACCCGTTCCTGACTTGGCAAGACCATGGCTCCGCCATGCGACAGGCCAACCTGATGCTGCAATTCAGCCAACACCTCCTGTCCCAGGCGGATGTTGTAATGCCGCACCACCCGTGGCGACAGAATGGCGCTGTAAAGGGTATCGAACAGATTGTATAAGAAAGCCGCAATCAGCAAGACGGGGAAGATCAGTTTGCCGGTGACCATCCAGAGGATGAGGCCACTCAAGACCACCAAGCTACTCAACACATCAAAGCCGAAAGACCACCAGCGGCGCAAATAGACATGATGCGCCCCCAGTCCCAGCGACCAACACAAAACCGCATAGGTATCCGGATCCCGCAGTCTGGGCTTAACCCGTTCGTAATAGAGTTTCCTGGCCGCTTCGGGCAGACGCGATACATCGTCACGCAATTGATCATCCAGGAGATCCAGATCCTGGCTGGGTAATTCCATGTCAAACAGGCTCATGGTACCCGATCATCCACGACTCCCAGTTGTTGCCGATTGCGACAGCGAGAAACCCGCCGCAAAGCCAATAGTGAACCACGCATGGCCCCGTATTTTTCCAAGGCTTGCACGGCATACACCGAACAACTCGGATTAAAATTGCACGCCACCAACCAACGGTCTCCGCCCCCTGCGGATTGGTAACGCCGCAACAACCGGAGCAACAAACGCCCGATCATGATTACCGCCCCAGGGTGACGACCATCGCTTCTCGTGTCCAAAACAGTAGAAATCTTTTTTTCTCAATAATTTGAAAGACAACTTGCCACCCCTGAGCCGCCTGGCTGTTGAGTTCTGCTTCAATTTTTTGCAACGGCAATGAGGAGGCGCCGAGAAAAATGGTACCACATCCTCCTTCGACAATATGGATGATTTTGTATTCCTTGAAAGTTTGGGCCATCTGGTTATCTCCGAGTCATCAGGCAATCTATAAGGTTGGATTATGTTTATAGAAATGGCAGGGGTGAAGAACGGGACAACTGATCTGGGTGGTCAGGGGGGGGCAGGACAGGCATGGGTGTTCTATGCCGGCAGCGTTTGCTGCTCACCAACCGCACTGGTTGTGCCGGGGCGGAATCGGCAATGACAGCAATCGCGGCAGCCACCGCATCCCCGACTTCCAATTTGACCGCAGTGGGGTCGGGGACCAGGGAGTCCGAAGAGGTCGGAGTATCGGCAACCTCCAGTTTCAGAGGAATTTCCGGGGTGGAAGCAACCACCGTATCGGTCATGGTCGGGGGGCAGTAGCGTTTGTTTTTGCGGCAGTGCGCCGTTTGAACGGTACGCCGCCACTCACTTAGGGCAACCAAGCGATACCCTTGGGATTTGGCGGTATCGATAATTTCTGGCAACGCCTGCAGGGTAGCCGCATGATTGCTGTGAAACAGCAACACCGCACCGGGATGAAACTGCCGGATGACCCGTTTGGCGATCACATCCGGACCGACCCCCGTCCAATCCTTGGGATCGACGGTCCACAGGATGGTTTTCATACCCTCTTCCTTGGCAGTTTTGACCACCTTGGAGTTAAACAGACCGTAGGGCGGACGGAACCAAGTCAGGGGGATCCCCAACTCTGCAAAAGCCTCCTTGCCCAAGCGAAAGTCTTCCTTGAGATCGGTCTGGGATACCCAGTTCAATTTTTGATGCCGGTAGGAATGATAGCCGATTTCATTGCTGGCAGCGGCTACTTTTTTTACAATTTCATGATTATTTTCGACTTTGTAGCCAATGAAAAAGAAGGTAGCGACAGCTTCTTTGTTTCTAAGGAGAGCGGCTATTTCCGTATCGCGCTCCACTGGCCCATCGTCGAAGGTAAGGGCCATGATACGTTCTTCCGGAAGGGTCAGCCATTCCCAGGACATCGTCACTTCCCCACTAGGCGACAAATAGCTGGCATTGGCCGGTAACTCGTCTTTGTCGGCACGGGCACGTGCCGCAACGGAACTTGCGCAAACCTCAATGGCGAACACCAAGCACCACACCAAGCTAAACAAACCAAACAGTCGGGCAGAGTAAATTTTCATGTTCAAGAATCGTCCAATAGCACCAATGAGTAATAACAAAGCCCTGACTGATCTATTTTTAGATGTGTAACCTAAAAATAAATTTTCAAGTTTAATCTTTGGCAAGTGCGTGTCGCATCGTAACCACCACCCCATCACAATAAGCAACGAATCCTTGGGTTACCGACGATTGAATCACTCCCGACAGCTAACGAATCCTACCATTTTTCTTCCCGGGACGATAGCCCTTCTCAAGGAACGAAAAAGGCTGTCGGGATTTCCCAAGTCGCACCCTGTCCGTCATGCAGGTTTTTCCAGGACACCGCCCCGGGTTGATTGGCGGCATTGACTTTCATTCCAGGTTGACGCCACACTTGGACGAAGCCGCACTTCAAACCGTACCCTTAGACTCGACAAAAATGGTTCCGGGGATGAACCATTTTAAATTTTTTTTCCGATGTTGCCACACTGGGGATAGCCATGGCCAGGACGGATCACAAACCCATCGCCGTTGTTACTGGAGGCGCCGGATTCATTGGTAGCCACATGGTTGACCGACTCATTGGGGAAGGTTACAGAGTCCGTGTAATCGACAACTTAAGCGGCGGCCACGAAGCCAATCTGGCCCACCTGTCCCGCAATCGGGATGTGACTTTGGATACATCGGACATACGGAGCCTTTCCGCGAACAGCGCCCTCTTTCAAGACGCCGAACTGGTCTTCCACTTTGCCGGCATTGGTGACATCGTCCCCTCCATCGAACAACCGACCCAATACCTGGATACCAATGTCCAAGGCACGGTACGGGTTCTGGAAGCCTCTCGTTATGCAAAGGGCGTGCAACGTTTCGTCTATGCCGCCTCCTCATCCTGCTACGGCCTCGCCGCCACACCAACCCGGGAAGATTTTCCCATTCAACCTCAATATCCTTACGCCCTGAGCAAATATTTAGGCGAGCAGGTGGTATTGCATTGGGGGCAGGTGTACGGGTTGCCGGTCAATTCAATGCGCATCTTCAACGCCTATGGTCCTCGCGTGCGAACCACGGGTGCCTATGGGGCTGTTTTTGGCGTTTTTTTCCGACAAAAGCTTGCGGGAAAACCTTTCACAGTGGTTGGCGATGGTACCCAAAGCCGCGATTTTATCTATGTCACCGATGTGGCGGCTGCCTTTTTCTTGGCATCCCAGCACGCCCCTCCCGGAGAAATCTACAACGTTGGCGCCGATAACCCCCAAACCATCCTGCATCTGGTTGAACTGCTGGGAGGCGATGTCGTATTCGTCCCAAAACGTCCCGGAGAACCCGACTGTACCCACGCCAATATCGATAAAATCAAACAATTGGGTTTCCAGCCTCAAGTCCCATTTGCCACCGGGGTCGCCACCATGATGCGGGATATTGAACTTTGGCGAAACGCTCCGTTGTGGGATGAGGCCAGCATCGCCCAAGCCACAAGCACCTGGTTTCAATACCTGGGCCCTGGCAAGCGAACGCCTACCGCCTGACCCGGGACCGACATAACTATCGAAATACCCTGTATGCTAACAGAAACTGGTCTCATGCAAATTGATGGATGTG
>JADGCN010000183.1 GCA_015228975.1 Magnetococcales bacterium
CGATGCAGAAGAATGATGTGCAGGAGGTCGAAAGATTTATCAAAACGACCCGCTATTTGTTTCGTGGTGCCGGTGGCGTGGGGATGAATTTCATGATGGGGTATTCCAAGTCGTAGTCTTCGGAGTCGCCGGGCACATAGCCCGCCTCATCGATCAACGACCGGACGATGAGGGTTTCGATCCCTTTTTCGCTGGTGTCGGTGTTCATGCCAAGCCTGCCTGGATCGGACTGGGCAGCCAGCCTTTGCGGCCCAGCACATCCAGGGCAATGCGGATCTGCCGGTCGCTGAACTGACGTTTGCGGTCGTTCCAGGCGTGAATCTTGGCGATAACGTCATCGGCGTTCTCAGCGTTATCCTTGGCAACCACCCAGTGGACGGTGGCGAGCAGTTCCATGCCGAAGGGGGTTTCGAAGCCTTTCACCAGTTCGGAAACCCGGTCGAATCGGCTGCGCACGTCGGCATCCTGGTCCAGAATGCGGGCGGCATCGTCCGTGACTCCCGGAACCAATTCCAACTGTTTCTCCGGGTTGTCTCCACCATCCGCATAGCCGGAGAGGAAGTAACCTTCCATCTCCTTGAGTACATGGCGCAGGTTGTCGGCGTAAGGGCCGTAGTGGTGCTTGACGTAGCGCAGGCGCAACGGTTGCCCGGCCTCCTGCATGAAGTACATGAGCTTGTGGACCTCCAGGAGGGAAACAAAGGGGTCCATCAATCCTCCCAGATAGCGATTTATCAGACCCACTAGAGCGGCTCGGCCCGGTGTCATCTTGGGAGGCGTCTTGGCCTTGACCATCTCCTCGGCTACCGGCGCACCCTTGGGTTCGTAGACGATGACCTTCACATTCTGCAAGCCTTCCAGCGTTTGAACGATCCATTGGCGCACCTCTACCCAGTTCAAACCGCCCAGGCCGCAGCCCAGGGGTGGGATGGCAATGGAACGAATTCCCCGGGCCTGAATTTCCTGAGCTAGGTCTGTCAATCCCGCTTCCACGTCCTCCATGTGGCTGTTGCCGCGCCAATGGCGTTTGGTTGGGAAATTGATGATGTAACGTGGGGTGGTCAGACCGTGGGTGTCAAAAATAAACATGCGGCCAGGCACCACCTCCTTGCGCTTGCAGGCGGACTCGTAGGCCTTAAAATTCTCTGGATAGGCTTTCTTGAATTGCAAAGCGATACCCCGGCCCATGACCCCCACGCAATTGACGGTGTTGACGATGGCCTCGGCGTCGTCGGCAAGTATGTCCCCGCTGGTGAACTTGATCATGGCGTTTTCTCCCTCCTTAATAATACCATTCCGGCCTCGCTTCCACGGGCCACATTTCCTTCACGTCGTGGATATCGGGTTTGATCCATTGAATATTCGTGGACCGCAGGTAAGGTTTAAACTCTCCATCCCCCTTTGCTTCCGTGGTAAGCATTTTTCCTAAGATAACATCCGCGATATTCTTTAAACGCTGGGCTTCCCAATGCACCGGAATCTCCGGCATCCAGTCGATGCCGGTGGGCTTCACGGGGGCGTTGGGATCCAGGCCCCGGGTAACCGCCTGATTGATGATCGCCTGCTTCTGCTCGTTCAACAACGCAATCAGCCGCCGCTTGTTGCGGATGAGGCGGGCAGAGCGGTGGCCATGGGCATCCAGGAAGTTCGCAATGGCTGCCTGTTCCTCGGTCGGCGGGAAGGCCGACGGCATCTGCTTGAACTCATCCCAGTACAGGCGGTTGCGGTCGGGAACGATGCCGCGTGAGAACTTGTTGACCTGCTGCATGTAGTCGGCGGTACGGAACAGGTAGCTGTAGTAGCGAGGCTCCACTTCTGCAAAAGGCTGGGCTACCACATGGGCTGGGCTGATCAGGCCATCCTCGGGAGCCACCCCGACTGCCCCCTGCCACATGCGCATCATGTTGTAAGCGATATCTCCCTTGGCGGCGCGTTTGTACTTGCTACGGTCGGTCATCTGCTGCTTGCGCGCTCCGTTGTCCATATCCCGCACCCTGACCCCGGTGCGGAGGGATACCTCCAGAATCGGCAGAGCCTCAAATCCGGTTTCGTTCCGCTGGGCAAACAGCCGCCCATTCTGCCGCACCTCCCAATGCTTTGGCACCTGTCCCAGCCAGGGCAATCCAGAGTCCTTGTATGCTGGATAAGTGGGAAGGGTCATGGCAAGGCTCCTGCCTTCATCCGCCAAATGGAGCGCGTGGCGAAATCTGCCGGAAAACCCATCGCCCCAGAGGGGATGGCATGCCGCTTAAGCAACTCCAGCAAACGCGCTTTCCAGTGATGAGCCAGACAGATTTTGTCCATCATCCAGGCCAGCATCACCAGGGTGTTGTAGATTTTGCGATCCCCGGCAGGGTAAAAATCGGCGACTAGGCTGGCGGGTTTGGTGCGCGGCAAAGCCATGGTCACCGTGAAACGGCGGTTCCACAGGCGGCTGTGATGGGCGCACAGGTTGCGGATATAGGCAAGATGGCGCAGGAAGGATTGCAGAACCCGGTCATCCAATCCATAGGTGGCAGCGACGTTCCGACGAATGGGCATGGGCTTCAGGTTGGTGAACCAGCGCGACAGCAGCCCCAGGGACATCGCTTCGCACACGGCCCAGACCGGCGGTAATTCCGGGTCATTATATTTGTTTCGGTAGTGCTGGATGAACACCTCGTCGGAACGTTCGATCTCCTCGCGCAGGCTCGCCATGTCCCGCTGCCACCGGTCCGGTTTCTCGCACAGGGATGCTTCCATGAAGGCGTGGGCACCATGGCCATGGGCCATATGATAGGCCCATTGGGTGCGCAATGAGACTTCCACCCGCTCGATGGCGTCCATCAGCAGCAGGCGCAACTCCCGATCAAAGACATACAGGTTGAGAACCGCTTCGAATCGCGTGCCCGGTTTGAAGAGGTGGGAGGTGTGGTCGGCCTCGAAAGGCAACCAATAGGCGGTGAGGCGATAATAATTCAGATGGGCGAGGTAGTGACGGGCGGAATCCTCGTCGTTGATGACCATCCCCCGTGATTGCAACAGGGTGATCTGCTCCGCGAAAGTTTTGGGGGACTTGTCAAAGTGCATGGGAAGCCTCCTGAAGACAAGCTCCCCAAAACAAGAAACCCGCCGGTTTGAGGACACTCCGAGGAGCGTAGCCTTGGCGGGTATTGTTAAAATGTATGATACCCATCCTGCGCACAATTGCAAATAAAATATTTTTATAGGCATGCCCGCCAGAAATTTTCATGGTCCATTCCCCATAATGCGCAGGAGCAATCCTTCGGTTTCACGCTCTAGGGCCACAATATCGGCCTTGATTTCTTCCAGGGTGCGCAAGGGCTTGGGCTTATAAAAATGCCGGGTGAAGGAGATTTCGTAGCCGATGGCCGTCTTGCTGGCGTCGATCCAAGCGTCCGGCGCATGGGGCAGCACCTCCCGGCGGATGAAGGTCTCGATGCCGCCATCCTCCAGGAAAGGCACCTGTTCGGTATCACGTAGTTCGGTGTCCGGCTCGTACTCCACCACCATGGGCTTACCGTTGATGGTGCTGTGATAGCTGCCGTGCAGGGCATCCTGTTCCCGGTCTGATCCCGCCTTCGGTTTGGTGGCTTTCTTGATAACCGGCTCCGCCTCTGGATCTTTTACCCCCAGCGCGGACATGAGAAGCTTCTGCCGCTTGGCTGTCATGCGTACATCCTGGACCTTTGCAGAGTTAACCACTTTATCCACGATAAGGTTGAAATCCGAGTGGGGGCCAGGGCCGATTTTCCCCGCGACGCTTTCTACGAGGCCGAACAGATCCCCTTCGGCAGCACCAGAACATGCCTTCCTGAATCGCCGCAAGGCCCCCTCGGAGAGGTCCACCTTCAACCGCAGCGGACGTTCCACCGTCACCTTCCAATAACCGAAGGCCTCGTTGGGGAAGACCTTGGATTGCTCGTTCTCTTCCCGGTTGAGAAAGGCAGCGCAGATCTGGCGGATATCGTCCGGGCCGAGTTCGCAGTTTTTCTTGCCCAGGTTCTTGCGTAGGGGTCTGAACCAGGGGGTGGCGTCGATCAACTGGATCTTGCCTCGCCGTTCCGGCGTTTTACGATTGCTGAGTACCCAGATGTAGGTGGCAATGCCGGTGTTGTAGAAAATGTTGAGCGGCAGGGCAATGATGGTTTCCAGCCAGTCGTTTTCGATGATCCAACGCCGGATGTTGCTCTCGCCCGACCCCGCATCCCCAGTGAACAGGGAGGAGCCGTTGTGAACCTCGGCAATGCGGCTACCTTGGGGGGAGCTTTCCTTCATCTTACCCAACATATTGGCCAAAAATACCATCTGGCCATCGCTGGAGCGGGTGATCAGGTTATAATCGGGACTGCCGCCATGGTTGATGATGAACCGGGGGTCGCGGATCTCCTTTTTGCCACCCATCCGCTCCAGGTCGGTCTTCCACGACTTGCCGTAGGGCGGATTGGAGAGCATGAAATCGAATTCCCGGGAGGGGAAGGCGTCGGCGGAAAGGGTCGAGCCAAACTTTATGTTTTCAGCCTCGATACCCTCACCTTTGAGAATCAGATCCGCCTTGCTGATGGCGAAGGTCTCCGGGTTGACCTCCTGGCCATACAGATGGACGGAAACCTCTTTCCCATGTTCTGCCGCCAGCTTGTTCAGCGTCTCTTCCGCAACGGTCAGCATGCCGCCGGTGCCGCAGGCCCCGTCATAGACAAGGTAGGTGCCGGATTGGATGGACCCCGCGATGGGCATGAAAATCAGGTATGCCATCAATTCCACCACGTCGCGCGGGGTGAAATGTTCGCCAGCTTCCTCGTTGTTCTCCTCGTTGAAACGCCGGATCAACTCCTCGAAGATGGTCCCCATGGAATGGTTGTCCAAGCCTGGCAGCCGCACCGAGCCATCCTGGTGGAGTACAGGCTTGGGACTGAGATTGACCGATTGATCGAGGAATTTTTCAATCACGATACCCGAGCGCATCCGCCTCGACCAATGTGGGGATCTGATTGCGAAATTTGAACTTTTCCAGCACCTCCTGGACGTTCGAAGAAAACCCGTCCAGGTAGGCTTCAAAATCCGCCTTAAGTTGCTGTTGCTTGGCCCGGAAGGTGAGGTCGCGCAGGCGGAAGGGCGAGGTATTGTAGAACGCTTCCCCCGACGACTGACGCAAGGCGGCATCCTGGTTGGCCACGCCAGCTTTGTCGAGCTGCTCCTTCATTCGGAGTATGGCGTCCTTTGTCGGTTCCAAGACGGCGTCCAAACGCCGGATGACCACCATGGGCAAGATCACGTCCCGATATTTTCCGCGCACGTAGTGATCGCGCAGCACATCGTCGGCGATATTCCAAATGAAGTTGCTCATGTTCAGGCTACTCATGCCAAACCCCTTGTTGCCTGTTCTTCAAACATAACATTATTCATTATCCATTCCCGGCCATCAGAGAATAGGAACCCCCATCCGATGGGGATCACGATCTCAATGCCATAAACTTAGCATTATTATTATATTTATGCTATAATAAATGCGTTTTAAGTAATAGTTTGGATTTAAAAACGGTTCATCATATCGGGGATCCACAATACCCGATCATCGCCGGTACAAAGCATTCCGGCGATGGGGCCATCCTGGGAGATGACAAAGGCGACAACGCCCGGATAAGCACCCACCAGATTGACCGCCGAAGCATGACGGGTTCCATATTTCTCCAAAT
>JADGCN010000184.1 GCA_015228975.1 Magnetococcales bacterium
ACCTGTCGGACATAGATTCACTCTAGAACTGTGCGGAGAAAA
Source organism: Magnetococcales bacterium (assembly GCA_015228975.1). Taxonomy (GTDB): domain Bacteria; phylum Pseudomonadota; class Magnetococcia; order Magnetococcales; family UBA8363; genus UBA8363. Next base: position 43 of record JADGCN010000184.1, read on the forward strand.
CCACATGGCACGAAAAAAACCGAAAAACGACATTATTGATGCCGAACCCACTGTTTCTGTGCTGGAACAGACAGAACCGGAAGTCCCGGTAATGGGCATCGGCCAAGTCATTGAGGAAGAGATACACCCGTGGAACGACGAAGCCCGGTTGGCTGAGGAGCAGATGGCGGGGGATATGGCCAAATTGTTGATGGAACAAATCAAAACCCTCCCACGCCAGTGGCACGCCATGACAGAGAGCCAGCAGTCCGACGTGTATTCTGCTGTGTCATCAGGGTGTGCCAATTTGGCAGGCCAAGCAATCGAACTGATGGCCTCACGGGGACGCCGGATCATCAAAGGCATCATGAAAAAAGTGACCATCAATGATGACATCCAACTGACAATCTCCTGCCAACGGTCGCCTGAAGCCTGTACCGCAATGGGCATGGCGGCAGCCGGGGGGGAAGTGGCTTTCCTCCTCCTGCACACCGAGGGGTTTCTGCAACTTGGCTCACCATTCGAGGCGGAACCTGAGCAAAGAGAGTTGGATCTGGGATTATCAGATGACGACGGTGCGAAACCGGCATTTGTTGGGCAAATGGTGGAGTTTCTTCCAAGTGATGTTCAAACGGATATCGAGGTTCTGGATACAATTCCGTCTGCAGCCACCGAGAGCCTGGAGTGTCCACTATGACAATTCCCTCCCGCAATCAAGAACTGAGCGTTACGCCAACCGGAGTTTATCTCAATCTCCCGGCAGAAAAATATCACGCTGACCCGTCGTTGTCAGCCAGTGGCATCAAAGCCATGGGGGCAAGCCCGCAAACCTACTGGTACCAATTTTTTGATCCAAACCGTGTTGATGAATCTGACACCCCAGCAAAAGTGCTGGGTCGGGCGATCCACAAAATGGTTTTGGAAGGGGACGAGGCGTTCCATATCGCATATGCGGTTGAACCACACCCTCAAGACTATCCCGGATGCCTGCAGGGGGTAGATGCGCTCCGTACTAAGTGCGAGGAACTTGGCCTGAAAAAATCAGGCACATTAGAGGAGATGTCGAACCGTATTTTGGACATCGACCCGGAGTGCATTCTTTGGCCGGTTATCAAGAGCCGCTTCCAGGCATCAATGGTCGGAAGCGACAAAGAAGTGATTTCAGGCGAGACGTACAAACAGAGCCAGCGAGCCAGCAAGGCAATCAATGCAAATGATTCCGCACGATCTGCCTTTATGGGCGGGCTGCCAGAGGTGTCGGTGTTCTGGAAAACGTCCGATGGCGTACCAATGAAATCGCGTTTTGACTACCTGAAACCTCATGCTCTAGTCGATTTGAAAACATTCAGCAACAGCAATGGGATCCCGGTTGATTCGGCTGTGGTGCATGCCGTTACCAAATACCAGTATTCCATCCAGGCATACGTCTATCTTCAGGCCGCAGCAGCGGCAAAACAATTGATCCAAAACGGTTGTGTATATGGCGACGATAGCAACGCGCTTCAGCAATTCGCTCGGGTGAAGGATGATCCACGCTTTTTCTTCGTCTTTTTAGAAACTGGCCCAGCAATGAATGTGTTGGTTCGCGAGTTCACGCAATCCCAAGCCAACCTCATGTCTCTGGTTTGGGAAAAAGGCAAGCGGACATCCGAACGAGCCATTCAGGTTTGGGCAAATTGTATGAACAATTTTGGTCCAAATCAACCTTGGATTATGAACCAACCTGTCCGTCCTTTCATGGACGAAGAATTCCCTCTGTGGGCGGTATGAGGAATGACCATGGCATTCAAAATTGAAAAAGCACTTCGCAAACAAATCCCCGGACTCTTCATGTTCTGGGGTCCATCGGCATCTGGGAAAACCTATTCCGCTTTGCGATTCGCGCGGGGTCTGGTTGGGGATGCCGGAAAAATATGTGTGATCGATACCGAAAACCGCCGTTCCCTGTTTTATGCCGGAACTGTAGGTGGCAATTGGGATTTCGTTGATTTTCAACCCGATTTCACTACGCAGAGGTATATCGAGATTATCAGGCAGGCGGAACAGGCTGGTTATGACGCCATTTTGATCGACAGTTTTTCCCATGTCTGGCAGGGAGAGGGTGGAGTCTTGGATGAGGCGGACAAGAGCGACTCTAAGGGCCTTGCCAAGTGGGCCAAACCAAAGATGGCGTTGAAACGGCTGGTCAACGTCGCCTTGCGGGCGAAATGTCATGTCATTTTTTGTCTGCGCTCCAAAATGGGCGTTGTGCAAACAGGAACTGGACGTGATTTGAAGATCCTTTCCTCTGGTTTAGCTCCGATCATGGAAAAGGGCCTCATCTATGAAATGATGATTTCCATCCTCTTCGGTCCTGACCATAAACCGATGTTTCAAAATATTAGCGACAGGTTTTTTGTTGATCCCCATATCCCTGCTGTCAAAGCACCGGCTGGACTCATTGAACTCATCAAACCGGGTGAATACGTTACCGAAGCCACTGGAGATGCTGTCAGGCAATGGCTCGATGGTGGCCAGCGCGACGTGATTGATGATGCCAGGAGGGTAGCTTCCAGGGGGTCGATTGTTTTTCGTGAACAGTGGAAACTCTGGAGTCAAACAGACCGGGACCAACTTAGACCTTTTACCAAGGAATTTCAAGACATTGCCGCTAAGGCGGACGAGGAAATCGCGAAAGAGAGTGATCCGCAAACCTGGGAGGAACAAATTCCCGAAGAAGGTGACTCAGAATCCTGGCCCGGTACCAACGATGCTCTTTCCAGCGGATTCAACAGCATTCCAGCCCAAGAACCGGAGCAATCCCCGGCATCGGCACAGCCCCAAACCACGGAACTGGCTCCAGAATCTCAGTCCCAAGCAACGATACCGATACCTCAATCCCCAGTGGCGCAACCCCCGGTTGTACAATCCCCGGTTCTTTCACCAACGACCCAAGCTTCGGCCCAACAACCATCTGCACCCCAGGCGGCAAAACCCGTCCAACGTCAGACCGCTCCCAAACCTGCCACGTCGGCACAATCACCAGCCGTCAGTCCGCCACCACGGAGGGCCGCAGTACCAGCAACCAATCCTGGCGGTCAACATACGGATATGAACGGGACCAACCCATTCTGATGGAGATTTGGCCATGCACCAGAAACTGACCCTTTCGATTGAAAACTTCGGCGGTATAGCAACAGCCACTATGGACTTTCATCCAGGCCTGACACTTCTGGCGGGTAACAACGGTGCAAGCAAGTCCACAATTTTACGTGCCATTGTCGCTTGTGCCGGTGCAGACACGGTAATCCCGCTTGTTAAGGATGGCAAGGACGCCATCATGAAGAAAGACTCTCATCTTCTGGTGCGTGGCAAATCTGGATCGGCAACTCTTACAGGGGGAAACGGAAGCCGTCGGGTGGTTTGGCCCTCCAATGGGATGAAAGGTGGCGGACCTTTCATCCCGGCTCCATCCCGCATGGCACTAGGGTTGGTTGACTGGATGGGGGCACCAAAGGTTGAACGGCTCAAGATGATGATGGATGCCGCTGCCAAAGATCCATCGATCTCTACCGAGATCACCCGTGAAGACTTGGAGCAGGCGGCCACCGATGAACACATCGATCCCGACATGATTGGGTGGGCTTGGCAGGTCATCTCCAACAATGGTTTTGATGCTGCCAACCTGGAAGCGTCCAAATATATGACCGAGGCGACTGGTGGTTGGCGAGCCACCACCAAGGAATCATATGGGGCTGAGAAGGCCAGATCTTACTTCCCGATGGGATGGGGGCCGGATCTGGCAACTGTCTCCAAAGAGAACCTTCTCCAGGACATCCAAATCGCCAGAAAAGATGTCGATCACGCCATTGCCAATCAAGCGGTAAATGCAGCCGAAATTGCCAGGGTGGAGTCCATTGCTACCGCACCCATGCCGGATATTTCTGGATTGCAAAAGAATTTGGACGACGCACGCAACACCCGTGTACTTGAGATCGCTGAACTGCAAAAACTTCTGGAAGAACGGGTAAATCATGAACCGCAGGAAATTATTGATGCCAGGGTGGCATTGGCAACCAACAAAAACCAGATCGATGCAATCCAGAAAAAAATTGCGGCGATGCGTTCCGGGGTGCCGAGGATTGACGGCCACTGCCCTGGATGCGCGATACCACTTTCCATTCATGACGCCGGGGTCGGTTCTGGGACGAAGCGATATCAATTATCCCACCCAAACGGGAACGAAGTGGATCAAACCCAGATTGACGCACTCGAACAGGAGATCGCCAATCTGCATGAAGAAATCTCAAAAAACAATACCTTCATATCCGAAAGCACCAAGACCGCAGCAAACCAGATCAGGGACATTCGGGCCAAGCTGGAGACTGAACAGGCCACTCAGAGAAATGCAATTCGGACCGCCGAAAACCTATTCAATACAGCCAAACGCCAAGCTGACGAAATCAACGGAGCCAAATTAGAACTCGCTGAAATTCAACTAAAAAGTGGTGACATTACCGCAGAACAACTGGTCTTTTTGCGCCAAGACTTGGCTAGGGCCGAGGCAAGATTGCAGGCATGGGAAACCAAAGTCAATGCCGACCGATATGCCGAAGATGCCCGCCAATTTGGAGTACTCCGGGCAATCACTGCACCGGGGGGGATTCGCAAAGCCAAAATGGATAATGCCCTGGTTGGGTTGAACAACCGATGTGCTGAACTTTCTGAAATCGCCAAATGGGGTACGGTCTCACTGACTTCGGACGCTGATTTTCAATACGAAGGCCGACCATATGTGATCTGTTCCAGGGCCGAACAATACCGGTGCCGTGTAACCGTTCAGATGGTGCTGTCTGTCCTGGAAAACTCCCCAATTTTGTTGTGCGACGACACCGACGTTTTGGATTCAAACGGTCGCATGGGGCTGGTCAATATGCTGCGTTCCACCAGCATCCCCACCACCATTATCGCCATGACTGCCAAGCGGGATTACGCCGAAGCGATAGCAAAACTGTTCGATACCACGTACTGGGTGGAGAGTGGAATTGTCAACGACATTTCTTATTCTTCGGATTGATGACGGTGCCCTTAAGACGTTGAAGTTAGATATTGTTCCGATGCTGAAGATTCAAATAATGCAAGTGAATTTATCTTGACTTAAAGAACATGAATAGATTGATTATTGGTCATGGGGATGAAAAATGGATATGCCATTAATCAAAGATGATGATCAAAATAACTGTCTGGAGGCCAGAGAGAATGAGCGTGCGTTCCTGCTGGAGTATGTCAGCACAGGAAACGCTTTAGCGTCATATCAGAAAGTGTTTGGAGAAAATGGAGAAAATCGGTCGACGGTTAAATCTCGTGCGACTCGTTTGGCCAAACGCCTTTCATGCAACCAAGGCGAAATTCCGGCTATCGTATCAGAAGTTACTTCCAATAACACGCTGGTTGCACCTCTGGACGCATGCAACCAGACCCCGGACGCATGCAACCAAGGACCGCTCACTTCCAATAATACACTGGTTGCACCTCTGGACGCATGCAACCAGACCCCGGACGCATGCAACCAAGGAC
>JADGCN010000185.1 GCA_015228975.1 Magnetococcales bacterium
TGGCTATCCCCTCTGGATCGGGGAGAACAGCCCCCTCTTCAAGCCAGCCATGCTTTTCTGCCAATTCCTTGTATTTCTTGACTGTCATCCTGTGAAAACCCATTTGCCGACCGATGGCACGCTCCGTATGGCCCAACTTCAACTGCCGAACCAACTCCTTGATGTCAAACACTGTCTTCTTCCTTCTCGCCATGATGGTGCCTCCTGAAAAGTAGCGTGAATGCCAGGAGGCCCGATTAAATCATGGACCGGAATTAAAGAAAGTCAGCACTGGTACACTTTGGGTGAATATGGGTGGTACACTTTGGGTGAACATGGATTGGTACACTTTGGGCGGCTATTGACACCAACGATGCCGAAGGAATTTGTGAAGCGGTTTCCCGCCCGAACATGCGGTTTGTTCCCATCAAATCCTTCGAGCAGCAGGACATGCAGAGCCTGCATCGCATCCGTGAACAGTTGATCAAGCAGCGCACTGCCATGGCAAATCAGATTCGCGTTTATTGGGAGAATATGGCTATGTTATTCCAAAGGGCATTGGTTATATCAGCAAGCGTTTGCCTGATATTTTAGCCGATCCTGCCTGCAGGTTGACGGAGACGGGCCACTGGATGTTTACCGACCTGCTGCAACAAGTGATCGTGAAGGTTTAGGCATGAAAGAGTAATCCAGCCGGGGTGCTTTGAATTGATGGCGTGACAGGTAAGACCGGCCTCTTCGGAACCTGACGGGGACACTGGGGCATAAAAGCTCGCTATTGTGACCGAGGCGAAGGGGCGCGAATTCCATCAGGGCCAGGAAATGTAGTCAAATTCCATCAACAGGCCGAATATATGTCTGCATCCGTTCCTTGTTCACTGCCAGCCAAGCACCTGGATTATCGGAAAAAGGAGAAGAGCGCACCCGTCACCAGACTGAATAGCAAGAAAACGGCAGACGACCCATAATGGCAAGGCTTCGTCGCGCAACAGTGGTCTATCTGCGGGGAAGGCTTATTGCATCCCTCGGACGGGTTTTTTGAGGCATGGCAGGGTCTATCATCCGGTGTATGGGTGGGGGCGGCAGGGAAGCCCACCGCCCCTGGGTTCACCGTCTTGATGAGCCCTGACCGGGTTATCCCTTGTCGGGTTGCTCCCCAGCATTGCCCGACTCCGTTTCACCCGGAAGTTGTTGATAAATCGGCCGGCAGGAGCGTGTCAATGGAGAGCAAAAAATCCTTGCAGGGGGGCAGTGCCGACGAACGGCCACCCGTGGAGTCTGTGCCCAACAAAGGTACCGAACGGCTGGAAGTGCGATTTCCATGGCCGAATGGGTGATTTTCGCTCCTGGAATGGACGACAACGGCACTGTTATGGCCTGCTCTATAATTATCAAAATATTGTTTTTAATTGTGTTTTTTAAGAAAAGGACATGTCAGGGTAGCAATTGGGAGAGGCCAAAGATTTCCCTTGCGCCCAGGGAGGGGTCCATATATGTCACCGGAATTTCCGTCACCCGAAACTGACCGTTTCCAGGAAACCGGGGGCAAGACACCAGCCTGGACCCGGTTTGGGAGGAGCTTTTCCCCCTGGAGCAAAACCGTCTGCTGCAACTGTTGGTCGAGACTTTGGTGGTGACTGCCAACGGGGTGGACCTGCAACTGCGGGTGGCGGGGCTGGGGGCACTTGTGGACGAACTTGCCAACCATTGAAAAAGGAGAGTACCATGACGGCACGACTTTCGGCAGATGGCACCATTTTGCATATTCACATTCCGATCTGCTTGTGACGGAGAGGGGGGAAGAAGGTGATCATCACCCCGGACGGCGCTCAAGGCCGGACGCTGGCAGAAGATGTTGGAGTCAGGTGAGGTGGCCACCATCAAGGACTTGGCGGTGAAGGAGGGGGTGGAGCGATCCTATCTCGCCCGCACCCTGCGGCTATCCTGTCTCCGGCCATCGTGGAGCGGGTGTTGACGGGGAACTACCCGGACAGCATCAATCTGGAGACGTTGCGGACGGGGATTCCGCTGGATTGGGAGGAGCAGGGGGTGAAGTTTGGGGTGGGGGGTTGACGACTCCCTGCTGTTCTTCGATTCGGAGGAATTTATATTTGTCCCCGAAATTTTGTCCCATATTTTGTCCTCGAAATTTAAGATGGGGGCCTTCGAGGAGCTTTGGGCACATTTGACGTAAGGAGACCATGATGAACAACGTCGCAACCGCCATCGAAGAACAGGCATGCAAATTGAGTCCATCGGCACGCATGGAACTGGTGGATGCCATTCTGAGCAGTCTGGACGAACCGGACCAGGAGATGGATCGCTTATGGTCACAGGAGGCCGAAGAACGCCTTGCGGCCTACCGCAGGGGAGAAATGAAGGCCATCCCCCTGGATGACGTTCTGGCCAAGTACCGATGATCCGTTTTCTTGAAGCCTCACAGAGGGAACTTGATGAGGCCGTGCTATTCCATGAGGCGCACGCCTGTGGTCTTGGCCGCATGTTTCTGGGCGAAGTATTGGCGGCCATGGAACTGATTCGCCGCTATCCGACGGCCTAGCATCCCGTCAGTACCAACACCCGGCGTTGCCGTCTGCGGCGTTTTCCTTATGGGTTGATCTACTACGTGGATGGATCGGAAATCTTGATCATTGCCGTAGCCCATCTGCATCGTCGCCCCGATTACTGGCGCGACCGTTTGCAAGGATGATGGATTGGAATTTAGTATTTTGTCACCAGAATTCTCGGCAGTTGTTGATAAATTGGCCGGCAGGAGCGTGTCAATGGAGAGCAAAAAATCCTTGCGGGGAGGCAGTGCCGACGAACGGCCACCCGTGGAGTCTGTGCCCAACAAAGGTACCGAACGGCTGGAAGTGCGATTTCCATGGCCGAATGGGTGATTTTCGCTCCGGGAATGGACGACAACAGCACTGTTATGGCCTACTCTATAATTATCAAAATATTGTTTTTAATTGTGTTTTTTAAGAAAAGGACATGTCAGGGTAGCAACTGGGAGAGGCCAAAGATTTCCCTTGCGCCCAGGGAGGGATCCATATATGTCCCCGAAATTCCCCATAGTGTTATAAATTAAACGGTATGGTGTCCCTCGATTTGCCTCGATTTACAGAACTCAGCGGTCTACGGATTGCTTCCAGATTGCTGATGCCGCTTCCTCAATCTCTAAGTATGATTTTGGAAGTAAAGGAGTGCGAACAGAAGATTTTTCTTTTTTCCATTCCGTGATATTGCCATTTTGGTCTTTTCGCTTCAATTTCGATCCACCACCAAACGACATTGAGAAAAGATCTAGGAATCGCCTAGCACCAACACCAGTAAATGGCTCAAACGTGACGCGATTATTGGCGGGATGATCATCCAAACTTGTCTTCAGATAGATCGACTCTGAATGGTGTTCCAATGCACGACTCTTCGGATATGGCTCGACATAGACAACACGAATAATTCCGGCATCAATAATGTGCTTTGCGCAGTTATGGCATGGAAAAGTTGTACAGTATAAGGTCGCACCCGTTGTTTGGATTCCTTCACGGGCACAGGATAGGATGGCTTCCATTTCCGCATGTACCACACGACCAAATTCGGTTAGATCGGAAATCTTACTTTGCCTCAATATTCCCTCAACCGCGCTCTTGTCAGTAGCAATCTGAGCGTCTACAAGTGACTTGGCGATTTCTGATATCATTTCGTTTTGGGCAGCCTTATTAGAATCTTGCTCGCGGGTGTAGTCTTTTCCGCCCGGAATATCCTTTACTTCTCCAGTTGAAGGTTCAACCTCGGCCCAATATTGTCCGCCGCCAGGCTTGGGACAATCATTGGCTCCTGTTGCAATAATCTGCTGATTACGCGCAATGATAGCACCCACTTGGCGCGACAAATCACTAGACCGAATCGAGGAATTGAATGCCATGAACATGGCAAACTCGTCAAAAGTTGGATTTTTATATGGATTCGAGAAAATCAACTCCAGAAAGCGCTGTATGGTGTTTGTTACCTGGTCATGATCTTTTCCAATATTGATGTAAAAATCGGAAAGATGGAACGTATCTCGTGTCCGTTGTCCGTGTGGTATCTTTTCGTCTTCATCGATTCGAATCAATTCGCTTGCTTGGAATTGCTTTAAATGTTTTTTAGTAAGGTAATTGTGTCTACGTTTTTCATCTGCGTGAAGGCCGAACAAATAAAATCCATCAGTATAGATTTTACGTAAAAATGTAACTTCATCTGGATGTTTTAGAGAATTTACAATATAAGCGTTTTTTGAGGGGGATCCATTGCGAGACTCCTTTATCTTATGGCTAGCACCAGCGGCAAGAATTGCGTTATTCTCTGTACGTTTTCTTAGTTTGTCCCCCTCTTTCATGTAGTGTTTTATCCGTTCATATTCTCCATTCGCGCTTGCTTCTGGCGGCAATAGTTTAGATAATCGAATTTCTTCAACATTATACCCAAAACCCTTCAGTTGCTCCGTTAGGGAATCGATGACGCGCTTCGATTCGGTACCAACCGAGCAGACAACGCCAATTACTAACTCGGTAATATTAATATTTCCGAAAAGATAATTATATTCTATTCCAATATCTACATTTTCGTTGGCAGTAGAATTTTGTTCTTTGTTTTCTACCTCTGCTGGTACTGTTTTAGCTTTTTCATATTCATTTGGATAAAGTAAATGTGGTACTGACTTCTCAATCTGATCTTTACCTGGGTTCTTACCTTGAACAGATAACGTTCCAGTTGTTGTGAACCAATTTAAAACACCATTCTCTACTCGAAAAACTTTTTTTTCCGATTGACTCTCATCCCATTCCCCTTTAAGAGGCTCGAGTTTCTTTTTTAGTTCTTGAAATGGTCCTGTGAATTTAATATTCAATTACTTTTCTCCTGAGCGGGTATTTAACCGGTGACGGGCGGGTTCACAACCTGGGACAGTGCATGCATTTCCACGGCGACCAGGGAATCCGGGGAACTGAAAGATCAGTCATGTGGCACATCCGACCACGTAGCCAACCACAACTAACATAACCACCATAACCATCACAACCAAAAATTGAAGCCAGACGGGAAAATTTTCATTAACCCTAAGTGCTCACCCCTTCCTGCCACACCCATCCAACCCAAACCATCCCCATTCAGAAGTCGCCAGTTCGACGACGGGCACGTTCGACCCCCACTTGGTGCGAACCGAGGTCGAAATGGGCCATTTTGAGCGTGTCGTGCAAGTGGTTGATTTATTATGGCGAGGTCGGCCAAAACGGGCCGTGAGGTCGGATTGGCCATCCGTCCTCGGCCAGTGATACAGAGAGAGGATTTTGGGCCATTTTCACCCCGTTCCGCCAGGGTGCCGACCTCACTGAAAAAACACACCGTTCTGGTGTTCTTCTGCAACCATTGAAAATATGGGCATTTTTCCAATAAAAAAGGCCGCCCAGAAAGGCGGCCTAATAGAAGATAGCGTTTTTATTTAAAAAATTGGTGGACCGAACCGACCCTTCCCCGCACAATTCTCTGTTTTTCTGGGAGCCATTTCGGAGAAT
>JADGCN010000186.1 GCA_015228975.1 Magnetococcales bacterium
TTGTATGTAGCTTATCAAACAAAGGCAAATGTCCGATTCCAACTGAATCAAAACATAAGGAAGGCCATAAGGAAGGCCATAAGGAAGGCGAGGCTCACATACTAACCCGGCAGTTGCAGCGCCGCTTTGGTACTGTGCCTGACTGGGTCAGTAAGAAAATGATTGATGCCGACCAGGCGTTGCTGGAGGAGTGGAGCCTGCGATTTGTAGATGCCCAATCGTTGGAGGAAGTGTTTGCCGAATGATGATATAATCGATGCGAATATCGGGCACCAAGCCATGATACAGGAGAATTGTTCCCAGGTGATCCATGCGTTCAAAAAGGAGATGCGGATCTGTTCCCAGGATGAATTGCCGGCTGTTGGGGGGGTGGAACGGGTGGTAGAAACGGAGAATGGTCCGCTACGCCTTGTTTTGTTCAGACACGAGGGTGGCGTTGTGGCCTATGTCAATGGATGTAAACATTTTACTGGAACGCCGTTGAATCCCAACGGGGTGGGAAATTTCCTGCATCCCAAGGATTCCAGCCTGATTCGTTGCGGTGTTCACGGTGCTGTGTATCGGTTGGCCAACGGGGCTTGCGTCGAGGGTGAATGTGATGGCAAAGGATTGGACCGGGTTGCGGTAACTGTTAGAGACGGATACGTTATCAGCAGTTGTTCATGAGTGCATCCGAACTGGGGGAAGCTATGACACAATCCTTCCACAACAAATCAGGCTTCACCCTGACCGAAATGGCCATGGTAATGTTGCTTGTCGGTATCCTGGCATCCCTGGGCATGTCCTTCATTAATGCCAAAATGAGTCAAACATCGTATACCGTGACCAAACAACGGATGCAGATGATCAAGGATACGATGATCTCCTATCTGCGGGTTAACGGAAAGTTGCCTTGCCCGGATTGGATTGTCTCCGGAGATTTCACTGGAAAAGAAGTCAGTTCGTCAGGAACATGCTCGAACAGTTCTTATGGCATTGTTCCATACGTGACACTTGGGCTAGCCAGGGAGCAGATCATCGATGGATGGGGAAATTTTTTTTCCTACCGGATTGACACAACGATTCAACCTGGAAAAACGACCCCTTTTTGGACCAGTGTTGGTACGTACGTCAATAACGACAAGAACGAATCCAGTATCGGTAGCCTGACCATCAAAAGCACAACCACGTCCTCCTCCAACACAGCGTCCAACGTCGTCGTCGTACTTTTATCACATGGTCCGAATAGCGCCGGGGCCTACTCCCTCAAGGCAACCAGAAATACCTTGCCGGACGCGACAAATAATCCTGACGAAAGTACAAATACCACTTTTTCTTCCACATTCTACATTGATCGTCCCTTTTCTGATAATTCTGCTGCAACTGGTGGCGCATTTGACGATATCATCGGGTATATGACTGTAGCTGATTTGGTTGGACCATTGATTGGCGAAGGAACGGTTAAATCCTCATTGGCAAATCGCACGACACTGGATACACAAGTTTCGAGAATAAAAAATGCACTTTTCTATTTTGCCTCAGTTGACCAAGCCACTGTCGATAGGAATTGCAGTACCGCAACCGGTTACCTGGTATGGTCTGCCAATACGGCCATGTCTCAAGACCAGAAAGTCGTTCCAACAACCCCGAATGGCTATTATTACACTGCCACTCCAAATGGAAACGGAAAAACCGATCCTTCCACGGAGCCAACTTGGCCAACGGTGGTCGGTTCTCAAGTTACAGATAACAATGTGATTTGGACTTGTGCCCAGCATTATCGCCATCGATTGCCCGCCGGGGCTACCTATTCCCCTGCGGCTGGAACGGAAAATGGCCTTTATGATGCTGGAGGTGGTCTTCCCTACTCAGTTCTGACTGCACTCACCTCCACAGATATTACGGACCCTTGGGGGCATAATATCTATTATTCCGTCAATGCGAATGTTGCCAGTGCTGTCCAAACCTCTAATAATTCTGGTCTCTACTTTGGAGCAGCCGGTACAAGCGGTATTGCCTACCGATTGATCAGTCTCGGTCCCAATGGTACCTTGGATACGGTTACGACCGGGGGATGGTTGTCAGCAAACTGCAGCAGTGATGATATCTGCTATAATGTCACAATCGGTGATTTGGTTTCCACAATTGCCAATGCTGGGGTCAAGATGGACTCATCGGCATGCCCATGAAAATGAGGAACGAAAGCACTGGATCCTAGGCTAAAGCCCAACAACGGTCTTTTCTTGTGATTCCGTCACCATTTTTTTGTGCAAGTTCTATAACTGGATACAAACCGCCATGAATCATGAGGAAACGGGATTTACCTTGATCGAAGTTGCCGTCGCCATGGTCATCATGGGACTGATTGTCGGTTCCGGCATCCTGATGGGTCGTGCTTTGATCGACAGTGGCCATGCCAAAGAAATTGTCGCCATGGCCACCGACTTGAACATTGCGGTGAAACAGTTCAAGGAACGGTACCATTATTTCCCCGGGGACCTTCCCAATGCCAGCGATGACATTGGTGCCATAGCCACAACATCAGCATGTAATTATTCGACAACTCAAAATACGAATGCGGGAAATGGAAGAATTGAAACAGCCGCAATTACCAACAAATCCACCGAGGTTGACTGTGTTGCCAATCATCTGTATAGCGCGGGATTCATCAAAGGCGGTACCGCATCCATGAGATCCCGCTTTGGCACTGTAAGCGTGGTAGCCACATCCGATTCACATTTTTCCACAGCCAACCTGACGGGGAACCCGACCCATATTATCGAATTCGCGGACCTTCCCCTCGATATTGCCAGAGATGTGGATCGAACACTGGACGATGGCAACATTTTGCAAGGTAGGATGCAGGGCATCAACGCCGACGGTTCAGCCATTGATCTCAACACCCAAGATAACGTGCCCTTTTACGCTGTTCCTCTCTGATTATCCAAATACAATTGCACAACCTGTGCTTGAAAGATCAAAAGTGGTGAGAAATAGCACCCGCCATACGGGTGCTGTGATGATGCGATCATTTCTTACACAAGCTTTTGATTGACAGGGAGTATGTCTAAAATTTTCCGCATCCCAAGTGATCTCAAGGATTGGTTGGAATGCGTTGCCAATTTTTGTTGGGAGACAGTTTTCTGAATCCATACGGGAGAAGACAAAACCAGACGCACAACATCGGATTGCCGAGAGGTATCGGTTTTTGAAAATACCGCCTTGATATGGGTACGAGCCGTATCATCCGATATGCCCAATAACTCCGCAGCTTCTTGGAGTGAACGTCCCATGACCAATTGTTCAACAACTTCAGCTTCTCTTCGTGTAAGGCCAAACAAACGTTGCAACAGCTCCGGTGGTGCCTCCTGGGGTTTTCGTGGATCCGTGACAAATATTACTGCGAGTGATTGCCCCAATACATCAGACTTCACAGGCAGGTTAGCCGATGCAAGAGGAGAAACCATGGCCGTCAATGGGACATCCACCCCGTTTCCGGTCAAACAGATGGTATTGGGGCTCGGAGACGGTTTGTCAGGTGGCCATTGTGTCATGTTGACCACCATACGTTGCAGTTCCGCATGTTCCCGGGGGTTATGAACCATCAATCGGCATAAACCTACGTTAAATCTTTCTGCATCATGCAATAGTTCTTTACCGCTGGCGTTGGCGAAGCGAATTAAAAGTTGGTGGTTGACAACGAATATTCCTATTGGAATGTGATCCAGGGTGTTCACTGCCATGCGACCATCCAGATCCAGTTCTGCCAGCTTCTTTTGAATGATAAAAAGTCGTTTGATGTGCGGAACCAATTCTCCAAGGAAATCGCAACTTTTCTGGTCAAATGGCTGTTTTCCAGGAGCGCGGAACAGAGCGAAGCCGGTTACAATATCATCATTACTGCCTGGAAGATTAACTCCCAGGGTATATTCAGCCCTGGAAAAGCGGAGGACTTCCTGATAGACGCGGGAAGCATGAAGTTCCTCATCAGTCAGGTACGTGCGGCATGATATTGGCTTTCCAGGGAAGCTATTGGCCAATACGATGCGGGGATCTTCAAAAATCAGGTTCTGAAATTTTTTTGCCAGATCCTCGTTCCATAGTATTGGACCTTCACTACAAAGTATGGATATGTCAAACAAAGGATTTTGTCTATCATGATGCGCCAAGTGGCAGCCATCCGCATCCAAGGCCACGTTGATGGTCCTCAGTGCTTGTTCAAGCTTTCTATGATCAACAGCCGCATCATATAAAGCGTCAATACAGGTTAGAATTTGAGAATCAATATTTCTGCCCATTTCGATCTCTTTGCGTAAAATTTAATTATTGTTATCATAAGGCATCGTATTTTTCTTACGCATTTCCCATCCGGTCGGCTCGATTTGACATCATACACGACAAAAAAAATAAAAAAAGGTACTTTTCTAACCCATATGGGTGATGTGCAGCACTTGGCGGGCGATTATTCTCAAAAATCAACAAAGTACCTGATTTTGTTGATATGCAGGGATTTGCCGCGTTTATATGGAAAAATTTTCTTTAATTTATAAATGGTTGCATATAACTTGCAGCCGGCGTCGGTTCAGAGGGGTCAGGATGGTGCCCGTCATCCTGTCTTGGAGTCCTGGTAAAAGGATCACCTGATCTTTCTCACAGGCCATCATTCACGAGTATCTACGGTATTTAATTGTTCTTTGCAGGGGGAGAAAAAAAAATCGGCTCGGCGGGAAGGAAACGCGTGACGGATTCCCATACCATGGTAATCCTTTACAGGTTACTTGGTCTGTTTGGATGATGTTCCATCCTTGGCAGAATCCAAGAAATTTTTGACCAGTCGTTCAGCTTCCTTTATGTTGAAATCACTATATCTACACATCATGGGGGGGGGCATTTTCAATGGGCATTCATGGTAGTGCTGAAAAGCTAAAACTAATGATAATAGATGAAGAATTGGAGATTATAAAGAGTATTGAACGGTATCTTCGGTTTCAGCCGACACTCTGTCATCTTGGCTTTATCAGAGCCATGTCAATAAGCGAGGCTTTCGGAATCATTGACGATGAAATTCCACATATAATATTTATGGACATTCATCTCCAGGATTATAACGGCATTAAATTCATCAAGCTTGTGAAAAAGAAGTATCCAATGACTCAATTTATTGTAATAACAGGAAAATACAATTTGGAATTGGCCAAAGAGGTTCTCTCAGTCGGCGCAGTTGATTATATAAAAAAGCCACTGTCAATGGAAATTATAGCGAAAATAACTGCTGAGGCAATAGAACGTTATAATCGATGGGAGGATATCCGGTGTGAAAAACACCCTGTATTTGAAAGTGAAACCTGTGACACGCCCATCAGGTTACCGCAGGACGGTATAGTATGATTATCAATGGATTCCCATTTTGCCAGTACGCCAAAGTGAAGGTAATGCTTTGCGAAATACAAGCAGATTGAAAGTGAGAAAAACCATGCCGATGGGGGCTTATCTGTTTGGACCCGATAGATTATATACCAAGGAGGAGCTACCCTCTGTTCCTTGCC
>JADGCN010000187.1 GCA_015228975.1 Magnetococcales bacterium
ATTCCCAGCATTGTTCCGGCTCCTGGTTGAAGCCCTTCATTCTTTCCTTGTCCAGCTTCATCAGATTGTTCGGGCAAATGTACATGCAAGCAGTCTTGTCCTGACCCTTGCACCCGTCACACTTATCATGGATTACAAAACTTGGCATTGGATGCCCCTCCGAATATCGTAGAGAGTTGATTGGATGGCCACTACCGACTGTCGGTATCAGCCGGTTGCTGCCTTGTTAAGCTTGATTTCCACCTTTTGATCCTCTTCCAGTCCGGCATAATACTCTTGAAGGATCTTGACTACTTCCGGTCGGCTGAACTCTGCCGGTGGTTCCTTGCCTTCGGACAATGTTTTTCTAAGGGCAGTGCCCGACAGCAAAAGGCGATCATCTTTGCCGTGTGGGCAGGTTTTCATGGAGGCCATTCCCTGGCATTTATAGCAGTAGAAGGTCCAGTCGATTTTGAGGGGTCTGGTTCTGAGCATCGACTCAGGAACCTGGTCGAATATGAATTGGGCGTCGAAAGGTCCATAATAATCACCAACTCCGGCATGGTCACGTCCGACGATCAGATGGGAACAGCCGTAGTTTTGCCGGAATACGGCATGCAACAGGGCCTCTTTGGGGCCGGCGTAGCGCATGTCCATGGGGTAGCCCGCCTGAACCACCGTATCTTTGACAAAATATTTTTCAATGAGGACATCATAGGTCTTGGCGCGCACTTCGGCGGGGATATCCCCGGCTTTGAGTTTGCCCAAAACGGAATGGATCAACACCCCATCCAATATTTCCACGGCAATTTTGGCGAGGAATTCGTGGGAACGGTGCATGGGATTGCGGGTTTGGAAGGCGGCGACCTGGCTCCAGCCTTTTTTCTCGAAGAGGGCGCGTGTTTCAGCGGGGCGCATGTAGATGCCCTGGTATTTGGCGGGGAATTCCCCTTCGGACAATACTTGAACGGGTCCGCCAATATTGATTTCTCCCTGTGCCATGACCATTTGTACACCGGGGTGCGCGGCGTCGGTGGTTTGAAAGACACTTTGGCACTCAAGGGCTTTGTCGATGGTGTATTTTTCCTCGACCTTCATGATGCCGCGAATTTCGCCGGTCTCATCGTCGATCAAGGCGACTTCCTGGCCGATTCCCAGGGTATCCGCTTTTTGTTTGCTCGTGGACAGGGTAATGGGGATGGGCCAAAAAACGCCATTGGCCAGTTTGGTATTGCGGCACACGCCCTCCCAGTCGGCGTGATTCATGAATCCATCCAACGGGGTGAAGGCACCAATTCCCAACATGATCAGGTCGCCCGATTCACGGGAGGTCATCTTCAAAGACTCCAGCCCACGGGCCTTCTTGATGGCGGATTCCAGGGCGGTTCCGGTCAACAGTAACGGCTTCAAATCGCCCCCGCCATGGGGTGGAACCAGTTTTGACATGGTATGCTCCTCGTGAGTGAAAAAGATGGCTCTATGAGTTGTTTAATGCCCCGATACTTACCGGCTGCTGCCGGGTCAGCGCTTTGGCCATGGCTGCCAACGCCCGTCCACGGTGGCTGATCTGATCTTTTTGCCAGCCTGGCATTTCGGCAAAAGTCAGGCGTTCACCCCGCGGGACGAACACGGGATCGTATCCAAAGCCGTTATTGCCCTTTGGTGTCTCAATGATGACCCCATCGACCAACCCGGAAAACCGTTGTACAATACCCTGTGGCGAACACAAGCTCAATACGCATTCAAAGTGTGCTGTGCGACTGGCTTGTGGATCCTTGTGCAGGTTGGTCAGCAACAGATTCAAATTATCCTGGTCAGTCGCGTTTGCGCCGGCATAGCGGGCGGAACGTACGCCAGGTTCTCCATTCAGTGCGTCCACTACCAGACCGGAATCGTCTGCCAGGGCAAACCGTTGGGTATATTTGGAGATGGTGCAGGCTTTCAGGTCGGCATTTTCGGCAAAGGTGGATCCGGTTTCTTCAACATCGGGGCTATCTGGGAAATCATTCAAATCAAGAAAAGAAATTTGTGTTTCCATAAACATACGCCGAATCTCTTCCACCTTTTTCCTGTTGCGCGTGGCGAGGACAATTTCCAAGGGACACTACCGCGGTTGCCGTGTTTGATTATCGGTTAATGCGGGTCAATGTGAATGGGAACGCCGACTGTGTCAAGATTTCGTGATGGGGGTAATACATTTTTTTTGCGGGGTCTTCGGTCCG
This sequence comes from Magnetococcales bacterium, assembly GCA_015228975.1. Lineage (GTDB taxonomy): Bacteria > Pseudomonadota > Magnetococcia > Magnetococcales > UBA8363 > UBA8363. The sequence goes on from JADGCN010000187.1 coordinate 2,202, forward strand.
AAAATCCTTGACTCAAAAATGCCTGTGCTGTCATCGGTGCAGGATGCTGAGAATGTGTGGTGTGAAGTAGATGATGATGCCAAAGGCTACGGCAATGACCACGCCCATGAAACCGATCCAAAGTTTGATGATCCACTCGGCAACGTCGATGCGACCGGTTAGTTTGCCGGTGATTTCGACCAGTTCCTGCCCCAGATAGATGTTTTCAATCACCATGCCCAGGTGACTGGCTGCTTTTTCCAGGACGATGCGATCCTTGTCGGTGAATCCCTGGTTGTTTTCATCGCCTATTTTATTCAAGAGTTGAATGGCTCCGGGGATTTCATCGCGGTTCGGGCTTTTGATGGGGACACACAGCATGCTCTTGGTTTTGAAACCGGTCAAAACTTCGACTTTTTTGGAAAAGCTGGATTTTTCCTCTTCATTGGTGATGCTGACATAACGACCGGTGGCGATGACCTTGCCAACGTTGGAACCGGTTTTGGGAATGACAATGGCCCGTTCCTCAAGCCCGGTACCACATTTGAGCCAGACGCCATCGCTGACGGGATCGTGAATGAAAATGCTGCAGCGCTCGGCATGCAGGGCGGAGGCGAGCATCTCCATGAAAAACTCAAGCAATTCCTTATTCTGCGTGGGATGCCAATTTTTGTGGATGCACTCTTGCCAAGCGATCAACTGTTTGAGGCGTTGTCCGAGTTCCTGCTTTTTGGCCATGGTCCCCTCCGGGTGATCTTTCGATGATTCGGTGTGCAGCCCATTTTTTCTTCAGGAGTAGTGCTGGCAGCATTCTTCAGGGCTTGTATTCAGCTCGACCATGGTAACCCGGTTTACCGGATGGGATAAGGAAAAATCGCCACCATGACGTACCCGGGGGCTTGGCTCGATTCCTGCGAGTTCCAGGAACGGTTTGTATCGGATGACCAGAATCGGTTGGCTCCGAGCCCTAATCAGCCACGTTTTATTGCCCCAGGGGGTCGTCATGTCGCTAACCCTTCGCCTGAACGCCAGCAAAATTGTGGAACCCATCCGCCAAAGTGTGATCATGCTGACTGCAATCGGGGGATCCATGGCTCTGGCCGTTGCCATTTCGCAGGGGGTGGAGTATGCATTCGGACTGGTCAACACAGTTTTGCTGCCGTAGGGATTTTGTCGGGGGCGGGTGATTCATGAAAAACTGTCTTTGACGACCATGATTGATCCATCAACGGCCAGATGGCGTTTGAGGCACCATGAAGGAAAATCCCCCTGCTTATGGCAACCGGCGTACTTTCGCCATTATTGCCCACCCCGATGCGGGTAAAACCACACTGACGGAAAAATTGTTGCTTTTTGGTGGGGCCATACAAATGGCGGGCCGGGTCAAGGCCCGTGGTCAGGCCCGCCGCGCCCGTTCCGACTGGATGAAGGTCGAGCGTGAGCGGGGGATTTCCGTGACCGCTTCGGTGATGACTTTTGAACACGATGCCATGGTGTTCAACCTGCTGGATACCCCGGGACATGAAGATTTCAGCGAGGATACCTATCGCACGTTGACGGCGGTGGACACGGCCGTCATGGTGTTGGATGCCGCCAAGGGTATCGAGGCGCAAACGTTGAAATTATTCGAGGTATGTCGCCTGCGTCATGTTCCCATCATTACCTTTATCAATAAAATGGATCGGGATGGCCGCAGCCCCTATGAATTATTGAGTGATATTGAAAATCAGCTCGCCCTGGAAGTGACGCCCGCCTCCTGGCCCATTGGCATGGGGCGGGATTTTCTCGGCTGTTACGATCTTCTCCATGACCGTTTGATGTTCATGCAACGCGGCGATGGGTCCGCCGTGCAAGAGGCCATTTCTTGTCAGGGACTTGACGATCCGGCATTGGCTACCCTGCTACCTGGACAGGCCTGGGCGACAATGCGGGAAGATGTCAACATGGCTCGGGAATTATGCCCTGCTTTCGACCGGGAAAGCTTTTTACGCGGAGATTTGTCGCCGGTGTTTTTTGGCAGTGCCGTCAATAATTTTGGGGTACGGGAACTGTTGTGGGGTCTGGCGACCATGGCTTCTCCCCCGAGGCCGCAGCCGGCCCGGGAGCGCCGTGTCGATCCGGGTGAGGAAAAGGTGACGGGATTCGTGTTTAAAATCCAGGCCAATATGGACTTGAAACATCGGGATCGTATTGCGTTTATTCGGCTGTGTTCCGGGCACTTCAAGCGTGGCATGAAGCTGGTGCATCAGCGTACCGGGAAAAATTTGAATGTGCATAATCCCATGATTTTCCTGGCCCGGGAACGGGAAACCTTGGAAGAGGCCTGGGCTGGCGATATCATTGGCATTCCCAATCATGGCGTCTTGCGTATTGGCGACACCCTGACCGAAGGGGAGGAACTCAAATTTACCGGTGTCCCCAGTTTTGCCCCGGAATTGTTGCGGCGCATCCGTCCTGATGATCCCATGCGTACCAAACATTTGGGCAAAACCTTGATCCAACTAGGGGAAGAGGGAGCGGCGCGGGTCTTTAAAACCCACTTTGGTTCCGATTGGATCGTCGGCGTATTGGGGACGCTCCAATTTGAGGTTTTGGCTGATCGGATTCGTACCGAGTATGAAATGGTGGTTCATTTTGAATCCACGCCATTTTATACGGCCCGGTGGGTGATCGGAGAGGATGCCCTGAGCGTTAAAAAATTCATCGATGCCAATGCTGTGGACATGGCCGAAGATCATGATGGTTTGCCGGTCTATATGGCGCGCAATGCCTGGCGTTTGGACAATGCCGCCAAGGAATGGCCTATGCTGCGTTTTCTGGCTACCCGAGAGCAAATATGATGGGTGGCTTGGGTGACATGCAACAAGGGAGAATCGGATATGTCGGATAAAAATGAGGAACTGCTGACTGCGGGTAAAATGGCCAAAGAGTTGGGTATTTCCGATGCCAAGGTGAAAAAGGCTATTCAATCTTTGGGTTTGGAACCCGTGGCCAAAAAAGGGGCCTGCAACTATTATGGCCCGGACGCCTTGGCCAAAATCAAAGCGAGCCAAGCCAAGTAGGTGATCTGTTTTCCAAGACGATTTCTGCAAAACAGTGAAATGGTGGAGCGAGAGGCGTTGTTTGGCTCACGCCTTAGTCCGAAAAAACATCGTCCAAAGAGTGCGCGTCAAGAATACGGAGACTCCAATTTTCCAGGGCTGACAATTCGGCCCTGGTGATTTTTTCATTCGCCCAATCAGGCACGGCAGCGAAGCGGCGCTGCAACTGGCGCTTAAGCATGGCCACGGCCTCTTCCTGACGCCCTTCCTGACGCCCTTCCTG
>JADGCN010000188.1 GCA_015228975.1 Magnetococcales bacterium
CCCGCTTTCGCGGGGATGACAATAACGGCACATTCCAAGATAGCTGCGGTTTAAATGGTTAATGAAAAAATTCCCGGAAACCCAGGCTTCGGAAGAACAATTCAATCGGAAAATAAAAAGGCCGCAAACTGCGCGGCCCTTTTATTGAACAAGCGAGAAAAGAGGAGCGATCAGCTACCCCAGTTGGAATATTTCTCACAGATTTTGTTGATTCTTTTGCCATTCTCCGACTCGGAAAATTTGGCGAGGCTGCCCCTGAAGTCATCAGGCGTTTCATTCCACATGCATTCGCAAAAGGCGGCCATCTTGGTTTGACCGGCAATCGGGCTGGGATCGTTGCCACCTTCCCAGTTTTTGTTGGCATAGCTCAAGCAGGCCTGGTACTGCGCGTCACTGCTCGGGACATCGTTGTAGCTACCGGCAGCAAAGGCCAAGCTGGTGAAGCCGAGGGTCAGAATGGAGGCAACAGAAAGCAGGGTCTTTTTCATCGTTTGCTCATCCTAATAAAAGTTCAAAGGTAACGGTCTGACTCATAAACGACCTTGAGTTACAGGTTCGAGGTGGAATTTAGTCTCATTAATCACACAATGTCAATGGAAAAATGAACATCATGTTAAAAAATAATGAACTGTAGGTTAATCTGAGCCCATGACGTTATCGAGAAACGATTTCTCCTTCAATTGTAAGAGGTTCCGGCTCGTGACGACCATGGGCCTCAACAACGGTAAACAGGAGTGCGTAGGAGACGCGCCATTTTTGCCCATCGGTGGTTACAAGCGAGGCTGTTTTGGCGTTGAGTTGGCGAATGGTGCCGTATAATTCTCGATTGTTGCGGTCGTGAAACCCAACCCAATCGCCGACTTTGAGGCGGTTTTTGTCCAAAGGGTGACGGCTTGATCCACCCGATGTGGCGTGAATGTCGGTGTTGGCTCCATCCAGGTTGAGGGCGTAGAGTGGGGCGGTCCAGAGTCCACCAGTTTCCTTCTCCCTCAGGGTGACTTTGGTACGGGAGATGGAATGGAGTACCGTGTCCATGAGGCGGTTTTCCCTGGCGTTGAAAAAGGAGACGTCCATGCCCACCCGCAGACGTCGCTTGATGTCCTGGAGGCGTTGGGGATCATCCAACAGGGCTGTGATCCCGCTCTGCAGGCGGTACAGGTCAAAGGATGTGGCATTTTGTAAGGCCTGGATCATTTCTGAATAATTCATCCTTTGTTGTCCTGATAATTGGTGTGGATGAGTCATCCTGATCTGCAAAAGGGTCTCTATATTGAATGATCGGAATTATTGGTCACGTAGGATGTGTGTCGATCTGGTTTAAGATTTTATCAGAACGAGAGCATGCCGAGAAGGGATGGCAACCAAAGGGAGAGGGGAGGCCAGTAGGTGACCAACACCAGGAATGCCAGCATGGCGATCATCCAAGGGAGGGCGGCGATGGTGACTTCCCCCAGGCCCATTCGGTTGAGGCCGCTGGCGATATACAGGTTCAATCCTACCGGTGGGGTGACCATGCCTATTTCCATGTTGACGGTGAGGATGATGCCAAAATGGATGGGATGGATCCCCAAACTGGTGGCAACGGGAAAAAGCAGGGGTGCCATGATGAGAATGATGGAAGAGGGTTCCATGAAATCGCCGGCGATCAGCAGAAGGATATTGACCGCCAGGAGGAACATCACCTTGCCGAGTCCCAGGGATAACATCCAGGCGCTCATGGCTTGGGGTATGTTTTCGTAGGTCAGCAGGAAAGAGAACAGGATGGCATTGGCGATGATGTAGAGCAACATGGCGCTCATATTGGCGGCTTCCAGGAGAACCCCGGGGGTTTCGCTGAGTTTTAAATCTTTATAGATGCAGGTGGCTACGAAGAAGGCATAAACGGCACTCATGGCGGCCGCTTCGGTTGGGGTGAACAGACCGGAATAGATGCCGCCCATGACCAGCAGGATCAGGGACAAGCCCCAGAAGCTGTCGCGCAAGGCTTGCCAGCGTTCGCGCCAACTGGCGATGGGTTGTCGGGGATAGCCGAAGCGTCTGGCGCGATACCAGGTGACCAATCCCAAAAGGCCGGCGAGTACCAAGCCCGGGACGATCCCGGCCATGAACAGGGTACCGATGGAAGAATTGGTGGCCACGGCATACATGACCATGACGATGGAGGGGGGGATGAGGATGCCAAGGGCACCGGCGGTGGTGATGGCCCCGGTGCCGAATTCCTTGGGAAATCCCGCTTTGACCATGGCCGGCATCAGGATGGAACCGATGGCGACCACGGTGGCCGGGGAGGAACCGGAAATGGCGGCGAACAGGGCGCAGGAGACAATGCCCGCCAATCCCAGACCGCCATGCCAATGACCCACCATGGCGGTGGCGAAGCGGATCATGCGTCGCGCCACGCCACCGTGGGTGAGAAAGCTGCCGGCCAGGATGAAAAACGGGATGGCCATGATTTCAAAGCGTTCGATACTGGTGAACAATTTCAGGGCGACCGCTTCAACGGGCACATGCGTCAGGGTGAACAGGTAAATCAACACCGTCAGGCCCAAGGCGATGGAGACCGGCATGCCGGTGATCAGCAACAAGGCCAGCAGGGTGAAAATGATAAGGCTGGTCATGATGACGTATCCGCCAGATGGGCATGGCGCAGGGGGTCATGGTGCGGCAGATGACCCGAGAGATAATAGTGGCGGAACACCTGCATGAAACGAAAACACATCAAGTATGACCCCAGGGGGATGCACAGGTACACCAGCCACATGGGGATTTCCAAATCGGCGGAAGTCTGATCGGTGTGGCCGATCACCCAGACGAAATGAGCGCCGAGTGTGCCAACCGTGGCGGTGAATACGATGCCGCCCAGGAGTCCCAGCAGCACGATACGTTTCTGGGCGGCACCTTTCAGGCGCTTGACCAATACATCCACACCGATGTGAATACCGGTGCGCACGCCGTATGCGGCACCGAATTTGGCCATCCAGATGAACAGGTAGATACAGAGTTCCTGACTCCAACTGGTATTCCATCTGGAAAGAAATGGGTGCAACCAGGGGATGCCCAGGGCATAACGATGCACTACGGCGACAAAAATGATGACCACCGCGGCTCCCATGAGGGTGGTTATCAACCACTCTTCCAGACGGTCCAGGAGACGCCCCAACATGACCATGGGGCCGTGGCGATCAGGGCTCACAATTTGCCCGGGTCGAATTCGGCGGCGATATAGATCGATTGGATCAACCCACCGCCGATGCGGGAGGCCATTTCCTGATGTACTTTGACAAGGGCTTGTTTCCAGGCGCGGCGCTGTTCCGGGGTGAGGGAAATTATTTCCGTTTTGCCGGTTTTTTGTACGGCTTCCAGGGCCTGGTCATTTTCTTGTTTGGCGATTTGGTTGGCATAGTCGGTAGCCTCGGTCATGGCTTGGGCCAACTGGCCACGGATTTCGCCGGGCAGACCTTCCCAAAAGGCTTTGTTGACAACGACCGCATAGCCCAGATAACCGTGATTGGACAATGTCACATATTTTTGTACCTCATGCATTTTTTGCGTATAAAAATTGGACATTGGGTTTTCGGTACCATCGACGACCCCGGTTTGCAGGGCCTGATAGACTTCAGAAAACGCCATGACCTGGGGATTGGCACCCAGGGCGCGCATTTCGGCATCCAATACCTTGGATGATTGGATGCGCATTTTCAGCCCCATCAGATCGTTTGGTTCCTTGAGGGGTTTGTTGGCGCTCATTTGTTTGAAACCGTTGTCCCAGTAGGCGAGGCCGAGTATCCCCTTGTCGGACAGCTTGCTCAGCATGAGCTGACCCACCGGACCTTGAGTGATTTTGTGTAATTGCTGGTAGTCATCAAATAGATAGGGCAGGTCGAAGACCTCGAACTCTTTGACCCCCAGAGGTCCAAATTTGGCCAGGGAGGGTGCCAGCATTTGAACCGTTCCCATTTGCAGGGCTTCGAGTTCTTCCTTGTCCTTGAAGAGTTGGCTGTTGGGATAAACCTCAACCTTGACCTTGTTTTGCGTATATTTTTCCGCCAACTCGCGAAATTTTTCCGCCGCCTTGCCCTTGGGGGTCTCTTTGGCTACGACATGGCTGAACTTGAGAATGATGGGTCCTTCGGCTGCCAGGGCGTTGCACCACGTCCAAAGTGTGAATACAAATATCAAACCCATGTGCCATTTTTTCATGGTATCGTTCCTTTTTTATTTTCAAAAACATAAGATCGGATGATGCCGCCCTGTCCCCAATAGTCGTTTTGATCCTTGCAGCCTATCGGATTCTCCCGGTTTAACTGGACACGGAAAGGGCGGACTGGTTTCATATCCATGATGGTCATGCCGCCAGTGCCTTATCGGCATCAGCCTCCATCATTTCTTGCAGCTTCTTCTTGGCGGCCTTGGCCCAATGCTGCCACTTCGGAATCGTGATGGAGACCCCACCAGCATAGACATCTGCTGGGGTGACTGGATCACCACCACCCTCTGGCCTCAAGGCCCAATGCGGCCTGATTGTGTTGTAAACCTCATGATAGGCCTCCAGGCTCTGACGGCAATGGCCAGGATTGTCGTAGAGCCTCCAGTACACCTCCTTCAGTCTTGAGGGCCTGATGGAACCGCTCCAGGGGCCCCAGTTGCGTTGGAGTTCGGTACTGGATGCGCACATGATGAAAGCCGTCAGCGATAAACTCTTGAAACCGTTTGCCTAAAAAGGACGAGCCATTGTCCGTCACCAGAAACGGGGGCTTAGACAATTTGCCGTGAATGGACTCGGCCTTGTTCACCTCAACCTGAATGCCTTCCCGGCGACAGACGACAGCGATCCGTTTCTATCCCCACATTGGATAGCGTTCTGCCACCTTGCGGACCGCAGCAGCCCTTTCCTCCTGGCCGACATGTCGATGGTACCACGACGACCTACTGATATTCAGCAGTGCCAGCACCTTCGTGTGCCGGACAATGGTGTTGGATTGGCACATGGCTGTCAACTCCTGCCGAAAACATGTCATCGATGGGAGGACGGCACCACTTTTTTTTAGAATCACGTTGGCAATGGTCAACTTACCGATGACTCTATCACGTTCTGCTCCTGCCGATTCCAACGCGGCCAATTGCTTTGCATTATCACCTGCCAAGCGCTTTCCTGCGGCCAAACCAGATGTGCCTGCGGCGATAAAATCCTCCTTCCATTGACCCATGGTCTTGGTGCTGACACCGTAACGGCGAGCCAGTATAGATGCCGGTTCCTCTCACCGCAACAAGGCCAATACGATCTCTGTGCGCTGTTCTGGGGTCAAATTGGATGGTTTGCCCATGTTCTGTCCTCCTGTTCTTGTCGGTTGCTTGGGCCTTGATCATCGTTTCGTCCGTGCCGACTCATTCTGGATTCCCGCTTTCG
>JADGCN010000189.1 GCA_015228975.1 Magnetococcales bacterium
CCTGATTGGTAAAAAACCCTATAGAAACAAGTAGGGATCAAGAACTCTGAAGTTGAACACCGATGCGGAACTGAGCGGAATCTGGAACAGGTCGCCGAACTGTTCCTCGACCCGGTTGTAGGGAAGCAATTGGTACTGGGACATGTAGACAGCACCAGCCTTGACGCTGCTGCCGTATTGGACCGGAGCAGAGACGTCTTGAGGGAAGGGTGCGACCCAGCGTTTTCCTGATTGATCGACCAGTATTTGCGCCCGGTATTCGGTAACGTTGACCGAGATTTCCACATCGAAGACCTGGCGAGATTCAAAGCCGTCTTCCCGATAGACACCTTGCGGCAACGTGGTTGGGTCCACTTTCAGGATGATGATTTCGTCAGGATCGGTGACAGGGCTGAGGGTGGTTCCCCGATGCCCTTTTTGGCCTCCAGGCTTTTTGCCATTGCCGGTGCGAGGAGTTTTCTTCCGGTTCGGGTCGTCCGATGGCCGTGTGCTGCTGTTGCGGCTGTTGAGACCAAGCCGGTTGAGCAAGATAGTCACGACCAACAATAGCATCTCCAGGGTAGCCTTGAGAGTCGGAGAGATGGTTGTCTCCTCCTGGAGCAAACGGCGCACCTGATCGACGGTGGAACGAATTTCATCTGCGTTGATCTTCAAAGAGAACCTCCTCGCGTTTGATGGACGCAAGGAGTGTATCACGGCTTTTTTGGGTAAAAATTTTGCTCCGCAATGCCACCAAGGATCGCAGATGGGGCAGTACCATGTGGCCAGGGGTATGGATGAACTTTGATGCGAAAAACCTTGCCGTGGATGGTCAGCAAACGGCCAAATCAGATGGCATCTTGATCTGCGATTGGTTTTTCAAAAAATCACAAAAAACCGTGTCAAGGATTTTTCGTAAGACAGGGTGCTGAATAGTTACATATTATTGCAGGTACTTTTTTGTATCTCCATAAAAAGACACAGAAGATGTCTCTTCTCTATTATAGTCAATTAATTCGGGTTCAGCAACTTGGTCTGGCAATCCGATTAACAGAAAGCCACTCTGATGAGAGCGAGAAAACAAGAGTTAAAAATGTTATAATTAGTAAGGTTTTGTCGGTAGTCAGAACAACCTCAGAAATTGATTCTAAAGCATCTGCTTCGCAAGCCTTACAGTAAAAACTAGACATTGTCTATAGTTGTACATGCTCCATATTGTACTCATCAACGGATTGACCCGTATACTGGAATCAGAAGGGGTGACGCCATGATTGTGCCCCGATGTGACCATTCCCGTGGCTTGGGTGTGCGGCATCGATCAATCATGGCAGAAAGCTTTCAAGCGTTTTGACCACCCGTTTGACCGAAGGGAATTCGTTAAACGGCAGGCCAAACTTTTGGAAATAAGGGGATTCCTGCAATTTTTCGGTGATTTCCGGATTTTTGGCCAGGGACCGATCCACCGCGACCACCAGGTTGGGGGTGGATTTTCTTTTTTTGCTGGTTTCCAATTGTGACAAGCGCCGGAGCAGGGGAGCCTTGTGCCAACGGTGGAACAGTTCCATGTGGACGGTGAGCTTGGAGATATGACGAAACGTGAAGTCGGCAACGATTAAATCATTGGCTTCCAGATGCAGGGGATGGACTTCGGGCAGGATGGTCCAATCGGTGGCTTCCGTGGTAAATTGCGTGGCGAAGCGTGCAAATTCCGGGGGAACATAGCTGCTGGAGGCGGAATAATGCGATACCAAACCCGAATCCTGATCCAGCAGTAGTTGACCCGCCCCTTGACCGGCGGGTCGGACTTCGGCCTTCAATGACCATTTCTCCAGGTGGCAGACCGCCGGCAGGATGGAAGCGAATTGCAGGCCGTACTTGCGCACCATGTCGAACAAACTTAAAGGGCCATCGAGGATGATGTGATAATGGTCCGGCGCGAGGGGACAAATGGTTGCCAGCAGGCGGAAAAATTTGAGTTGCCGGAAAAATTGCCGCAGCCGCCCCACATCGGGGGAAACGATTTCCAATTCCAGATGGGTTGTTCCCAACAGGAGACCCTGAGCCAGGGCCATGTTGTAGCGGTGCAACACTTGTTGCCCTTTCAGGGGGCGAAAAGATTGTAATGTTTGACGATTGGCCAAATCGGAAAACAAGGTCGTGGTCAAGGTGTCCGTGGTCATCCCCATCGCTTGCGCCACCCCTTCGCGAAAGGTTTCCAGGTGACCCACAATCGGGGCGGAGAGGAGTTGGGCGGCTTCTTTGAACGTGGCCCAACGGATTTCTTCCAGTTTGGGATCGGGTTCCAGGAATTCGCAACGGTCCAGCAAGAGTTTGTTGATCCCCTTGGCGATCAGCGAGGAACGACTGGCATCCATGACTGGTTGGATGATCTCATTGATCTCGTCATGGCCAAGTCCGATGGACTGGCTGTAAATGGTGATCAATTCTTCAGCAAGATTCAGATAATCCCGACTTTTGGTGTCGATGAAGCGGGGCAGGATGCGTCCATCCCGGCGACGGTTGAAACGGAGCAATTCCTTGGTCAGCATGGTTCAAACCTTTACCCGGTGATTTCCGGGGTGGATTTTTGGTAGGCGGCATGTTGGCGTCGGCGCTCGGCGGTAAAGGTTTCCCGGGTATCTTCAGAAACCATTTCATACAAAATGGCTTGTTTGCCGGCTCGGGGCCTGAGAATCCTTCCCAAGCGCTGTACGTGTTCGCGGACCGACCCGCGACCCGAAACGATAATACCCACGGCCACATCCGGGACATCGATGCCCTCGTTCAGGATACGGGAATTGACGAGATAGGGCAGGCTGCCATCGCGAAAGGCTTCCAACAGTCGGGCTCGTTCGCCGGCGCGGGTGTTGTGGGTGATAACCGGCAAGAAAAAGGTTTCGGCGATGGTATAGGCGGTGGCATTGTCATCGGTGAACAGCAAAATGCGCTCCTGGCGATGGCGGACCAGCAAGCGCCAGATGGCGCGTAACTTGGCGCGGCTGGCAAAGGCGATTTTTCTCTGCATGCGGTATGCGGCGTAAGCCTGGCGTCCTTCCTGGGAGCGGGCGCACAACTTGACAAACTGGCTCCACCCGTGAGGGTCGCGAAAACTGATGCCACTGGCCCGTTTGAACTCATAGTATTGTTGATAAGCGGCATCGTAGGCGGTCCGCTCATCGTCATCCAAGTAGATGGGAATGGATTCCAATAGATAGGGGGATAAAAATTCTCCCTCCAGCTCCGCAATTTCCGAACGATGGCACAGCGGGCCGATCAAATGAATCAAATCACCATCGGTACCATCACTGCGTTCGGGCGTGGCGGTGAGTCCCAGGCGGAAGGGGGCGATGGCCATGGTGGCCATGAGACGGGAGCTGGTGGCGGGAAGATGGTGGCATTCGTCAAAAATAATCAGGCCAAAGCGATTGCCGATGCGATCCATATGGATAATGGCCGAATCGTAAGTGCTGACGGTGATGGTTTCCAGGGTTCGGCTCCCCCCTCCCAACAGCCCGATGGTCAGCCCAAAACTTTGACCCAGACGGTCATGCCACTGCATCATGAGATCAATAGTGGGGACGATCACAAGGGTATCACGGCGCACATGGGCGATGGCCATGTGGGCGACCAGCGTTTTGCCGGCTCCGGTGGGGAGTACCACCACCCCACGCCTATCCGCGGCAATCCAGGCTTCGATGGCTTCTTTCTGGTGTGGTCGCGGCGGGGGATCGTTGTGCGGGGCCAGGGGGTGGGTCGCAAAACGTCGGGCATTGTCGGTAAAGGGTATTTTAAGTTTGTGCAGGGTGAGCAGAATGGGGCCGTAATGGATTCCCTCGGAACGGAAACATTGGGTTCGTTCGTCCCACAGGACGTATTGTGCAACCGGGGCCAAGACATCGGGGCTGCCATGGAGTGTCAATGTACCCTGGTCGAATTCAATGCGAACCATCGGTGGGGGAACCTTATGACTTATCGAGGGCCAGGAAAGATCTCAACTGCGATGGAGGCCGGTCATCCAGGGCCTTGAGATGGGATATACTGGCCAGAGCCTATAAGTCAAGTCATGTTACCCTGTTTCGATAGTCCGGGGTGGGTAACGTTCGTTTGCATTTTTTTCGTGTTGCGTGAAATCGCTCTTGGATATGTTTCCGGGATTGCAAGAATAATTAAAACAATATCAATATGATATATAAATATAGCATAGGGGGCGGATTCAACTATTAAAAAATAGTATAACCAATGGCACATGGAATTTTGCATCTGCAACAAATACCATACACACTAGATCGGTGTAGCCGTGGTTTGGATGCGCATCGATGGGGCGACAGGGATGCTGCAAGGGCAATGGTATAATAAATAATGATAATTTGTGAGGGATCTTACAATGGCTGAAGACAATCAAAACACTGTGACTGCTGAACAAAAAGAATCTGCCCAGGTTTTGGACGATTTGACATCCCTCAGCCATGCGAACACGGCGGAATCGGGACCTGGAGATGCTATTGAGCATGCGGGTCGTATTGATGCCTCCGACCATTCTGACAAGGCCAATTTGCAGCCCGACTTCGTCAAGTTTGAAGCACCTCCCCGTGAGGAGGAGGCACATCAGGTTGGACTGCGTGGTGTTGGTGTGGTTGAGGATCAAGCGTCGCCATTGCCGACTGTGCCGCCGATTAATAACCCGAATGGTGGGGCTGAGGATCCCGTGCCGCCACCACCGACCCATGTTCCCGAGTATGAACCGATCCAATTTCCGGTTTCGGGTGCCCCTGAGGGTCAACCGGTTGCACCAGGAGGCGTGGAGCCGACGCCGTTACCGGGAAATCAACCCGATGTAGGTACCCCGGTTGCGGATGCTGCGGTCAGGGAAACGCCTGCGGTGACCGCTCCTCCGGTTACCAACCCGCCGACGCCTGAGCCGACAGCAGCGGCGACGCCTGAACCGACGGCTGCGCCGACCCCTGAGCCAACGGCTGCACCGACACCGGAACCTACGGTAGCACCAACGCCGGAACCGACGGTAGCACCAACGCCGGAACCGACGGCAGCACCGACCCCGGAACCTACGGTAGCACCAACGCCTGAACCGACGGCTGCGCCGACACCGGAACCTACGGCAGCGCCAACGCCGGAGCCAACGGCAGCACCGACCCCTGAACCTACGGCAGCGCCAACGCCGGAGCCAACGGCAGCACCGACGCCTGAACCTACGGTAGCGCCAACGCCGGAGCCAACGGCAGCACCGACGCCTGAACCTACGGTAGCGCCGACCCCTGAACCAACGGCAGCACCGACCCCGGAACCTACGGCAGCACCAACGCCGGAACCGACGGCAGCACCGACGCCGGAACCTACGGTAG
>JADGCN010000018.1 GCA_015228975.1 Magnetococcales bacterium
CCGACCGGCTTCAGCCGGTATTCGGACTTTCAGTCCGCAATCCAAACCCACCGGCCTTAGCCGGTGGTTGTTTAGTGCTGTTCCATATCAGGCATTATTTCGGGTGATCCCACATTATGCTGAGCGATTTTTTTATCACCGGCTCCATGCCGCCGAGCCTCATGGTTGGGTTTTACGACTGGCGCCTGGTCATGCTCTCCTTCGCCGTTGCCAGTATCACCTCTCTCACCGGCTTGGACATTGCCATTCGCGTCGAATTGTCGCATTCGGAACGGTTTGGGAACGTCCTTTCACGACAGCTTTGGATCGGTGTCGGGGCGTTGGTTATGGGGGTCGGGGTTTGGTCCATGCATTTTGTCGGCATGCTGGCCTACGATATGAGCTGCCGGGTTTCCTACGATTTTTTGACAACCTTTTTCTCTGTTCTGCCGGCCATTGCTTCCTCCTTTTTCGCCTTGCGACTGGCCGTGCGGAAAAACAGCGGCTTGCAACAACATCTGGCCGGTGGTGTGATCATGGGGTTGGGTATCGGCATCATGCATTATATCGGCATGGCGGCCATGCGGATGCCGGCCCACATTCGTTATCTCCCAGAACTATTTCTGCTCTCCATTCTGGTTGCCGTTGTTGTATCGTTCATTGCCTTGAGATTTACGGCTCGCATGCTCCAATATCAGGGCCAGGATATCATCATGCAAAAATTGGTAAGCGCCATGGTCATGGCATTTGCCATTTGTGGCCTGCACTATACGGCGATGTTTGCCGCTGTTTTTATCCCCATTCCCATGTATGCCCTACCTACCCCCGGCTTTGCCCCCGAGTTCTTTTCCGGGGCCACCTTTTTTCTCGTTTTCTTGATCATGGTTGGCTATTGGCTGCAACTCAATGTCAACGAACTGGAGTTGGCGCAGGCACAGGAAAAAGCGGAACGGGCCAATCATGCGAAAAGTTTATTTTTGGCTAATATGAGTCATGAACTCAGGACTCCCATGAATACCGTCGTCGGCATGATCGACTTGGTCCTGGATACCAACCTGGATAATCGCCAGAGGCACTATTTGCAAACCGTACATCGTTCTGCCGATGCACTCTTGGCCATTATGGACGATATACTCGATTTTTCCTGGCTGGAGGCGGATAAACTGGTATTGGACCAGGTCCCGTTCGCTATCAAACAGGTGGCTGCCGAGGCCATGGCGTTGATTCATCTGCCAGCAAGTCAAAAGGGACTGCGCTTGACCTGGGAGTATGACGAAGGGCTTCCCTCCCGGGTTGTGGGCGATCCGGTCCGTTTGCGGCAAGTCCTGATCAACCTGTTGCACAACGCCATCAAATTTACTCAAACCGGTTTTGTCGCCCTTGTTATTAAGCCGGGCAGCTTTGTTGTGAGCGAACAGGCCAACCGGGTTCCGGTGCATTTCATGGTCATGGATACCGGTGTGGGTGTTCCCAGAAAGGATCAGGAGATTATTTTCCACAGCTTTACCCAGGCGGATGGCAGCACTACCCGACAATTTGGCGGTACTGGACTGGGGCTGGCCATTTGCCGCCAATTGGTGGAAAAATCGGGAGGGAGCATTTGGGTGGAAAGCGATGGTTCCACGGGCAGCACCTTCCATTTCAGTATTCCCTATCCCCGTTCCGATACCAGCGAATCGTTGGATCCGGTGCCGTCCACCCCGATCCCCGTTGCCACCACTTCTCCAACTGAGAAAACCAGACAAGTGGCCATCCTGGCAGTTGATGACGAGGAAAGTAATCTACTCTTGTTGGAACATGCCTTGGAAAAATATGGATTCCTGGTCTCCCTGGCGCATGACGGCCATGATGCCCTGAATCAATTGGCTCATAAACCTGTCGATTTGATTCTCATGGATATTATGATGCCGATTTTGGATGGCTTGGAGACAACGCGCAGAATTCGGCAGGGTCAGGTATCCGGGCTTAATCCCCAGGTGCCTGTGATTGCTATTTCCGCTTCGGTCTTGTCGGAACAGCGGGCGCAATGTTTGGCTGCCGGAATGAACGCTTTCGTGGCCAAACCGGTGCATATCGACAAACTGGTGGCGGTGATTCGTGAACACCTGCCCGGAATGGAAAATCCGAAAACGGTATTGGCACATGAGGATCCGGTTACGCAAGCATCCCATGAGGTGACAATGCCAATCTGGGAAACACCATCGGACATGATCGCCCATGTTGGAAATACCACCGAATCTTGGTTACAGTTGGCGGATGGGCTCAAAGAGATCCATGCCCATTTGGCGGTTGCACAGTACGATCAAGTGGTCCAGCTTGCAGGTCGCATACAGCGATTTGCCGAACAGCAGGGTGAGGATACCATCTTGCAGGTGGCCATGGACTTGATTTTTGCCGCTCGGAGTCGCGATCTGTTCCAGGCGGAAGGACATTTGGATCGTTTGCATGCGGAGTGGCCCAGCGACTGATGTGGAACATTGTTTGGCTGGGTCGGGGGCCGATTGTTGATAGCACGGGTTGGCCTGATATCGGGTGGGCAAGTCGAGAGGAGGATTGGGTTATGGCCTTGAAAATATTGGTTGCAGATGATGAGGATGATGCCTGGACTCTGATGCAGGAGCTGTTAAAAAAAATTGGCGAGGTGGATCGGGTGGCCAACGGTCATGAAGCGGTCGCTGCTTTTATTTTGTCGGCGGTGGATGGAGATCCGTATGATTTGGTATTTTTAGATATCATGATGCCGGGAATCGATGGTTACGAGACGGTCAGCCGCATGCGCTCCGCGGAAAGGGAGCAGGGTGTGAAACAAAACGAACGTGCGGTGATCATCATGACTTCCGCCTTGTTTTCCCGCGAAAATCAGGCGACCGCCATGGCGCAGGGGGCAACGGACTACATCGTCAAGCCGATCATTCGCAGCAAACTGTACGCAATAATCCGCAACTATTTTCCGGGAACGGGAGAGGATGAAGCCTCGGTTGCGGATGATAAAAGAAAATTTGATCGTCCCTTGTTTCATTCCCGTGCCGAGTTAATTCTCAAGTCAGGAATTGTAATTACAGGAAGGACAAAGGATGTCAGTTTCAACGGCATCTTGTTTCAAAGTGATCAAGATGCTGCGGTGTTGCAACCTCATGTCGAAGGATTGCTGCGTATTGCTTTGAGTGATGCGCAGGAAGTCGCGGCCTTCCATGTGGCATTTCCCTGTAAGGTTGTGCGTATCAACGAGCAGGGCATTGCCTTGAAGATGTCGGCAGCCGCTGCCCGTACTTTTGCCGATGCCGCCATTGCACCCAAGCCCGTGGCCGTACATCGCACCGGGGGCAAGGTTGATCCGGGATGGGAAATACTGGACTTTAATCATACCATCCCGGACGATGTTTTGCAAAAATTGCAACGAAAAATTGCCAAAATGTCTCAGGATGGTCCCGTAGTGGTCTGCTGCAAAAAGGGGACTGCCCATGACGAGGAACTCTATAAGGTGGTGAATATCCGCCATTTGAAGGAAATTCAAAAATTGGCACCCTCGTCTTGAGGATGGCGGGCTCCTTCACCTGCGGATCGAACGAATGGCATCACACTTTGATGCGGTGTTTGGAATCCAACCAAGATACAAGCGTGATTAGGTTGGACGATATCGGACGATATAGGGTACCATGTCCTGAGGGAATCGATTGGATTGACCCTGGAAGGAAGCTGCCATGAGTACAACCATCGCCTTCGATACGCACGCCTACGTCAAAAAGCTCCGGGATGCTGGGGTGGACGAACGTCAAGCGGAAATCCAGGCAGAAGCTATTCTCGCCCTGGTGGAAGATCGTCTCGCAACCAAACAGGATATGGCTACGCTCAAGCGGGATTTGGCTGACGTGGAATCCAATCTTCGTAAGGACATGGCAGCCATCGAAGCCAATCTTAAACGAGACTTGGCTGATGTACGCAAGGACATGGCAACCATTGAAGCCAACCTGAAGCGGGACATCAAGGAACTGGATGTCAAAGCTGAAACCCGCATCAAAGAACTGGATGTCAAAGCTGAAACCCGCATCAAAGAACTGGATGTCAAAGCGGAAGCCCGAGTCAAGGAACTGGATGTCAAAGCGGAAGCCCGCATCAAAGAACTGGATGTCAAAGCTGAAGCCCGAGTCAAGGAACTGGATGTCAAGATTGAGACAAGCAAACTTGAGTTGCGGAAGGATATTGAATCCGCCAAGGTGGATACCATCCGATGGACGGCAGGGATGTTTGTCGCCCAAACCGCATTGATTATCGGTGCGTTGTTTGCTGTGATGAAGATGAACCAACCAAGCCTGCAACCAACGGGGTACCCCACGGCACCCATTCAGGAAATGCGGTTGCCTGCACCTTCAACACCCGCGCCACCGCCACCTGCACTATCGGTACCCGTGCCTTCCATGGTTCCACCATCACGCTGACAGCTTGGAATGGTCACGTCCGGTGTGACTCTTTGGCACCATGCCAAACAGGACCGTGAAGAAATGAGGACCGATGCCCTATGAACAACGATGTTAAAAGTTTGCTGGACAATGCGCAGTCGGTTGATAAACTGATGCAAACGTTGCAGCAGGACACAACGGTGCAATCGATGGTCTCCGGTTTTTCCGTGGAAGGCATTGTTGCTTCGATTGTTTTCAGTATCATCGGCATGGCATATATGCGTACCGGTAAGAAAAACGGCCCGTTAAGTACCATGCTGTACGGGCTGGTTTTGTTGATTTTTCCCTATTTTGTCACCGATTTTTCCAGCATCATGCTGATAGGATGTTTGTTTACCGTGCTTCCTTTTTTGTTCAAGTTTGGTTGAGACCCGTCTATCTTGTGTCAAGGATCTCTTGCACATGGTGGGCGATCATCAAATCTTCGTCGGTTGGCAGGACGTAAGCGGGGATTTTTGATTGTCGTGTGGTGATACGGGTGGCATGTTGCGTATTGGCGACATCGTCGAGTTCAAACCCCAGCCAGTGCAAACCTTGCAACGTTTTACGCCGTATCAGACTGGAATTTTCGCCAATTCCTGCGGTGAACACCGCGCCATCCAGTCCCCCGAGGCTTGCGGTCAGGGCACCGAAATATTGTTGGATGCGGTAGACCATCAAGGCGATGGCTTGGGCTGCTTTGGGGTGGTCCGATTGTTCCAGTTGACGCATGTCATGACTGATGCCGGAAATACCTTTGAGACCTGACTGCCGGTACAGGACATCCTCGATGGAATCCAGGGACATGTTGAGTTCTCTGGCCATGTACAGCAGGACGCCGGGATCTAAAGTTCCCGACCGGGTCCCCATGGGCAGGCCATCGGCTGCGGTCATCCCCATGGTGGAATCGACGCACTTGCCGTTGTCGATGGCGCACATGCTGGCACCGTTGCCCAGATGGGCCACGACGACGCGTCCACGGGCCAACTCTGGATCCAATTCCTTGAGTTTCATGGCGATATATTCGTAGGACAGGCCATGAAAACCATAGCGCCGAACCCCGGCATCGGTCAGGGTGGCCGGCAAGGGGAAACATTGCGCCTCCTGGCGTTTCGTGGCATGGAAGGCGGTATCGAAGCAGGCCACCTGGGTCAGGCCTGGGTGGAGTGTTGCCAAGGCGCGAATGGGTTCCAGATTGTGCGGTTGATGGAGGGGTGCCAGGGGAATCAAGGCTTCCAGGGCGGTGATGACCGCAGCGTCCAAAATGACCGGTTGCGAATAGTGGATCCCACCATGTACCACGCGATGACCTGCGGCATCGACCCGGGCGTGTTGTTCCAACCAAGCCAACAAAAATTTCAGGCAGCGATGATGTCCGACATGGTTTGATCCCAGGAGTTGATCGGGTTCTTTGGGATCTGAACCAATACGGGCGGAAAAAACCGGGTTGGAGGTGATTTCGGCGATTTGCCCGCGAATGCGTCGCAGGGGTCCCTTGGGGGTCAACTCGAACAGGGAAAATTTCAAGCTGGAAGAGCCGGCATTCAAGACGGCAATGTTTTGTGGTTTCATAGTGCCAGTTCGCTCTTTAAGCGCAATCCTTTTTTACGGGCATCCACGACGCGCGCCGCCACGGCGACCGAGGCCATGCGGGTACGGGCATTGTCGGAACGGCTGGTCAATATGATGGGAACTTTGGCCCCCAACACAATGCCGGCCCCTTCGGCGTGGGCTTGCCAAGTCAATTGTTTGGCCAGCATGTTGCCGGACTCCAGATCGGGTACCAGGAGGATGTCGGCAAAGCCGGCCACAGCGCTTTTGATTCCTTTGGTTTGTGCCGCTTCCACGCTGATGGCATTGTCATAGGCTAATGGACCATCGACGATACCACCGACGATCTGTCCCCGTTCCGCCATTTTGGAAAGGGCTGCGGCATCCAGGGTGGATTGAATGGCGGGGTTGACGGTTTCCACGGCTGACAGAACCGCTACTTTGGGGGTGGGGATGCCCATGGAGTGGGCCAGTTCGATGGCGTTTTGACAGATATCGACCTTGATGGCCAGTGTTGGGGCAATGTTGATGGCGGCATCGGTGATCAGCAGGGGACGGGGAAAATTGGGGATGTCCATTAAAAAAACGTGGCTGATGCGTCGGTCGGTCCTGAGTCCCTTATTTTTTTTGACGACCTCCCCCATGACTTCGTCGGTGTGCAGACTACCCTTCATCAACGCTTCAACCTCGCCGGAGAGGGCCATGGCGACGGCAATTTCTGCGGCATGATGGCTGTGTTTGGAATCGATAATTTTATAGGGAGAAATGTCGAGTCCTTCTTTTTCGGCGGTTTTTTTGATGCGACCCTTGGGGCCAATGAGAAACGGTACCAGAAGGTTGGCTTGTGCTGCCTGAATGGCACCTTGCAAAGAATCGTGATCGCAGGGATGGATGATGCCAGTCAGCAAAGGATCCACCGGGGCACAGGAGTGGATGAGATGATCATAGCGCCAATATTCTTCCAGGTGGGGTGGTTGGCAGTGTTGATGGTCAGTCAAGGGGCACTCCTTGGGATCGTTGGATGGGTGACTTTGGGGAAAGGTTTGAAAAATAAAACATTCATCCCATTTTACTCGGGGACACTTTCTACCCGCTTGGCTCAATTTTCAAGGGATTTTTTTCACTGGCGTGACAATTGCTTCCATTATTGAGAGGGATTATTGAAAGGGATTATTGAAAGAGATTTTCCCTGCCGACTATGGAAGAAAATGGGTGCAACCATTCACGATATCGAGGGATGACACTATGGAATCGTTTGATTTTCAGGCGTGGCCGGAGGGAAGGTCACCATCCGGGGAAGTACAAACATCCACAGATTCGGTTGTTGTTAAACCGGTGGTGCCGGATACCTGGTTGATGCGTAGCAGACGGTATTGGTCAGCAGCCAGGCTCGGCAAGCTGTCCCTGGCGGTGTTGTCCGTTGTGATCGCCGCCAAGGCGGGTTTGGCCTTGGACCACAACGTGTTGGCGTTTTCCTTGGAATCGGATCGTGAGTCCCAGCAGCGCATGCTTCCTGCTTCCCAGGCGGTCCAACAGTCCGCCTTATCCGGGGATGCCGAATTGTTTCCCGCCGATTTGCGTTTTACCCAATCCTTGAAATGGTTGTCCCAATCGTCCAGTGGACTGAAGTTTGCCATGCCCGGCGAACATTTCCAGTCCCGGGAAATGCGGCAAGAAACGCAAGCGGCAGTCCGGGAATTGATGGATATCCCCCTCCGGGTGGACAAATCGAGCCAGGTACGGAATGCGGTTCCACGTGTGCCTGTGCAACATGGGGCTGGAGTGCGCCTGGAGCTGGACCCCGACATGATGAAGTTGGTGGCGGATCTGCCCGATCCCGAAGTTTTTGCCAAAGGGTTGCATGGAAAATCACGTGATCCGATAAAAAAAGATCCCTTTACCCAGAAAGAGTTGATAGAATTGGCCTCCATGCGCTGACCATCCACATCGAGGAACGAAACCCGACATGGCAGACCAGGATACCCCGGTCATTCTCGTCATAGACGATGACGTCATTATTTTGCAACTCCTGGAAGCTTTTTTACGGGACAATCGTTTTACCGTCCATCTGGCGGAAAACGGACAGGAAGGTTTAAAAGCGTTTGAAGAGCATCATCCCGATCTGGTGTTGTTGGATGCGCAGATGCCGATGATGGATGGTTTTGAAACCTGTCGCCGGATAAAAAATCTACCGGGGGGCGGTGATGTGCCGGTGGTTATGGTCACGTCCCTGTCCAGTAGTGACGCGGTCAACCGGGTTTTTCAGGCCGGGGCGGAGGATTATATTCCCAAACCCATCAACTGGGATCTCCTCAGACAGCGCATGCGGCGTATTCTGCGTGACAAGGCTTCCTTCATCGCGCTCCGGGAAAAAGAGGAGCAGATGCGTCTGGCCACCGATTCGCAAAATGATGCCATCATTACCGCCGATGCGATGGGTAATATCGTATTTTGGAATCGTGGCGCGGAATCCATTTTTGGCTTCACCAAAGAGGAGGTATTGGGGCGTCCTTTGACGATGCTCATGCCGTTGCGCTTTGCCAGTCAACACGAAGAGGCTTTGAATCGGGTCCGGGAAACCGGGCGCATCAAACGGGAGGGGCGGCTGCTGGAACTGTTGGGACGGCGCAAAAATTTTGAAGAATTTCCAATGGAAATATCCCTGACCCATTGGAACGTTGATGAAAAAATGTTTTTCTCGGCGGTGATACGGGATATCAGCGAGCGCAAGCGTGCCTTGGGGGGACAGGAAGGCTTGGCGCTGTTCGACTCCCACATTATCGATCACATTCTGGCACTGGCCAACCGGGTTCATCCCGAGGGGGCGGGCTTGTTGGCGTTTCACCACGTCAAATCAATCATGGAAAACGTTTTTTTGGCAGGTTTGCGTCGCGAGGAGGACTTGCCGGTCCGGGTTAACGTGGCCCTGGGTGATGACACGTTACTGATGCAAACATTGGGGACGGAAGTACCGTTCATCCGTTTTGAAACCCCCGTTCCCTTTACCGTTGATTCCCTGGTCAAGCTGGGTCCCGGTTTTGATCCAACGACCACATCGCTGTTCGTGCGTGCCAAAGAAAGCGACCCGAAAAAATTGGAACTTTGGGGGGCTTTGTTTGCCAGCAACCGGGGCCAGGGGGTATTGGATCCTTTTCCACGGCAAAAAAGCCCGCCGCAACTTTTGACTATCGTGACCCGCAAGGCGGGTTCGTTGGTGATTCGCTGGGGGGACAGGATACTGGCCCACTTCCAGGCGGGACATTTTTCCGAACCTTTGGCCAAGCCATTTGAAGATTGCGTGGTCGCCAAGACAATATTGGATGTCGTATCCCGCCACCCGGAATATCATGTTGCCGGAGAACTGTATTGGGATATTTATCGATCCGTATTGATGTTTTTGCTCAGGAACGCTTCGGTGGATAGTACCGGCGGCACGCTGATCTGGCTGCCTGAACACTTCGTGATCAGAACCCAGGAATCCCTCATCGACCGCTATCCACTTTCGGAAAGCCAGGAAGGGGCCAGAATTATTGACGAATATTGTCAATTGGAGTTGAAAAGAATGCGCATGGCGGGGGGGAAGAACCCGCCGTCCAGCGTGTCGGACTTCAAACCTTTGGGGCAGGCCTTGCTGGATATCAAGCGCCGTATGATCGAACACACCGAGTTTTTGTCACATTTAATGCGTATCGACGGGGCCGTGCTGATCTCGCATCGCATCAAACCCATTTCATTCGGAGCGATTTTGGCGGCCAATTCATGGAATGGCAGGGTGGTCTATGAGGATCGGGGGTTGTCCCATTCCGGGGGGGATGTGGATCGTTCCAAATACGGTACCCGGCATGGTTCCGCAATCGATTTCGTCGCCCGTTATCCTGGAGCGGTTGCGTTCGTCTTGTCCCACGATGGGCCGGTTTCCGCCCTGACGTTTCGTGGGGAAGCGGTGCGCTGGGTGCCCGACTATATCAGCACCAATTGACCAGGATCCTTCCTGCGGGATTGTCAGGGTATCATAATGGAATTTTCAAATAATTGCCTGGGTTTGGTTGCCTTGGGGTGGATGATGGATCGCTGGTTGGGGGAACCGGCGCGTTTTCATCCTTTGGTCGGGTTCGGCAACATGGCGAACGCCTTGGAAAAAGGGATACGGAGCCGTTTCGTCCTGAACGGTTTGCAAGGGCGTCTTTTGGGTTTGCTGGCGGTGTTGGTGTTGCTTCTGCCCCCTTTTTTATTGGCAGTTTACCTGTGTTCCTGTGAGCCGCTGGGTCTGGTGTGTCACGTCGTTTTGTTGTACGCGGCGTTGGGGGGACAAAGCCTGGAGCACCATGCCTTGAGGGTGTATCAGGTGTTGGCTCAGGGTGATCTGCAGGTGGCGCGTCAGCGGGTGGGGTATCTGGTCAGTCGCGACACCGGGAACATGGAAGCACCAGAGGTGGCGCGGGCAACGGTGGAATCGGTGCTGGAAAATGGGAGCGATGCCGTTTTTGGCGCCTTGTTTTGGTTCATGCTCCTGGGAGGACCTGGGGCGCTGTTGTTCCGCTTGGCCAATACCTTGGATGCCATGTGGGGCTACCGCAATGATCGTTTTCGCTATTTCGGTTGGGCGGCAGCCCGTTTGGATGATCTTTTGGGTTTGTTGCCCGCCCGTCTTACGGCTGTGACGTATGGCTTGGTCGGTCAGAGTCGGGGTGCATTCGCAGCGTGGCGCCGATGCACGCAAAGGAAGAGTCCCAATGCCACGCTTGTCATGGCATCCGGGGGTGGGGCTTTGGGGGTGCGCCTGGGGGGCGGTGGTATCTACCATGGCCAGTGGCAACCGACACCGGAATTGGGGGGGGAGCGCCCACCTGAAGCTTCCGATATTCTCGCGGCAGTACGTCTGGTTGGCATGGGCGGGACGGGTTGGGTGATCGGGAGTCTCATCCTGGGCGTTGTCGCCATGGTATCCTGAAAATCTGTCTGGGAATGGCCATGACCGATCACGATTCTATCTATCATCGCCTATTTTCCCATCCCGAGATGGTAGCCGAGTTGTTGCGGGATTTTTTGGATGCCGCCATTCTTGCGGAGCTTGACCTTTCTGGAATGAAGCGGCTGAACACCAAGTTTACCGCCATGACGGGACATCGTCGACGAGGTGATATGGTGTGGGAAATTCCCACCCGCTCTGGTAACAGCCTGTTCGTGCTGCTGATCCTGGAATTTCAATCTGAAGTTGACGAGTGGATGGCGTTGCGACTCGACGTGTATTCCGGTCTGCTCTACCAGCAACTGGTGGATGAGCGCAAACTGAAAGCTGTTGATGGTTTGCCCCCTGTCCTTCCCATCGTCCTCTACAACGGGGAAACACGGTGGCAAGCTTCGACCAGCTTGCGGGACTTGATCCGTCTCCCGAGTGACTCGCCATTGTGGCAGTATCAACCGGAAATGCGCTACTATACGATTGATGAGGGCCAATACCCGGAAGAAGACTTGCGGGGCTGTCACTCTTTGGTGGCCATCTTTATTCGCTTGCAACACCCGGTCAGTCCCGAGTCGATTTTGGCGGCCAGTCGTGCTGCCGTTCAATGGTTTGCCGAGCATCCTGAGGGACCTCCGGTCAAACGGTTATTTCGTGAATTGTTGACCACAGGCCTTGCACGACTTAAAGAACCAAGTTTCACCCAACCCGTACCCGAAGGACTTGAGGAGGTGGTACCCATGTTGGCACGTTATGTTGAAAAGTGGGAGAGGGATATTAGGCGAGAAGGTCACAAGAAAGGTGAGCGCGATGGTGAGGCGCACCTGCTTACCCGGCTTTTGCAGCGTCGTTTTGGCACTGTGCCCGATTGGGTCAGTAAAAAAGTTGCCGATGCCGACCAATCATTGCTGGAAGAGTGGGGTCTTCGGGTATTGGATGCCGAGTCGTTGGAGGAAGTGTTTCGCGAATGATGACCATTCCCAAGCGATCCAGAAAGATACGACAGGATAACACCTTCAACCAATAGGTTTCAGACAATCGTGGCGCTTACATTGATTCTAGGGGGGGCGAGAAGTGGTAAAACGGCCCTGGCACAAGAGCGTGCGGGCCGCATGCACCACGATGTGGTGTATATTGCCACCGCTCAGGCACATGATCAGGAGATGCAGGAGCGGATACAAAGACATCGCCAGTCGCGGCCACCGCACTGGCACCTTGTAGAGGAACCGGTGTACCTGGCTCGGGCCGTTAGGGAGCATGCGGCTCCCGACCGTACCCTGTTGGTCGATTGTTTGACTCTATGGTTGACCAACCTGTTGACCCATCCCGAAGATCCCCTTATTCTCGCAGAGCAAAAGTCGGCACTGTTGCTTCAGTTGTCCCGGGTGACGGGAGATGTGATCCTGGTGAATAACGAAACGGGGTTGGGAATCGTTCCCATGGGTGTATTAAGCCGGCGTTTTGTCGATGAAAACGGTTGGCTGAACCAAGCCCTGGGCCAATTGTGTCACCGTGTTACCCTGGTGGTGGCTGGTTTGCCCATGGAACTTAAAGGAGGAAATGTCTGATGTATCCTGATTGGCTTCGTCTTCCCATCCCCTCAGTCTCCATTCCCCACCGGGAACGTGCCCGTGAACGCCAGAATCAACTGACCAAACCTCCAGGTTCCCTGGGCATTTTAGAGGAACTGGCCGTGCGTGCGGCGGGTTGGCTGGCAAGCGATCGCCCGCAATTGGAACGTGTGCGCATCGTGGTGTTCGCGGGTGATCACGGTATTGCCGCGCATGGGGTGTCGGCGTTTCCACAGGCGGTGACACTGGAAATGGTGCGTAATTTTGCCCGAGGGGGGGCAGCCATCTGTGTCCTGGCTCAGGAGACCGGAGCCGAACTGGAAGTGGTGGATGCCGGTGTTGTCAACCACCCGGGCCAGTTGCCCGGTGTGGTTTCGGCGCGTGTGGCTCCGGGCACCGCCGACTTTCGCTCCGCTCCCGCCATGACCCATGCCCAATTTCACGCCGCCCTGGCGTTGGGACGCGAAGCCGTACAGCGGGGACTCGACAAGGGGGTGCAACTCTTTGTCGGTGGTGAAATGGGGATTGGTAATACCACGGCGGCTTCGGCTGTCGGGTCGGTGCTGACGGGTGTTCCCCCGGAATCCATGGTGGGTCCGGGAACCGGCCTGGATCGGGAAGGCATTGAGAAAAAATCCAAGGCCATTGTCGAGGCTTTGGCTTTTCATCATCTCTCCAAAGAGGATCCCCTGGAGGTGATGCGTTGTTTGGGGGGATTGGAGATGGCCGCCCTGACGGGATTCTATCTGGCTGCGGCCCAAGCGGGTGTCGCTTCGCTGATTGACGGCTTTATCGCGGCGAGTGCCGCCTTGACGGCATTACGTATGCAACCCGAAATTCATCCCTGGTTGTTGTTTGCGCACATGTCCAAGGAACCGGGGCATGTTGCCCTGATGCAGGCGGCCAATGTGGCACCGGTGTTGTCTTTGGGGATGCGCTTGGGGGAAGCCAGTGGTGCCGCGACACTGTTACCCATTTTAAAGGTTGCCTGCGCCCTGCATAATCGCATGGCTACCTTCCAGGAGGCTTCCGTCTCCGGAAAGTTATGACGGTCAGCCCGGTATTATTGGACATTATGCGCCATGGTGAGGTGACGGGAAAGCCTGCTTTCAATGGGGTGAGCGATCCGGTGTTGACCGAAATGGGATGGCGTAGCATGGCGGTTGCGGCGGCGAAATCGTTACGCGCCGATGCCATTGTGACATCCCCTTTGATGCGTTGTGCCGCTTTCGCTGAGGATTGGGGGAGGAAACAGCGCATTCCGGTCAGGGTGGAGCCTGATCTCAGGGAATACGACTTTGGCCGCTGGGATGGTCGAAGCGTTGATGAGATCATGGCAATGGATCCCGAATTATTGGCCGCTTTTTGGCGGGATCCCCTGCGCAATCCCCCACCCGAAGGCGAGTCCATGGTCTCTTTCCAGCAACGGATTGCCTCCGTCTTCGCTGCTCTATTTCATTCGTCTATTGAGGGGCATGTTTTGGTCATTACCCATGGCGGTGTGATGCGGCAATTTGTTTCCGAACAACTCAACTGTTCGTTTACCGCAAGTTGGTCCTTGGATATACCCTTGGGATCCCTGTTGCGTGTTGTGTGTCGTCCCCGGTCTTGTAGCGATTCTGGCGAACTCCTGTTTTTGGGCATGGCATGATCGGGCGCCCCTTGCTGTTGGCGTTGGGGTTGCTGACTACTCTGCCGGTTCCACGGGTCGTGGATCCTGCGGAACGAGAGATCGGTCTGTCGGTACTGTGGTATCCCTTGGTAGGGGCCATTATCGGTGTGATGATGTGGGGATTGGCGGTGTGGGGGGCGGCTTGGCCCGGTGATTTGGTAGCTCTTGGTATCCTTTTGCTCTGGCTCATGGCTACCGGCGGCTTGCACCTGGAAGGTTTGGGGGATCTGGCCGATGCCTGGGTTGGTGGACTAAGTGGTGGCCCCGAGCGCATGTTGGCCATCATGAAGGATCCCCGTGCCGGACCTATGGCGGTGATGGCTATCTGCATGCAACTGTTTTGCAAGGGGGTTGCGATTCACAACCTGTTGCAGCTCCATGCTTTCGTCGTTCTCGGTGTGGCTCCGGTCATCGGACGTACCATGATGGTGGCGCTGATGCTGTCCACCCCGTATGTTCGCCCCGAGGGGATGGGAGCGGTGGCGGTACGGGCGTTGCCAAAGAATGCCGGGTGGTGGGTGGTGGGTGTGACGAGTCTGGCTGTCGCGTTTTTGAGCCAACCTTCCCTGGCTTGGGCCGTGCTTGTAACAGGGCTTGGCTTGATGACACTGCGTGCGTTGATCCTGCGTCGTCTTAAAGGGGTGACCGGGGATGTGTTGGGTGCCTCCTGCGAATTGTCGGAAACCATTTTCTTGCTGGTCACCGTCCTCCTGCTTTTTTAACTTGCCGCACGTAATTCCTCACGAATCACTTTCCTGAGCGTTTCTTCCAATGGCTTCTTGCGCATTTCCAGATACGCACGCAATGCGTTGTTGATCATGAACTGATAACCAGTTCCGGCCTCTTCGGCAAGACTCCGAAATTCTGCAATGACATCATCGGATAAGTTGATGGTGATACGCGTTCTTCCAGTCTGGGAAAGAACGGGTCCACGCTTGGCATTGCTAAAATCAAATCCTTCTTTCGTGATCATATCTCATCCCTCATAAAGTTTTCGTTCCCAATTTTCAGATTTGCGTGCGCTGATGATACGGTGGATATTGTCACGATAGGTGAAGATCACCGTAAGAACCCGGCCAAAGGCATCCGCACCAATCATTTGGAAGCGTTGTTCGTCGTGGCTGGCGTCCTCCGAAACCAAAGCCATAGGGTCATCCATCACGGTTGCGGCCTCCATAAAGGAGACACCATGTTTCTTCTGATTCATCTCGGCTTTTGCCGGATCAAATTCAACATCCATACGTGCATGTTATGCATATGATAGGCATATGTCAATAGTTTCATTGACATACCTTCTCATGTTGAACAGATCTAACCTGACTTTGTCAACAACAAGGTTTTTTGTTGTGTTCCTCTGGGGCTTGATTATGTCATGCCGGGAAATTTGTACCGAAGAGGCATCATGTTCCACAAAACGTTTGATAGTCCCGTTGGGGCTGGGTTGGCGGTTGCGCCAAGTCGGATTGTTCGGCATTAATGTCGTAAGGTTTTTGCAGGAGGTCGAACAAGGTTTGAAAGGGTTCCAGATTGCCGTCGTTGACCGCAGCATCAAGGGCACTCTCAACACGATGGTTACGCGGGATAACGGCAGGATTGACTGAAAGAATTTGTTCTTCCTGTTGCTTGGGATCGCGTCCTTCCCGTGTCAAACGAGAGCGCCAGCGTGTGGCCCAGATTTTGAACTGTGCGGCATGCTCGCCAAACATCTCTGAAACCTGGGGATCCTCCGCGATGGCGCGACTCAAGGATCGAAAGCTCACGGTGAAGTCGGCACCGGCGTTGTGCAGGAGGGTGAGAAACTCTTCTGCCAGGGAAATATCTTCGGGTTCCTTGAGGACCAAGCCCATTTTGGCGCGCATGCCGTTGAGCCAATGGCTGGTAAAGCGTTCGGCGAAGCCTTCGATGATGGTATTGGCCTCGGCAACAGCCTTGTCAGGATCGGGATTGATGAGGGGGAGCAATGTTTCCGCCAATCGGGCCAAGTTCCAGGCGGCAATTTCTGGTTGGTTGGCGTAGGCGTAGCGACCCCATTGGTCGATGGAACTGAACACGGTCGCCGGATCGTAGGTATCCATGAAAGCGCACGGTCCATAGTCGATGGTTTCGCCCGATACCGTCGTGTTGTCGGTATTCATGACGCCATGGATGAAGCCGACCAACAACCAGCGGGCGACCAGAGCGGCTTGGCGTTCGGCGATAGCCGCCAATAGGGCCAGGTAGGGGCGCTCCTGGTGGGTCAGGTCGGGATCATGGCGGGCAATGACATGGTCGGCCAGGGTGCGAATCCCATTTTGATCGCCTCTGGCGGCAAAATATTGGAAAGTGCCAACGCGAATATGACTGGCGGCCACCCGGGTCAGGATGGCTCCGGGTAGTGGCCGTTGCTCACGCCAGATGGTTTCGCCGGTGGTGACCACTGCCAGGGATCGGGTGGTGGGTATGCCCAGGGCATGCATGGCCTCTGAGATCAGGTATTCGCGCAATACCGGTCCAAGCCCGGCGCGACCATCTCCCTGGCGTGAAAAAGGGGTCTGCCCGGAACCTTTGAGTTGCACATCATACCGTTGATTGTCGTTGCCGATGAGTTCGCCCAGGAGAATGGCGCGTCCATCGCCCAATTGAGGTACGAAATGGCCGAACTGGTGCCCGGCATAGGCGAGGGCAATGGGTTTGGCGTCGGCAGGCAACACATTGCCTGAAAAAAATGCGTGTCCCCGGGAAGAAAGTATGGCGGGATCCAAACGTAAATCCCGGGCCAGGTTGTGGTTGAGGACGATCAGTTTCGGATTTTTAACCGGCACGGGGGGTAGGCGGGCGTAAAACCGTTCGGGCAGGCGCTGATAGCTGTTATCAAAGCCGAAGGTGTCGGGATTTTTCAGGGGTTGGCTCCTTATTTCTACTTTGTCAGATTCGTTAACCTGAGCGGAAGGCTTTTAGTTCATTGATATATGTTGCTAAAAGGCTTTCTCGTTGACCTTACTTGGAGGAAGTCATGGCCACCCCTGAAATGGGATGGTAACCCATTACAATTTCTGTTGGAAACCAGGTACCCTGCGGATTCCCATCGGGGACCAGCGCTATCGTTATCGAACTCCAGCCATGGCGGCTGGGTTGACGGACCACGCCTGGAGTATCATGGAGTTGCTGAGCTACCAACTTATTGAAACCGGATGACGATCAGGCTACAAAAATTAATGAAACTATGGTCGGCCACCAAGCAAAATGATCAACAATGATCATTCAGCAATCCACATTGCCTGAAATGCTCGCGGTACTCCACATCGATATGATTGACATGATGGGAAAACCAATGGAGAAGGAAGAACTTTGCATCCACGACACATAAAATGTCACCATGATCAAATAAATAATGATAAAGTTCCCCATATTTCCTCACAAAATCGTCATGTTCTTTCTTGTGTTCCGCCAGTTTCGGAAAAGAATGTTTTCTCATCAAAAGTTCTTCCGATGCAAAGTGTTCCTTGGCATAGTTCCCCAAGAAATCCATGGTTTCTTTTATCTTTTTCCACTCTTCCGGTGTTGGACGCTTTTTGGACAGGTAATCCACCAGATCGTTAAAATCCAACAAACACCTGTGAAGCTCTTGATGTTGTTTGTTCAGTACCGGCACATAGACATCCTCAAGATGATCCAGAATGTGATTGGGAGAACGATGCGGTACCTTTTTCATGGTCTTCATGGAACCCACCCCGGTATTTCAAGGATAGAGAGAGGAATCAAACATTCCCAAGTAGGGATGACAGGGTATCGGATCGGTCCGCTACTGCCCTATGGGGGCATAGCGGAGGATGGTTTGTTGATCATTGGTCAAGGTATCCTGCGTCACCCGTGTCCCTGAACCGGTGAAAGGGGTCCAAAACATCAGGTTGTCGGCACCCGAACCGCTGCAATCATCCACCTCCACGGAACCCGACATATTGGTATCCCGACTGATCGGACACGAAGGGGTATCGTCCAACGGGTCGAAAATCGCCCCATCCGCTTCCGTGGTATGAAACAGTCCCAAAAAGTGGCCCATTTCGTGGGCCGAGGTTTCCCCCAAAAAGTTCGTATCCAGCAGCGTACCCTTTTTGTGCGGCGACAAACCAATGAGGATACCATTGAATCCCCCCGCCACCCCCATCGAACCCGGAATGGCCGAGGCGATCCCCAACGCGCCATACTCACTGAAATCATCGACGAAAAACAGGTTGACCACATCGGTTGCCCCCCGCGCCAACAAAGCCTGTGTCACCGGGTCGGTAAAATCAAGGTTGGTCACCAGGTAGCGGGAATCATCGACCAAGGTTACATCACGCACCGTAACCGTAATCTGGTTTTTGGCATAAATGGCCACCAGATGATCCAGGGCCGCCTGGATGGCGCTGGTTGAGAATTTGGAAGCCTTCAACATATAAGGGGCCACGATTATTTTGGTGCCTGATCCGGGAGTCGGGCCGCTCCGGAAAGTGACAGACACTTTAAAATCACTGGGTGTGGTGGTTTTGGCACTTTGCAAACGAAAGCTCCAGGAGCCATCGATACCGATCATCGCCGGCGTCCGTGGCACCAACACGCCACAATAATTGGCAACACACGGTTGCAGAGTCATATCCAGGCTTTTCCCCTGGGGATTGGTAACCGATTGAAACGATACCCCGCCATCCCCGACGCTGCTCCCCGTCAGGTGCAACAAAAACGAAACGGGAGGCGTTGTTGAAGAACGAAAGGTGCCGCCGCGACCATCGAGAGACGCCAACGTGGCACTGTCAAAGGTAAATATCGGCGACAGGTTTTGCTTGTTCACCGTGGTGAAGGTCACACTGCTGTTGCTGCCGACCGCTGTTGCGGTCACCCCGGGTGCCACCAAGCTGCCGCTGCTGCTGATGGTGACGGTGGTTGTCGTATCCGAAGAACTCGTTGAGCTGGCAGAACTCGCGTCTGACACCGTTCCCGAAAAACCGCTACTGTCCGCAGACGATGCCCCCGAGGAACTGCCACCGCCGCCACACCCGGTTGCGACCATCCACAATGGCAGCGCCAAGAAAACCAATGCTATCGTACGCAAGGTTCGTCCCATCACCTTAAGTTACTCCAAACCGGTTGCGAGGGAACCCGAATCCAGAAGTTTTTGAACACGTTGCGAAACGGCACTGCGTGGCAATTTTTGCAACGTGACCGCTGCGCGCATGCGGATATGCGCGTCCGGGTGATCCAACAAAGGTTCGGTTGTCCGGGCGACCCGGGCGGGTTGATCGTTGCCGAAGGCGAAGGCGTAGGCCTCCAATTCCCGACGCAACATATCGGTCGCATCTTCCTGGGCGATGCGGTTTTCCAGGAAGAGGGCCACCTGGGGATTGGCGAAGTAGCGCAGGGCGGCCAACGCCCGGAAACGGATCACCGCATGCCAATCGGCATTGGCGGCAATATCCATCAAAGCCTGATCGGTGCCCTCACCCAGATTAAGGAAGACATCGGGTCGATCACGCCATTCGTACCCCTGCAACAACGGCATGACCCGACTCATGGTCGGTGAAGCCGCGAACGTGGTGGACAACGGAAAACACAGGAGTAGCAACAGAATCACCACAACACCCCAAAAACGGGTATTCCTTGGTAAACTGCTTTTCAATTGCGTAGCCAATCGATTCCCCTAAGCAATATGCGCCACCGCCCCCTTTCGTATCGATGTCACTCTAAACCAAGACCACACCATTGTCCATTCATGACTCTTCCCCCGCATCACCATCGCCTGATTTGTCGGCTTCGTGGGTGCCTGGACCATGCAAATCTTCGGACCTGACATGCTGCTTTTGACCGGATTCGCCGGGGCTGAGGTCGCCACCTCCTTTAAGTTCTATCTTGTTACATTCGTTAACTTAAACGGATGGCTTTTAGTTCATTGATATGAAGTTCGCCTTCACAGCGCCATCGGATACGTCACTCCTTTGACCAAACTGGAAGGTCGGGAGGAACAGAATTTCAAGGATCGAGACCGCAAACGCTTTTTTTCTCCAACCGGGTACCACCACCTTCCCTTCCTTCCGGTTTTTCCATGGTGTTTTATGCCCCCCTGTGCTACCTTATCGCAATCCATGGGATGGTTCACTTTTCAAGGTCCGAGGCTACCGGAAACAGGCCGGTTCCACTTTCATCGCAAGGGGGAAAATCAATCGTGCTAACGCCAGGAAAATCACGCAAACTCCTCCCACTTTTGGGCCTGATGGTCCTTTTCGCCGGTGTGTGCCCCGCTGTGGCCGCAGAAGAGGGAAAGGAAATCTTTACCGTTCAATCCCGACAGGTGAGTGATACGGTCACCTTGGGTGGAACGGTGGTGCCCTTGCGGGATGTAACGCTTTCAGCGCAGATGCCCGGACGTGTTCGCTCCATCGCCGGTCAGGAGGGGGATTCCTTCAAGAAAGGGGCGCTATTAGTCTCCATAGAGGATGTTGACCTCCAGGC
Source organism: Magnetococcales bacterium (assembly GCA_015228975.1). GTDB lineage: Bacteria > Pseudomonadota > Magnetococcia > Magnetococcales > UBA8363 > UBA8363. The sequence goes on from JADGCN010000018.1 coordinate 20,632, forward strand.
CAAAAGAGATTCCGCCGTGGCCGAATTGGCCAAAGCCCAGTCCATGTTCCAGAACAACAACGTGCAAATGGCCCGGCAGGTTTATTCCGGCTCCCCCATGGCGTCCGACAACATGGGGATGGGGATGCCTCGCATGTTTGATCGCGCCTTTACCCGACCCTTTTCCTCCATGATGGGGATGGATAACCCGGGATTGGCCGACTACGCACAAAATTATTCCCACGGAATCCAGGTACAACAAGCGCAAATGTCGATGATTCAGGCGCAGGCCTCCATCAAGGAGATTGATGCCAAATTGCGCGATGCCCGTTCCATTGCCCCTTTTGATGGTCTCATTACCGCCAAACGGGTCGAAAAAGGCGATACCGTGCAACCAGGAATGCCTCTGCTCTCATTTGCCGATCCCAGTCAACTGCTGATCAAGGTCGATGTCCCGGCACGCATCGTCACTGGCCTGAAAAAGGATATGATGGTCCAGGCACGCCTGGACATTGGTGATGCCCTTGTGGAAACCAAGGTGGTGCAGATCTATCCCATGGCCGATCCCCAGCGCCATACGGTGACCGTCAAGTTGGAATTGACCGACAAACCGCAAGGCCAAGGTTTGCTGGGTATGTATGCCGAGGTGATGATTCCTGATTTGACCGTGCAACCCCGTTCCCTGCCCACGGTTCCCCGCTCCGCAGTCATATGGCGCGGCAGCCTGCCGGCTGTCCTGGCCCAGGCCGAGCATGGCGAACCGGAATTGCGCATGGTGCGTCTGGGTGGACTGGTCGACAAAGATTTCGTCAGTGTCCTTTCCGGACTCAAAGAAGGTGAAAAAATTGTTGCCAGAAATCCAGCGGCCATGATGACCGGGTGGGGTGAAAAAGCCGAAGGTGGCGTGAAACAGCATACAACGTTCTGAACTCACTTGAGCTTGAAAAGTCGGGCTGCCAGTCGGATTGGTGTACCATGTCGGAGCAAAAATGGGATAGGCCAGCGATCCAGGATCGCGTCCTCGGCATCATCGCCACGGTCCTGAACATGCCGGTGGAAGTGGTCGACCTGGAGTGGATGTTTGGCGATGTGGCACAGTGGGACTCCTTGAAGCATGTGGCTATCATCACTCAGGTGGAGGAGTTTTTCGGTTTGGTGTTTGATGTCGATCAGATAACCGAGCTGGAGAGTGTCGAAGATATTATCGATCTGGTGGAAGAGTGCCAGTGATGGACGCCTATGGACTTGTTGCAACGTTTGCTTTACCGCGATGGGTTGATGTTGGTGATCGACAAACCAACCGGGTGGGCAGTGCATGGTCCAACGCAAAGGTCGAAAAATTTAGAACCTCTGTATGATTCATTGCGGTTTGGGTTGCCGCGTCCCCCAAGTCTGGCCCATCGTTTGGATCAGGGAACCAGTGGTTGTTTGGTTCTGGGGCGGCATCCCAAGGCGTTACGGCGCTTGCAGCAATTGTTTGCCCAGCACAAAGTGGAAAAAACATATTGGGCCCTGGTGCAAGGCCGACCCGTGGAGGTGGAGGGGTGTGTTGATCAGCCACTCCTGAAAGTGGTCAGTCCCGATCCCGGGGTCACCATGGCCGTTCATCCCGGGGGACAACCCGCCGTAACGCATTACCGTCTTCTGGGTCAGATAGAGGATGTGTCCTGGCTGGAACTGCGGCCTGTTACGGGAAGAACCCATCAACTACGCCTGCATTGCCGATTTCTCGGTTGTCCGATTATTGGCGATCATCGCTACGGTACGAACGCCAGCGGTCAACTTTGCCTGCATGCCCGGCAAGTGACTGTTCCTCTCTATCCCAAACGTCTTCCCATCATGGCTATTGCGCCACCACCGCCCCATATGAAAAAATGGTTGGACTTTGTGCCAACCGACACCGGGGATAGGGAACCATGACAACCAGAACTATGCCGCACCTTACCACTATAGGAAAGATCGTGCGTTTGTCAGCGGAAAAGGTCGGTTTGGCCCCGGTTGGACTCTTGTTCGGGCTCGTTGGACTCTTAATGCCGGGTTTGGCGGGGGCTGGTAGTGAGAAACCGTTACCAACGGTTCAGTTGCCAGTGATATCGGTTTCATTGTTCACGGGTGGCGTGGGTTATTTCCGGCATGCCGGCGATATTGAAGGAGGGGTACAGGTCAGCCTCCCTTTTAAAACGGATGAAATCAACGATGTGTTAAAATCTTTGGTGATTGACGCCCCCCTTGCGGAACCGGCGGCTTCGGTCGTTTTTCCCTCGCAGCAACCCCTGGAAAGATTGTTAAAAAATTTTCTTGTAGACCTTTCCGGTCATCCCACCTTGGCTGACCTTCTGACGCAACTGCGTGGTAGCCAGGTTCGAGTCGTTTATCAAGGAAAAGAGGTGGAGGGGCGTGTATTGGGACTGGAGCAACGTCCTTTACCCATCGCCGGGGATCACAATGGTTCTTCGATCCAGGATTGGTTTGTTAATCTGGCCTCCCATGATGGGCTGCGCGCCATGCCCCTGCGTGAACTGGATGAGGTGCGCTTGGCCAAAGGGGATATTCAGGGCGACCTGATCAAGGCCTTGGAAACCTTGGAACAGGCCGGGGACCATGAACGAAAAAATTTGCAGCTCACGTTCAAAGGGGTTGGAACCCGGCGGGTCACCGTGGGCTATGTGGTCGAGAGTTCGGTGTGGAAACCAGGTTATCGCCTGGTATTGCCGTCTGCTTCAGGTGCCGGCACCCAGGCAGCGCTGCAAGGATGGGCCATTGTGGAAAATCAAACCGATAATGATTGGAACGGGGTGCGTCTGGCCTTGGTCAGTGGTCGTCCCATTTCGTTTGTTCAGGAGTTGTATTCGCCCCGTTACGTCAGTCGACCTCGTGTCACCCCAAAGGGTACCGAAGGGGTGGTACCAACACGCCATGAAATAGGTATGGCCCCAGTTGCAAAGAAAAAAGACCTGGGTGCTTCCGCCAACGCCCCCCGCGCACTTGCCGCACCAGCCCCGGCTGCCGCACGGGAGGCCAGCCATGGATCCTCCGAAGAAGCCGTTGTTGCGGACGACAATGCATCCACCGACGCCAAAAGCTCCCTGCTGCCATTTCCGGTTTCCCTTGAGCATCAGGAGAGTCGAGGCATTCGTTTTGTCGTTGAGGGGGTTACTTTACCGCGCCGTCGCGGTGCCATGATCACCTTTTTCAACCGTAGCCTGCCTGTGGAACGGATCAGTTTGTTCAATATCAAAAACCATGTTTCCCATCCTTTGCTCGGGGTCCGCATGGAAAATGATAGCGGTCAACAATTGCCCGATGGTCCGGTGACAGTGTTTGAAGATTCCCGTTATTCCGGGGATGCCTTGCTGGATGATCTGGCACCGGGACAAAAGACGTTGTTAACTTATGCAATTGATCAGGATGTCCAGGTATTGGTCACGCCAAAGTTGGTTTCAGGGCGACAGACCACGGGCAAGGTTTCCAAAGGGGTGCTGCATCTGACGCGACGCAATCAATCGCATCATGATTATTTGATCAAAAATTATTCCCAGGAAAAACGCAATTTATTGGTGGAGCATCCGCGTACCCCCACTTGGACTTTGGTACAACCCGAAACCGTCCTGGAAACAACGGAAAAGTGGTATCGCTTGGCAGTGGAATTGGCACCGGGGGAACAAAAGCAAGTGCAGGTTATCGAAGAGTTGGTCCGGGAACAACAGGTTAAACTATCGGGTGGTCTCTCTTCGGTTGTATATTCCTACGCCTCCGAAGAGGGATTTTCGCCCAATCTGCAACAATCCTTGGCCCGGGTTTCACTCCTTCAAGGGCGCGTGGAAGAGATTGATCGCAAGATTAATGAATTAAACCGGGACATGCGTACCGACAATGAAGAACAAGCTCGGGTTCGCGCCAATCTTTCTTCCATACCATCGGGGACGGCCTTTCACAATCGGATGATGGCCAAACTGGATACGCTGGAAAGCACCATGGAAAACAAGATGTTGGAGATGAAGATCTTACGAGTGGATCGTGAAATCGCCCGCAAGCATTTGGCCACCTACATCGCCGCCCTGGAAATTTAGGGAGTGGCGGGACGGATCACCCCTCAGAAGCAAAAAAATGGGTCAAAAAGGATTGCAGGTTGGCGATATCCGCAAGGCCGGCGGTTTCGCGGATGGAATGCATGGCCCAGGTAGCCACTCCCAGGTCAACGGCCCGCATCCCCAGGTTGGCAGCCAGCATGGGACCGATGGTGCTGCCGCATGGCATATCGGCCCGCATGGCGAAGTCTTGCCAGGGAATCCCATGAGTACGGCATAATCCTTTCAGCATTCCCTCCGCCTCCGGCGAATGGGCGTAACGCTGATTGGCGTTGTGCTTGAAGACCAAGCCGGCATTGAGTTCCGGGGCGTTATTACTGTCATATTTGTCAGAAAAATTGGGGTGCAGGGCGTGCGCCGCATCCACCGATACCAGGGTGGAACGGGACAGGATACGCTCCAAGTAGTCGGGTTGGGGAAACAGACGGCGTAATACCGACGGCACCAGGTTACCCTGGGCTCCAACCGGGCTGAGACTTCCACTTTCTTCATGGTTGAAACAGGCCAATATCGGCAGGTTGCCCTGGTTGCGCAGGGAGGGGGAGGTGATGGCCAGCACCCCGGTCAGGCAAGCCAACAGGTTGTCGAGTCGCCCACCGGTCAACCATCCTGATTCGCCCCCCAGACAGCGGGGCGGGGTGCAGTCAATCAGGGATAAATCCCAGGCGATCGGCTCCCAGGAGTGCCAATCTTCCGCCGGAAAATGGCGTTCCATTTGCAATTTGACCCAGCTCTGAAAAGTTGCGATGGGTTCCTGGCCGGAAACCACCGCATCGGGCAGGATAATGGGGGAAAGGTCATCATGACGGCGAATTTTAGTGCCATCGTTCGCCTCGCGGTTCAGATGTATGGCCAGGCTGGGGAGGATAGCCGTCGCTTCCCGGTCATGGATCATTCTGTGTCGCACCCCCAGTTCGGGGTGGATCAGGGTGATCTGTCCCGCCAATCCCAAGTCCCGGTCAAACCAAGTCGATAACAGCGGTGAACCATACACTTCCACGTCCCAAACCAAGTGCGACCCTTTGCGTTTGCAGGGCATCGGTTTCAATTTTAATCCGGGGCTGTCGGTGTGGGCACAAGTCAGATGGATGGGGGGCAGTGTTTCGGGGTAACCTGTGGGAAGAATGAAGGCAACCAAGGCACCGGGCTGGCGGGTAACGACATATCCCTTTCCAGGGGACAAATCCCATGGGGATGCTTCCGAAAGCATGGTAAACTCATTTCCCAGAAGGATTGTTTCCATTTGCGCCACCGCATGCCATGGGGTGGGTGAGGCTTGCAAAAACGGTATCAGTTGTTCCATGCGCCGATTCCTGGTAGGTATTACTGTTACGACTGTAGCTGGTTATCCCGTACGATACTACGAAAGGAGGCCTTATGGCCATGCAGGGTTTGCCCGACATATCGGTCCATTTTTCTGGTGGCAAAAAAGTGGACGCCACCTTCGACAAGTTTACCGTCAAGACAGATCAAAAGGTCATTGATGGTGGCGAGGATTCTGCTCCACAGCCTTTTATGTTATTTTTGTCTTCTCTGGCAACGTGTGCGGGTATCTTTGTTTTGGGGTATTGCCAAAGTAGGGGTATCGATACCACAGGAATTTCCCTGACGCAAACCCATGACATGCTCCCCGATGGTCAGGGCCGGATGCGTCTTGGTCGGATTGGTATTCGCATTACTGTTCCGCCAGGGTTTCCCGAACGGGAACGACAAATGATCAAGCGGGTGGCGGAACAATGCGCCGTGAAGAAGGTGATCGATAATCCCCCTGATTTTCTGGTGGAAACGAGTGAGGGCTCAAGTTGACTCAAGTTGGTTTCTGGGTTACGATACCTTTCTGGGTCTGTTGATAATTAAAGTTTTTTTGTTACCTCGAACGTGGACGTCGAAGATCGTGAGTGAAAAACTGAGTGTTGTCATTCCCTGCTTCAACGAGGCCCAGACACTGACCCAATGCGTCCGCCGCGTCTTGGCGATTGCCGGACCCGATCTGGATCTGGAGATCATCGTTGTCGATGATGCCTCCTCCGACGACAGTCTGAGCATTGCCAAAGAATTGCAACAGCTCCACCCCGAGGTCAAAGTGTTGGGGCATGCCGTCAATCAGGGCAAGGGAGCCGCTTTGAGAACGGGCTTCAGCCAAGCGACCGGGGATTATGTTGCGGTTCAGGATGCCGACCTGGAATACGATCCCAGGGATTTGAAACGGTTGATCCAACCCATGCAGGATGGTCTGGCTGACGTGGTGTTTGGTTCCCGGTATTTGACCACGGGGTGTCATCGCGTCCTTTATTTTTGGCACTCCCTGGGCAACCGATTTCTGACCTTTCTATCCAACATGTTTACCGATCTCAACCTGACCGACATGGAAACCTGCTACAAGGTTTTCAAGCGTGAAATCATTCAACAGGTTGATATCCAGGAGAATCGCTTTGGCTTTGAGCCGGAAATCGTCGCCAAAGTTGCCGATATGCGCCTGAGAATTTACGAAATGGGGATTTCTTACCACGCCAGAACCTATGAGGAAGGCAAAAAAATTGGTCTGAAGGATGGTTTCCGCGCCCTGTTCTGCATTTTGCACTATAATTCCCATAAGGCTCCGGTACCGCTACAATTTTTAATATACCTTTTCATTGGCGGCCTGGCGGCCCTGTTCAACCTGGTGGTTTTTTTGTTGATGTTGTCCCTGGGCGTTATGCCAGTGTGGGCTGCCCCAGTCGCTTTTGTCCTGGCGGCGGTATTGAACTACCAACTCTGCATCATGCTTTTATTCCGCCACAAGGCCCAGTGGAGTGGTCCAGTGGAATGGCTGCTCTATGCCCTCCTGGTGACGGTCGTCGGTTTTGTCGATCTGTGGGCCACCCAATTGTTCCTGCATTATGGCGTGGGGGCTGCCAAAGCTAAATTAACGGCAACACTCATCGGTCTGGTTCTTAATTTTTCTGGGAGACGATTGCTGATTTTCTCAGAAAAAGGCCGGGGTCATTGGCGTCCACAACTGGATCAAAAGGGCGATCCGTGACGAAAGCCCTGGATGATGCGCCGAGGATTCCGTCCGGGATACATGGTCTGGCCAAGGCGTTGCTTGTGGGAGTGTTTCTGCTATTCGTCGCTTTAACATTTTTTGTCTGGCCCTCTTCGGACGACTACGGTTTCGCCCATCATTATTCAAGCCAATCTTTGGTAACATGCCACAAGGTCGTCAACGGCGAAACTGTTGCAGTCGATTTTCCCTGTCATCGTTACTATTCGTTTGATAATCCTACCCGGAAAGCGGGCCTGTTTGATTTGGCGATCAACGAATATTTAACCTTTGTGGGACGCTATTCTACCAATCTGGTGGCTTTCTATCTCCAGGGTGAACTGGCCAAAACGCTGGGGGGTTTTGAATTTCATAAATATTATCCGCTGATTTCGCAGTCGATGTTGCTCTTGTTTTTTGCCGCTGCCTGGATCTTTGCCCGGCAAGGGGGGTATTCCCGAGAACACTTGTCATCGGGGCATTTGTTTTGGGGCTGTCTGGGATTCGTTACCCTATACCTCTTGCACATGCCGCATTTGGCCTCGTCGATCTATCAAATTTCCCAACTGCTGATGCACCAGCTTTGCCTTGCCTTATCCTTGGTTATGCTGGCCTTGCTGGCACGTTATCAAAATTCTCCGCCAGGGTGGTTACGGAAAACATGGGCGGGATTGGGGTTGATCACCTTGATCGGTGTCATGGGGGCCAGCGAAATCATTCTGTTCTGGAATGGAACATTTGTTTTCTTGATCCTGGTGGCAGCCCAGTGGACCCGGCAGTCCAATCGCCGCTTTTATCAGATTGCCTTCGGAATGGCGGTATTGTGTGCGGCGGCCGTGGTTTTGGCTCCCGGTACCTTGTCCAGAATCGGGGAGACCTCCTCTGTGGCAATACCCATGCAGGAATCATTGGCAAGAAGCTTCTACTGGGGGGGACGTTACCTGGCCTCCTGGGTTATGAGTCCCGTTTTGTGGGCCATGTCGGTGATCATGCTGCCCTATGCGTTCGCGATGGTTCGGTCGCATGCTTGGTTTAAACGGGTCCGGTTGATCCATGTGGTACTCTTTGCCATTCTATGGGCTGGCATGATTTGCGCCTCCTGGATGTTGCTGGCGGGAATAGGGAGAGAGATGCCGGCCAGGGTCATCAATGGAATTTATTTTTATTTCCTGCTGGGGTGGTGGATCGGTTTGCACCTGTTGCTGGCCTCACTTTCAATCGATGCGCTCCCCTTGTGGTTGACACGGAATAACCGTATATCACTCTTATTCATGGTATTTTTTTGTGCCGGGTTAATCTTGCCCGGGCCGGGACTTTTGCGTTCACAAAATAATTTTTTGCGGGCGATCACTGACTTGCAGGGACCGCTATGGAATTATCGGCAGCAACAACAGGAGCGTTTGGCAATAATTCGTGAAGCACGGAACAATGGAAAAACCGAAGTGACTCTCCCCCCTTTCCGGGAGGTGCCTTCAACGGTATTTTACGAGGATGTCGTTCCACATCAATGTTCCAACTGGCGTAATCGGTTCATGGGGGCACTCTACGGCCTGCGCACGGTCTGTGTGGAATAGTCATTCCATGTTCCAGGGGTAGGGTATCCCAGGCTTCTTCTGCAAAGAAAACGCACGCCTGACAGGGGTAGTGAGGTATCGAGATGAGTGATATTTATGGCATGACCCAGTTCAACCGCAGCCAATTTGAGACCTTTTGGCAAGTATTGAACGCCAAACTGAAGGAAATTGAGACGCGTGACGGGTTGACCGGGGTGATTGAGGCCCTGAAGCAGGAACAGTTGGATCGCGGATTCATCCAGGATGATCTGAGCGATGTTATTAAATATCGGATGATCAAGGAAAATGATCCGGGGCATTATTTTATTGTGCAATACAATCCCAGGCGGGCGTTGCGTTTTGCCGGTGCGGGGCGTCGCATCCCTCCCGTTGGATCGATTGCCAGCAACGGAGGCTGTTTTTTGTGTCGCGATAATGTTCGCTGGCAACAACGCGGGATTGAATATGGCTATGATGCCTTTCTGGACTCCCCGAGGGGACAACGTCAATATATTATCTGGATGAATCCTTTTCCGCTGATGCCCAATCATGTCACGGTGGGAACCTCTTTGCACCGTCCCCAGGCTTGGTTGCAATCCGATGCCGATATGGGGGGATTTGTGACCCGCATGGATGAAATCATTCAAGATTTTTTATCTTTTTTAAGCAAACTGCCCAGATATGTGGGGTTCTACAATGGAGAAGGGGCCGGAGCGACGATCCCGCATCATTTCCATTTTCAATTTTTTCGACGGACCGAGGGTCAGGATGGTTTCCCTTTGGAAAGGGCCGCACGTCAAGGGGGGGAACATGGCTCCAAAACGGGCCCCTGGCTCGTGCCTAATTATCCCATTACGGCGATTCATTTTCGCGGTACCATGGAGGAGGTATCTGGGCAATTGCTCAATGTGATCCGATATTGGGAAGGGATGTTTACCGATCCCAGTGTGATCACCGCCAATGTGATTGGTTCGATGGAAGCGAGCAACCCAAAAATATTTAATTTATATTTCATTCCACGCGATAAGACTTTTAATCGCGGTCCAGGAATGGTTGGCGTGATTGGCGGCTTGGAATTGTTGGGTGAGGTAGTCTATTCCACCGAAGAGGAAAAACGTTCCTTGGATCGCGGTCAGGTAAACTTTGATTTTATCGAACGGATTATCGCATCCGTAGAGGCACCCAGGGCCAGGGAATTATGGAGTTTGCTCCTTGGCCAATGATATTTTGCCTGATTTGCAAGATGTTATGTTTCTGGATTGGACATCGGAGACGGTTCAGTGGCCCGATCCTTGCAGCCACTATTACAGAAGGTCGTATTCACGTTTTATCACAATAAAATTGCTCACAAAGGGATAGTGATTCATGCGCATTCGGGCAATCAAGGCGATCGGTATGGCATTGTTGCTGGGATCTGGGGGGTGTGTGACCCATCCCGTGCAGACTGGTCAGGCTGACCCCATTGTCAAACCGGTTGCCGCCGTCAAGGCACCCGTGCAACTGAGCGATTCCGACTTGTTAGCCTCAGAAGCCATTCAACTGATTTCGGAAAACAAACTGGATGATGCCTCAACGAAGATCAACCTGGCCTTGAAGCAACGTCTGGATCGCTCCTACTATCATTTGCTCAATGGTCTTATTTATCACTTAATTGCACGCAGTGCCAACAAGGGTGAGGCGGACAAAGGGTCGTATGATCTGGCCAGACAGGGCTATGAAATGGCGATCCGGTTTGACCCGAGCAATTGGCAGGCTCAATATTTGTTGGGACGTTTGTGTATTGATGTCGGGGATTATAACAATGCCCAAAAATATCTCGTCATGGCTGTCGGATTACACCGGGATGATCCCAAGCTGTTGGACAGCTTGATTTATGCCAGTTATCGCAATAATTCCCCGGATGTTGCGGCGGCGGCCATTCAGGCCATGGAAAAGGCGGGTGGATTTAACGGGCGTGATACAACATTGCGCAATGCGGCCCTTGTCATGTCAGCCCTTGGAGAGCGAGAGCAGGCGGATCGGTATTTCAATCAATTACGCACAGTGTCAACCGACCAACACTTGTTGACGCACGTGAATCGCCGGATCCAGGATTGGCAAGAATTCTACGCCATGGAACCGAAACTGCGTACCGTGGAGTTCAGTAATTTTCAGGGCAGTAATTTTAATGCCCCTGCCACTCAGATGGTAACCCCCGCTCCATTTGGTGGGGGGTTTGGCAATACCATGGGCGGCGTGCCACCGAAAACGGCTATCGGCACCGAAAACAAGATGGTGGTTGTCGATGTGGTCATGATCCTCACCGAGGAAAATATGGCGACATCCCGGGGGGTGAATGTTTTGACCGGACTGAAAATGCAGTTTGGTGATTCGACCAATCCAGCCTATTCAAAAGGTTTTTCGAGAAAAATTACAGATACGACTGCTGCCAGTACCGCAGCAGATGCCACAACGGGAGTGGTTGCAGCGCCATCCACAACGACAGGGATCACGGATACCCGTTCCATTACCCGCGCCCTGACAATACCGGCGATATCGTACACATTGAACATCATGAATGCCAGTGAGCAGCGCAACGAAATTTTGGCGCGCCCGACGTTGGTGGCCCTGGCTGGCGAATCATCGGAATTTTTTTCCGGCGTGGATTTGACGGCGGCTGCGGTTTCCCAGGGAACCCAAGGTGGTGAAGCGGTACGTATTCAAAAAGAGATTGGGGTTAGATTATTGATCTCTCCCTCGTTCATCGACACCAACCATTTAAAGCTGAATGTGACCGCCCAGCGTTCGTTCCTCAACACACCGAGTACCAATGTCGATTTTGCCTACAAACTGGAAACGACACTCAACAAGGTGACGGCAAGCGTTGTGATGCGATATGGCGAAACGCTGATCCTGGGTGGCCTGAGCGAAAAGGAATCGGAAAAAGCCAGCGATGGTGTACCGGGGTTGCAGGATATTCCCGGTTTGCAATATCTCTTTTCGCAGAATATCAAACGTGATTTTCAAAAATCGGTACTGATACTTTTGACACCCCATCCGCCCCAGTATGTTTATCAGACGGAGCGGGCGCGTGAAGAATATGAAAAAACGCTCAGCGAAGATGAGCGTCCGTTAGCGGCATTGCGGGCGCGCTATGCCGACTGGTTCCGGCCCTATCCCAACTGGGCATCGGCTTTCCATCATTTACAAAACAACAGTCTTTATCGGGAATTTCGTACTGGGGATGTGGCATTGGAGAGTTGGGCCGATATGACCGATATCAGTGAGCGCCTGAAACAGATTAAAGAATTTCTTTATTATTAGGGAATTTTTGAGGAAAAATCCATGATTTGCCTTTCTTATGGGATGCCGGGACGGGGCGGGTACTTGCGTTTGGCGGGGGTACTGGCACTGATGGTTGTTGGCGGATGTGGTGACATGGTTGTCAAGGAACGCTACCACGACAAAGCCTTGAATAACAATCAATGTAGTTTTTGCGATTTGCGCTACGACGATTTCTCCTTGCGAGATATGACCGGCAAAGATTTTTCCGGATCCTACCTGTATGGGGCTAATTTTTCCTGGTCCATCCTGACCGATATGCAATTTCGTTCGGCCAATCTGACCATGGCCCGCATGGAGTGGGCCGATTTTGACAATGGCAATTTTGCCAATGCTACCATGGAAGATGCCTCGATGTTTCGCTCGACCTTCCGGAACGCGCAGATGCGTATGGCAACGTTATCACGTTCCAACTTGTCGAGCAGTGATTTGACCGGAGCGGATCTGCGCACGGCCATTCTGGAAAGGGTTGATCTGACAGAAGCCATATTGGCAAAGACCAATCTGCGCAATGCCAATTTACGCGATGCCAACCTGTCCAGTGCCACGTTGCGAGAAGCCGATCTGCAGGGGGCTATCCTGGACCGTGCCGACTTTGAAGGTGCCGACATGGACAATGCCAATTTTGGCGATGCGCAACTGAAACAGGCCGCGTTTGCCTCGACGTTTATCCGTCAGGCCAATTTTCGCAAGGCGGACCTGCGCTCAGCCACCTTTACCAATGCCTACCTGGACAGTGTGTCCTTTCAAGGGGCTGATTTGCGCAAGGCCAATTTTACCGGGGCTACGATGAAGAATGTGGTGCTGCACGATGCCGATTTGTGTGATGCCATTCTTCAAGATGGCAGCCGTGGGGCGTGTGCAGTCAAGAAGGTAGAGCCTTCCCAGCAGCCGCCATCGGGCACTGCCGGGAACATGCCAGAGACGAATCCGAATCCACAGGCCCAGACCAATATGCCACTGAATAACCCGGCTTTCCAGAGCGCGCCGGCCAACCCGTTTAACCCCTTCAATGCCAATACCCAGCCCGGTTTTCCGCAGCAAACATTTCCTGGACAAGTCCCCGGGCAGCAACAACCCGTCCAGCCATTCGTAGCCCCACAGCAACCGTTTGGCGGTGCCGCCCCGGCTCCTCCTTCTGGAGCCTCGCTGAATGGTCCGGATTTTCAAGTTAGGCCTCGTGTTGTCCAAATCTCCCTGTAAGGGTCGTAAATACCATGCTGAATCGTTTGTTGGTCTCCGTGGTTGTCGGTTTGATGATTGGTTTGAGTTCTGGCATTGGTCAGACGGAAGTTGTGGATCTGCCCGGTGCCGAGAAACAAAAGTCCGATCAGTCTGGTGCCACCGCGCAAACTGACAAAAACAGCCGTACGGTATTGGTTGCAGCTCCCTGGACCGTCTTTACCAAGGTTAAAAGGGGCGCACCAGTCGGCGTTTTGGCGGAGACCACGGATATCATACTCAAACGTATGGGATTCAACCCGGTATTCGTCGGCATGTCCATGGGGGAGATTCCCAAGGCCATGAAGGAAAATCAAGTGGCCGCGTCGGCATTGATGGTGAAAAATCCCGATAATGAGAAAAATGTCCTGTTGACCGAACCAATCGTCAATGAATACACGGCAGTGGTCGTGCGTCGCGGCGAAAGCTTTTCCCTGGAACGGTTGAGTGATCTCAGGGGTCGCAAAATCGGTGGCCGTCAGGGGTATCGCTATCCGCTCCTTGAGGAGGATGACGAAATCAAAATTCAAAGGTTCCGCTCCGATGGCGAAGTCATGCGTAGCCTGTTGTTGCACAAGGTTGATATCGTATTGGTCTCCGCTTTGTCCAACGTTTACAGTTTTCGGGTTGAAGGGGTGATCAATAAACTGGAAGTTCTTCCAGTTACCGTGGGTATCGTCCCCTTACGTGTGGCTTTGTCGCCCAAGGTGTTCACCCCTGCCGATCAAACCCGTTTCAATTCCTTGATCGAACAGGTGCGTAACGAACCCGTATGGCAAGAGATTCTTGCAAAAAATGGCTTCGCGGATCTGATCCACGATTTTCCCCTGCTGAAAAAATAATTCCACGTTAACCAGAATTAATGATACAATGCCATCGGATTACTGAGACCTTCAAGCGAAAACCGATTGACTGGCATTGTCGATGTCGTTGCGATTAAAAAATGTACTGGAACATGGTGCTGGATTTTTGTCCAAAACACTGTGCCATCCCCGATACCGATTTATTGGATTGGGGGTGATCCTCAGCGCACTGATGTTTACCCTGTATCTGTCCGTTTCTGGTGTTGGTCTGCTGTTTGACCATGTAACAGAAGAAAATCGAATTAAATTCTTCAAAATCATCCTCTGGATGACCGCTGCCTTCGCTTTGAACAGGGTGGTAAGGAAAAATATATGGAACGGGGTCGTTACCCGTCGATTGGGCTATAGCCCACCCGCCCTGATCGTCAATTTGTCCGCCATTCTGGTTTATTTTTGCGCCATCGTCGGCATCTCTGTCGATGTGTATCAAAAATCGGTGGTCCATTTCTTGACGGCATCGGGTGTCGTCGGCATTGTGCTGGGATTCGCCCTGCAAAAAATCATAGCTGACATCTTTTCCGGATTGGCAATCAACATAGACCCATCATTTCGCTTGCACGACTGGGTGTTGCTGCATGGACGCAATGCGACGCAAAATATTTTCGGCTGCGTCAAAGAGATCAATTGGCGGACCACACGCATCCAGACCGAAGAAAATGTCATGGTTGTCATTCCAAACAGCGTCATGGCAACTTCCATTGTCAGCAATTATCAGATGCCTGACGAAAAAACCCGTTTTTCGGTTTTCCTGTACCTGGATTTTGCTGTTCCCATTGAGCGTGCGATTCGGGTCATCCAATCGGGCATTTTGCAACTGGCTGGCAAGGAGGGTTTTCTTGACTCTCCCGCTCCCAAAACATTGGTATCGGATATTGCGGAATCTGGAATCAAATATTGTGTCACTTTCTGGCTATTGCCTTCCAAAACATTTCCCGATGTGGGACGCCACCAAGCCATAACCTCCATCCTGGAGAGTTTGGCCAAATCGGGCATTACTCCGATGTTGCCCAAACAGGAAACCATTCTTGCCAGGAACAACAATGCCGGCGTTTTTGATTTTAATCTGCCCCAATATCGTCGACAACTCTTGAGCAGGCAGCAAATTTTTACATGCTTGCACCCGGATGAGGTCTCAGAGTTAAGCGAAAAATTGCTCTATAGGACATTTCATCCCGGGGAGATCGTTTTTAAAAAGGGGGATGCCGGTTCTTCCATGTTCCTTCTTGTCGAAGGAATAGCCGATGTGGTGGTGGAAACTTCGGAGTCAACGCCGAAGGGCAACAAAATCAACCGAATCAAATCGGGCGAAATCTTTGGCGAAATGGCTCTGTTCACCGGGGAAAAGAGGAGTGCAACACTCTCGTTTCCGACCTCAGCGATTGTTTATGAACTGACCAAGGAATCGTTCCAGCCGATTTTGGAGAAACGACCCGAATTGGCCAAGGAGTTTGGCTTGTTGATTGCCAAAAGAAAGATGGAAATGTCTGAATTCAGTGATCGTTTGCGTGATGCCGATGCCGATATCGCTTGCAAAGGCGGGCTCATCGAATCCATGATCAATACCTATTTTAATTTTATGCGCGGTCCTGACCGCCGATCCGCCGATCCTAATACGCCCCCATATCCCCCCGAAAAAGAGCGGAGGAAAAGCACGGAGCGCCGGTCCAACGGGACAACAGCCCGATAACACCAAACATGTCTCCAAAGTAAAACAGCTCTGGTCACTTGATCTTATCATGGGCCCAGGCCTCAAAGTGGGCCAAGCAGGCTTCGAACTGAAATTGATCGAGTTCTTTTCGTATTGCCTTGAGTCTGGCAACACCCGATGCATCGTGAACCAGTCGTTCCAGTTCTTCGACAACGGTTTCCACCGCGGAATCGTACGATGCCAAAAGCTCTATGGCACGATTGATGAGGCTCCCCAAGTGCTGTGGATCAATGCCAGGATTGCAGGAGGGGTGGGTATCTTCGAGACCCATCGGTGACGGGAATTGGGTTTCAATGCTGTTGATGACGAGATGCAGTTCCCGATCTGCTTTTTCAATGAGTTCGGCAATCTCGGTGGCCCTTTCGGGCATTTCTGCAATTTTCTCAATAACAGCCATGTGTTGCGAAAGTGTTTTGGCTCCAATTGTTGCCGAAACACCTTTGAGGGCATGGGCCCTGCGACTCAGAGCGGTGAAATGACCATCAGCCAAATGTTGCCGCATCTGGATACAGGTTTGGCTCTGGTTGACGGCAAATTTGCGAAGGATACTCTGATAGAGGGTGGTATTACCCGCCACATGGCGTAAACCGCAGTCGGTATCCATTCCGGGCAAATCGAGAAGGGGAGAAGGGGGAACAGGGGGAGCTTCCGGCGCAGGGAAATGTTCTTGCAGGGGGGGATGACACCTGCTTCTGCCAGGGATCCATTTGGCCAGGGTGAGGTAGAGTTTGCCAGTGTCTATGGGTTTGGCGATGTGATCCTGCATCCCCGCTTCCAGACACATGTCTCGGTCGCTCGACATGGCGTTGGCCGTCATAGCCAGTATGGGCAGGGTGGCAAAACGCGGATCCTTGCGAATGGTCCGGGTGGCCTCAAGCCCATCCATGACGGGCATCTGCATGTCCATCAATACACAATCCAGAGGTTCTCTGGCCACCAAGTCGACCGCCTCCTGGCCGTTTTGCACCGTGAACACCTTGATTTTGGCCTGTTCCAGCAATTCCTTCCCCACTTGTTGGTTGATTTCGTTATCGTCGGCCAACAAAATCCTGGCCCCCTCAAGTGACGCCATATGATCCTGCGGGCCATACGCAACCGTTCCAGAGGCCATGTGTCCGCCGGAACAGTTGAGATTGAGGACATCACAGAGAACCGCGAAAAGACGACCGGCAGGAATCGGTTTGACCAAATAATGATCGATATGGGATTCCTGGATGGCCAGTTTGACGATGGCTTCTGAACCATAATTGGTGGCCAGGATGATTGGCTTTTGGTGATGCAAACCCAGCGAATGGCGCAAGATAGCGGCGGTGGTGATACCATCCATGGTCGGCATCATGAAATCCATGAGGATCAGGTCAAAAGGGGTTCCCAGGGATTCGGCTTCTTCGGCGAGGAGGATCGCTTCAGGTCCATCGTGCGCCTTGGTAACCTGCATGTGGAATGCGTTCAAATAGCCAGTCAGGGTGGTCAGTGAGGTTTTGTTGTCATCGACGACCAGCACCCTTATGTCACGCAACAAATCCCGGGAAGAAAGGATGGGCTCCTTGACGTCGGGCCGGGCGATACCCATGGGGATATCGAATAGGATCTGGCTTCCCTTCCCGGGAGCGCTTGTTACCTCGACAGCCCCTCCCATCATGGTGATCAGGCGTTTGGCGATGGTCAGCCCGAGGCCGGTGCCGCCAAACTTGCGGGTAATGGTAGTATCGGCCTGAGAAAAAGCCATGAACAGCTTTTCTTGTTGCTCTCGGGTCATACCGATGCCGGTATCGCGTACGATAAATTGCAGTCGGACTTCGGTATCTTTCCGCTCCAGTAAGCGAACCCTCAGGGTGACATCGCCTGTTTCAGTAAATTTAACGGCATTGTTGGTCAAATTGAGGAGAATTTGTCCCAGACGTAAGGGATCACCTATCAGGTTCGTGGGAATGTCCGGGGATGTATCCACGATGAATTCCAATTTTTTTTCCTGGACCCGCAAGGCAACCATGACCGTAAGGCTTTCCAACACTTCTTCCAGAGAAAATTCGATGGCCTCCATATCCAGACGCCCCGCCTCGATTTTGGAAAAATCGAGGATGTCGTTGATGAGACGCAGCAGGGAAGTCGCGGAAAGATGGACTTTGTGGATGTAATCCTGCTGCCGGGGATCCAGGGATGTCTGCAGGCACAGGTGACTTAAGCCAATGATGGCGTTCATGGGAGTGCGGATTTCATGGCTCATGTTGGCCAGGAACATTCCTTTGGCATGGTTGGCCTGATCCGCTTTTTTCTGCGCCTGGGCCAGTTCTTTCTCGTTCAGGTTGAGCTGAAACCAATAGCCGGACAGGATCAGGAACATCAGAAAGAATACCGCACCGGAAAAAAAATCGTGACTGACCGATCCACTGATATCGACCGGGGTTGTGGAGGGGATGAAAACCGCAGCCTGCATGGCTGTGTAATGCAATCCACAGATGGCAATGGCCATGATCAAGCCGCTGACCAGTTTGGGCAGGATGGTGTTGTCATGACGGCGTTGGACCATGCGGGCGGTTATGGCCAGGGCGATGAAAGAAGCGACCACGGCAACCAGGACCGCGAGAAAAAACAGATCGGTCCGGTAGCGGATATGGGCGGTCATGCGCATGGCATCCATGCCGATGAAATGCATGCTGCCGATACCGGATCCCATGATCAAGCTGGCCAGAGGCAGATGCTTCCAACTGCTGTTTTTGGCAATGGCCAGGCGCAGGGCGAAAAAAGAACTGGCGATGGCAGGTACGATGGAAAGGAGGGTGGTCAGCAGATGGAAATAGGTATCACGGCTCATGTGAAACGCCAGCATGCCGATAAAGTGCATGGACCAGACACCGATTCCCATGACCAGGGCACCGACGCCATACCAGAGCAGCCTGGCCTTTTCCGTTTGCAGGCGTTCCGATTTGAGCATCTCGACGCGGATGGCGATATCCAGACTGGTCAGCGAGGTGATGTTGGCAACGATAAATGAGAGGAGGACCAGACGCCAATCGTAGGATCCATGCGCTATCATTTCGTGGGGAAGGGGACCGAACAGGAAAAAATGAGGAAACATGCTCATGATCTGGCTGGTAACGAAATAAATAAGGAAAGTCAAGCAACAACCAGGCAAGAATTGCCACGGAAAATTGTGTCGGATGGGTAAAGCCTACCGCTTGGAATGCCGATACGTGTTAAGGAGATGCCGGGATAACGGTGATGACCGTTATCGACGTAAGCGCTAATTGAGTACCACTATAAAGAGAAGAAACGACCATGACTACCTTAAAAAGAACGCGAAGACCAATTTCCATGTTGGCTTGTGCCGCCCTTATGGCAGGGGGATTGGCTGTGGCCCAGGATGCGCGAGCCGATGTTGCCACGGCAACGGTGCTTGGGGGAGCCGCCCTTCTCAGCACACTGATGCATGCATCCACCCCCGAGGTGGTCCCTGTGCCCGCCCCGGCCCCCGTAGTAGCGGCGCAGCCTGTTGGCATGATGCCCACGGTGATCCATCAGCCAGCCATTTACACCTCTGTCAACCCCATCGTGGCCCCTTGTCCGGTTCCGGTGGCCCAGCCTTATGCGGTTCCCGTTCCGGTGGCACAACCTTACCCGGTTCCCGTTCCGGTGGCTCAGCCTTATGCGGTTCCGGTGCCTGTTCCGGTGGCCCAGCCCTATGTCGTTCCGGTCCCGGTGGTTCAACCGGTCACTTATCAAGTTACGACCCGGGTGATTCAACCCGTTTCCGTTCAGGTCGCCGCCCCCTTGCCGATCTGTGGCGTTGGGGTAGTCGTAGGTTGCGCGCCACGCTAAGGGGGCGTTTTGCACCCCCAGTGCGGGACTTTACATGGAAACCGTCGCGGTCAGGTCAGGAAGGGGGGGGATTCCCCCTCCTTCCGAGAGTTTACCTGTCGTCACGGTTAGGTGGAGTGAGGGGGTGCGGGGCGTGATGGGTCCGATCATATTCGGTGACGGCCCCGTGGAGGATGTTCATGAACCAGGAGGACGTAGTGGTGGGTTGTTGCAATTTTTCCAAGGGAGATCGATAGCGCTCATCGGTAATAGCAGGGTTGCCTGGACTCAAAGTGGTTTGATTGTCGGTCGATTCAGGCAGGTTTGCCCAATCATTTCTTTGGAATGGTTGTCCAAGGAGGGGATTGGCATTTCCCATCGTCGGTGTTTCGGCAACACGGATGGGATCGGCGGCGGCGTGAGATATCACGGTCACCGGGGCAACTGCCAACGACAAGAAGAGTATACAGGCAATACTTTGCAAGAATATATCATTGGAGCTTAACTTTTGCTTTTTCGGAAGCTTATGAAAAAACATAAAAATACGCAAACGTTTTGTCCGACCGCCGCTGTAGGCGTCTTGACAGCGGGTGGTGAGCGGGTTAGCCTGCTCGACGATACTTGAGGAGACGATATCAACCATGGTGTTTGTTTCAGGATTGAGATCCGGCAAACATCAGCTACATAAAAAGAAAAAGGCCATGAAAACTTCTATCAAATCACGTTTGTCAGTCTCATTACCCCTTTGTGCTGCGCTTTTGGCAGCCGGTCTGGCCATTCCCCACAAGGCCCAGGCCGATGTTGTTACGGCGACCGCCCTGGGCGGGGCAGCGCTCCTGGGAACGTTGCTGCATGCTTCGACCCCGCGCTATGCGGCGCATCCGGCTTATGGTTACCCCATGGCACATCCGGTGGTGCCTTACGCTACGTATGCCTATCCAGCGCCGGTTGTATATCCGGCGGCAGTACCGGTGTACGGCCCCGCCTACGTGTACTATCCGTACTAATCGCATTTGCTCCGTTACGCCATGTTTCGACATGGTAACAGAACTTTCGCACCGGGGGGAGTCTTCGACTCTCCCCGGTGGCGTTTTTTCGGGTATCGGCAGAGTGAATAGACCACCTTTGATTATATTTCATAGTCAGAGACATGAAATAGTACCGATGCAGGCTTCCTGATGAGGAGAATGATTATGAGTTTGAATGAATCGATTCGCGCCGCCGCCCTGGAGTATCACAAATCACCAAGTCCCGGTAAAATTTCGGTAACACCCACCAAATCTTTGGCCTCCTAGACCGATCTTTCCCTGGCCTACTCCCCGGGAGTCGCGGCAGTGTGCGATGAGATCGTCAAGGATCCCGTCAATTCCTATCTGTACACCTCCCGGGGTAATTTGGTTGCGGTTGTAACCAACGGCACCGCAGTGTTGGGATTGGGAAACATTGGCCCCCTGGCTGGAAAACCTGTCATGGAGGGCAAAGGGGTATTGTTTAAAAAATTTGCCGGTATTGATGTGTTCGATATTGAAATCAACGAACTGGATCCAGACAAACTTGTTGAAATCATCGCCTCTCTTGAACCAACCTTTGGTGGCATCAACCTGGAGGATATCAAAGCTCCAGAATGTTTTTATATTGAGAAAAAACTGAAGGAAAGGATGAAAATTCCCGTGTTCCATGATGACCAGCATGGAACGGCGATTATTGCCAGTGCAGCGGTCCTCAATGGACTGACCCTGGTCAAGAAAAACATGGGAGAGGTCAAGTTGGTATGTTCCGGAGCCGGAGCCGCCGCTATTGTGCTGGTTCAGCGAAAATCGGACAAACCGCCTTTTTTGATAAGCTACTTCTT
>JADGCN010000190.1 GCA_015228975.1 Magnetococcales bacterium
TGTATGTAGCTTATCAAACAAAGGCAAATGTCCGATTCCAACTGAATCAAAACAGATTTGCTTGACTTTCGCACTGCTTCCACGATCATGCAATACCAGATCATCACCACTGGCACACGATTGTGGGCGCAAGACCATCAGGCCGGCCTTTACGAAAGTTTTGTCCTTAGCGAAAAAACTGCTTTGGACGAAGCACGCGCCCCACTCATGGCCATCATCCAGCGGGAAGGAACTATCCATGGTCGATGATGTACTGGTAAACAAGGCTGCTACTATTGAGCGTTGCGTAGCCCGCGCCAGGGAGGAGTATGGCAAGAATCCCGACACCTTTGCCGACGACTATACCCGGCAGGATGCGGCCATTCTGAATATTCAACGCGCTTGTGAAGCGGCCTTGGACATGGGGCAGTACCTTATCCGTCGGGAACGGTTGGGGGTACCCCAGGGGGCGCGGGATATTTTTGACCTTCTGGCCCAGGGTGGGTGGATTGACGTTGATCTGGCCAATCGATTAAAACCCATGGTGGGTTTTCGCAACATTGTCGTACATGATTACCAGATCCTGCAACTTCCCATTACCATCGCCATCATCACTACCCATCTGGATGGTCTCTTGGATTACGCTCAAACCATGATGCAACGGGATGGCCAAGACGGGGGGCATAAGCCATGATTCAAACCTGTGAATTGTAGGCTGCTCAAAACCGCCCCCGGAAGCCCACATGATCCGCAAGTACAGAGTACATCAAGAACATGCTCGCCAAAATCGTAACTTTCCTCATCTCACCTCTGGGTACCAGCCTTTTTTTAGCCCTTGTCGGCTGGATTCTCACGTATCGCAAACAATACCGGTGGGCATTGCGAGTCAACGCCTTGGCCATCTTGTGGTTGCTTTTATGGTCGATGCCACTCGCCAGCCGATGGCTACGCGGGGTCATTGAATCCCCTTTCCCTTTGGTTGCTATAGAAAACGTACCCACTGCCCAGGCCATCGTCGTGTTGGGTGGCGGCATCATTCCTTCGCAACAAAAAGGCTACCCACCCAATCTGAACCAAGCCGGAGACCGCATGTGGCATGCCGCACGTTTGTATCACGCTGGCAAAGCACCGATCCTGATCTTGAGTGGTGGAAATTTTTTTCCTCCCTATCTCACCAGTGAAGCAGAAGCCATGCGCATCTTCATGCGCGACCTGGGAGTCCCCGACAATGCCATGATTTTGGAGGATCGCAGTCGCACCACCAAAGAAAATGCCCTCTACACCCTCCCCATGCTGCAAGAACGGCATATCCATTCGGTACTTCTGGTGACCTCAGCCATGCATATGCGGCGCGCTCTCCTGTTATTCAATACCGCTGATCTCCAGGTGATTCCAACCGCCATCGACCACGAAGGGTTACATGTGTCTGATCCAACAAGTTATTCCGTGCTGGATTGGCGCAATGCCATCCCCGATGCCGGATCCCTTGAGGGAAGTGGGCGCGCAATCAAGGAATGGGTAGGCCCGCTCGTTGGCCGATAGTCAGGCCCAATCCCCCTGCCCAGGATGGTGGACGTGGATTGGCTGGTCAGACCTTTCGGAAAATTGGAAAAAATGGCAAACTTTAAAGTACATTGATTCCCGTTATTCCAGAGACATGCCATGCTCTATTCCCTTTTGCTGAACCAGATCATCCGTACCGGCCATTTGATTGTGATCGATGCCAATCAACAATCACACAACTTCGGCAAGTCGGGGACTGGACCCGAGGCGGTGATCCGACTGCATGATAAAAACTTGCACTGGAAATTGTTGGTCAACTCACCCCTCTATCTGGGTGAAGCCTACATGGACGGCACCCTCACCCTGGAAAATGGGACGACCCTGCGGCAACTGTTGCGTCTGTTCGCCATCAATATGGTTTCCAATGAAGATTCTATTTTTGCCCCTTTTCTGGACCTGATTGCCCCCATCAGACGTTTTTTTCTTCAATTCAATCCCCCGGGACGTTCTCTGAAAAATGTAGCGCATCATTATAACATCGACTCCAAGCTCTACCGATTGTTTCTGGATGAAGATTTGGTTTACACCTGTTCGTATTTTCGCACCGGTGAGGAAAGCCTGGAACAATCCCAATTGGAAAAAAAGGCGCATATCGTCGCCAAGCTGAACCTGCAACCCGGCATGAAAGTGTTGGATCTGGGCTGTGGTTGGGGTGGATTGGCGCTGTACATGGCCCAAGTGGCCGATTGTGACGTTACCGGCATCACCCTGTCCACCGAACAGCTAAAAATTGCCCAGGAACGTGCCAAAAAAGCGGGGTTGGAGCATAAGGTCCGGTTTTTCCTACGGGACTATCGTCATGAGACGGGTCACTATGACCGCATCACGGCAATCGGCATTTTGGAGCATATTGGAGTACCGCAATATCGAACATTTTTTAGGAAGATTAAAGATCTTTTGACACCACAAGGGGTGGCCTTGGTCCATTCTATCGGCCGACCGGATGGACCTGGAACCACCAATCCCTGGTTTCGCAAATATTTGTTCCCCGGCGGCTACGCCCCGGCGTTGTCGGAGGTGTTGCCAATTGTCGAAGACCTGTTTTTATGGGTCACTGATATTGAAATTTTGCGGTTACACTATGCCAAAACACTGGAACATTGGGGCAAACGTTTCATGCGGAATTGGGATGAAGCGGCGCGTATTTACGACGAACGCTTTTGTCGCATGTGGGAATTTTACTTATATGCCGCAGAAATGGAATTTCTTTATCTTGGAACGATGGTATTTCACATTCAGCTCACCAAAACGATTGACGCTTTACCGATTACAAGAAACTATATGTTTGAGCGTGAGGCGGCCCTTCTTGAGCAAAAATAACATGTTTGGTTGATGAACATTCTGTACGCCTCAGAACCCATTAGAAAGCCTGATGCAATCAAAAACCATTCAGGACATAGCAACGCTTTTATACAAACCTGCACGCAAACCAGATTATTTGATGCCAATCGGTATTGTTTCCCATCTGCAAAACTACTCGTAACTTTTGCTACCGTCCGCGCAAGCATGTAGCGTCCCAGTCAGCCATGTGGCGAAGGATGACGGCAAGGGGACGAAAAAAGTGGAAAACAACACCCAGCACGCATCGGTCAAGCGCGTAACCCGCAGTCTGTGAGTTACAACGGCATCCCAAAGTTGGCTGTCATCCTCTGATTTCTTTTGGATGATCAGACAACGGTGTCCTTGTGCCACGGCATCCGAAATAAATTCATGAATCAACAAGTCCAACAGGGCCGGTCGATGTTCCCGGGCCACCTCGGGGGCAAATCCAACCCGGCATTGCCCAGTTTCCGGTGATCCCAGGCAAGCCACGCCACGAAGAAACCAGCGTGGCACTACCCGCACCGGCATCCCCCTTTGAGACCCTACCCCATAAAAAGCTGGAACAGCCGCCAACAATCGATTGCCATCGCTGATTGCTAAATAACGCATGCTGATCCAGGACGGGTTGGCACGCTCCAATGCTAAAAAGTGTGCCCAACTTTCCTCTCTTCCAGAAAAACATCGATCCCATTGCTCTGGCAGAATGTTGGTAACCGAGTTGGTAACTACCAACTGGTGCGCGTCCATCGCGTTGGAACTGCGTGCCGCACGCTGGTAAGGTTTGAGTTGCCCGGCGATTTCTGGAGGGGTCAGCCCCTTGAAGAAATCAACCGTATGCCGTATGACATCATGCCGTTGCTGGTCGACGGTAATCAGATGGTAACTGTCGTCCAACAGGACCATTTTGACCGGTCCACCCAAATGACGGAAAACATACCGGGCATTGCCAAGACTGGCCACATCATCCTCACGGGCATGCAAAATCAGGGCAGGTGCAACAACTCCAGCCATTCTTTTCTTGACGACTTTGACAAGATGGAGAAATTCACGCAACGAACGCCCCGTCATCCCCAGGTTGCCCGCCTCAGTACTGTTGCCCGCCAACATGCTGGCCACGATACGTTGGCGTATGCGCTCGTTCTTGATGCCAAATGGAAACACCTCGACAAATCGATAAAAATCGGTCAGCGGGGTCTGTACCACGTAAGGCACCAAAAAATGCAGACGGGGCAATGCCCAGCCATCGTACCGAAACGTCGTGGCATAAAGTGCCATACCATGGATGGTATCGGGATGATTGGCAGCAAGTTGCAAGGCCAATAACGCACCAGCACACAAACCAACGACCAAGAGCGCCTCATGCCCCGGAACAAGTCTTTGATAGGCTGCCTCAACACTGGCATACCAATCTTGCCAACGGGTGGCGATCAAGGCCTCCTCGCTGCCGCAATGCCCAGCCAGTTGCATGCCGTAAACGGTAAAGCCGGAAAGGGCCAACCCTTTGCCGACTGAACGCATTTCGTTCGGTGTGCCGGTCAGACCATGAATCAGGAGGACAGCCGCCTTGCCGCCCGGAAAGAAAAAACTGACATCCGTGGCCTCAATGGTATCTTGATGCGCATTCAGGTGCTTATGCCCAGGACCAGACCAAACCCTGTGCCCCCAGAGCTTCATAGTGAGCCGATCCCACAAACCGGATGGGGGCTGGGTATGAAGTTTCGGTGGATCGGGTCGGGTCATGGCCAAACGCACTTGGACGCAGAACTGTTACGCAGCACTCCGGGTCACTCGGGCAAAGAGCAAATCCAATAGCGTTATGGCCAAGTCCATCTCGGGACGGGTGATTTCCAGGGAGGGTGCCAGGGTGATTACGTTTTTATGGTAACCACCAATATCGAGAATCAGACCGTACTGTTTTCCGTTCGTCGTCAATTCGGCCTTCATACCCTCCTCAAGCAGACGATCCGTCATGGCCTTGTCAGGGGTGTAACCGTCCTCGCGGCAGATTTCCACCCGCAACGCCAGTCCCAAACCATCCACATCGCCAATGATACGATAACGCCGCTGTAATTCTTTCAACCCTTCCAGAAGATAGGCCCCCTTTTCCATGACCATGGATTCGTAATCTTTTTCCGCCATCATCTGAATGGCCTCCAAAGCGACTGCGGTATCCAGCGGGTTGGAGGAAAAAGTGGAATGGGTCGATCCCGGAGGAAAAACCTTGGGATTGATCAAAGCCTCCCGCGCCCACAAACCGGCAAGGGGGTTCAAGCCATTGGTCATTGCCTTGCCAAAAACAAGGACATCCGGGGTAATATTGAAATGCTCCATGGCAAAAAATTTACCGGTGCGATAAAACGCCATCTGGATTTCATGGTGGTGCCTTACATTAACCTAAGAATTCTTCGATCTGCTTGTTATTGAAAAAA
>JADGCN010000191.1 GCA_015228975.1 Magnetococcales bacterium
CAAGACCAGGTCGGAGCATTACGCCAAAACGGCATTCGTGCCGCTTTTGTCAATTCAACTCTGAGTGGAAGTGAGGTCTGGCAGGTCGTTGGCCAAGCCAGAGCCGGTGAACTTGATCTGCTCTACATGGCCCCAGAACGGATTCTTCTGGATTCCTCTTTGGATCTGCTTTCGAGCATTCCTGTAGCACTCTTCGCCATTGACGAAGCCCATTGCGTTTCTCAGTGGGGTCAGGATTTTCGTCCTGACTATCTGGGATTGTCCGTGCTTTCCCAGAGGTTTCCAGGCGTTCCTCGTCTCGCGCTGACTGCAACGGCTGACGTTCCAAGCCGTTCGGAAATTGTCCAGCGTTTAAATCTGCAGGGCGCTCAACAATTTATCGCCGGTTTTGATCGTCCCAATATCCGTTACCAAGTTACCATCAAAAATAACCCACGCCAGCAACTGAAGACTTTCCTGGAAAATGAACACCCTGAAGATGCAGGAATCGTTTATTGCCTCTCCAGAGCCAGGGTAGAAAAAACCTCGACATGGTTGACACACCAAGGGTGGAAAGCATTGCCCTACCATGCAGGCCTGGACAGCGAAATTCGCCGTCGCAACCAAGAACGGTTCCTGTTTGAGGATGGTATCGTGGTGGTGGCCACAGTTGCTTTTGGCATGGGCATCGATAAACCGGATGTCCGTTTTGTCGCCCACATGGATCTTCCAAAAACTCTAGAGGCCTATTACCAGGAAACTGGACGTGCCGGGCGGGATGGTCTGCCATCAGACGCCTTTCTCACCTACGGCATGGAAGACGTGGTTCTCCTGCGCCGATTCATTGAAAGTTCCCAGGCCGAGGAGAGAATCAAACGTATCGAACAACGCAAGTTGGAATCGCTGATTGGTTTTTGCGAAACCACCCATTGTCGCCGCCGGGTTTTACTCAACTATTTTGGGGAAGAACCACCACACTCGTGCGGTAATTGCGATACATGTCTTTCGCCCGTTGAAACCTGGGATGGACTGGTAGCTGCCCAGAAAGCTCTTTCTTGCGTGTTTCGCACGGGTCAAAAATTTGGGGCTGTTCACCTGATCGACGTGCTGACCGGCAAGGAGACTGAGCGGGTAACGCGGTTTGGTCATAAAAAGATCAGCACCTTTGGCATTGGCAAAGAACTTACTCCCAGTCAGTGGCGTTCAGTTTTCCGGCAACTGGTGGCTGGAGGTTATTTGGCTATAGACGTTGAGGGGCACGGTGGCCTGAGTCTATGCGAATCCAGCCGTCCGATACTGAAGGGTGAACATTCCATCCATTTTCGGCAAGACGCAGAAATACCCAAGGCCAAAGAACGTAAACAGAAAGAGCCACGAAAATCAAAAGAATCTGTAAAGACAACAGGTTCCAATACTGGATTGTGGGACGCGCTTCGAGCGATGCGCTTAGAATTGGCTAAGGCGCAGGGAGTGCCTCCCTACGTTATTTTTCACGATAGCACCCTGCAGGGAATCGTCACCGCCATGCCCAACACACTGGAAGAACTGGGCGAAGTACATGGCGTTGGAATCATCAAACTCAAAAACTATGGGGAACAAGTGCTACGGTTGGTTGCTGCCTACCGGTCGTTGACGTGACTGCGGAGAACCATGATGATGTTTTTGATATTGGAAAATATAATAACTTTTTTGGAATCAATTACAACAATTGATGGATGCGGTTCATCTACGGATTCCACAAGGGAACGCACGCTGTTCGATCCCTCAGCATCACTCCGATGAGCGACCACTCGACCCTCGGTCTTCGCCTGACGCCGCACGGGAACCTCGTCATCGGTGAATCTGAAAATTTCCTTGCCATGGAAGAGGCAATGGCTGCGCGCCTGACTCGCGCCTTTGCTCAGGGAGCGGGATATGGTCTGATGCAGTTGGGTGCTGGTGAGGTGGGACAGACGCTACCACCGGTATTTGGTTGGTGGCGTGGATTTGCAGCCCGCTATGTAACCGGTCTCTGTCTGCACGCTTCGGACGGATCTTTCAATGTCCCGCCGCCCACGGATGGTGAACTTGCCTCTCTGGTTTTGGCGGCACCCATGATGCCTGGGAGCGAGTATCTGAGCAACGATACCCTGCTTGGGTTGTGGCAGAAACTTGATGAAGCTTTCACCGCCTCCATTGCTGAGGCGGGGACGGATCTACAGACCTTTCTTCAAGGATTGAACCCGGTCTGGAATTTGGTTGGCAGGGTTCATTTCAATTTGGCGGAAAATCGCCGCGATCCTGAATTACCCTTTGCCTTCATGGTTACGTACACCACACGTCTTTCTGCGGATGCCAAGGCCCAGCATGTTAAACTTGGCCAAGCCTTACGTGAATTCGCTGGTGCGGCAAACCGTGACAAACTTCTCTCGCTTCTGGTGCCGGTACAACGGGCTGCCGAGCGTTGTGACTGGTTGAAGGCCATGGTCGATGCCGGGGAAATTTTCCATCCGTTGCGCTGGAGTCCCGGTGAAGCCGCGCAGTTTCTTTCCAGCGTGCCAGACCTTGAGGCCTCTGGAGTTGTGGTGCGTATGCCTTCCGCTTGGCGCGCCAGCCGACCTGTACGACCGCGTGTCAAAGCGACTGTGGGCACAAAGGCTCCATCGGTTGTTGGCCTCGATGGGCTTCTGGATTTCCGCATGGAGGTTATGTTAGAGGGTGAGCCGCTTGACGACCAGGAAATTGCCATGCTTCTCTCTGGTACTGATACGCTGGTTTTGCTACGCGGCCAATGGGTGGAAATTGATCGCGACCGCCTTGAGCTTGCCATACGGCAATTCAAGGAGGCTGAGGCACTGGCTGAGAAAGGTGGCCTTACTTTTTCTGAGGCCATGCGCATGTCGGCGGGTACCTCCTTTGTAGATGACGATAGCAGCACGATAACAGCCACCGACTGGTCGCAAGTAACTGCAGGCCCTTGGTTGGCGGAAACGTTGAAGGCCCTACGTAATCCCAATGGTGGCAGTGTCGATCCCGGACCGGCTTTGAAGGGCACTCTCCGCTCTTACCAAAAAGCAGGTGTTGAATGGATGCGTCTGTTGAGCGGACTTGGACTTGGCGCATGTCTTGCCGACGACATGGGACTCGGAAAAACGATTCAGATCCTGTCTTTACTTTTGGTGCAGAAACAAAAGGATGGGAAAAAACAACCCAGTCTATTGGTAGCACCGGCATCGCTCCTTGCCAACTGGGCCGCGGAAATTGAGCGTTTTGCCCCTGGGCTGAAAGCTCAGATTGTGCATCCTTCCACGATGACTGCCGATCAACTGAAAGGTTTGACATCGGACTGGTTCAAAGACCTGGATCTAGGAATCACCAGTTATAGCACCCTCCTGCGCTTGCCAGTCCTGGAAGAAACCCACTGGCACATGGTCGTCCTTGACGAGGCGCAGGCGATCAAGAACCCAAGTGCCAAACAGACGCGGGCTGCAAAGGCACTGAAGGCAAAATCCCGTATCGCCCTGACAGGAACGCCGGTAGAGAATCGTTTGGGCGATCTATGGTCGATTTTCGATTTTATCAACCCAGGCCTTCTCGGAACGTCCAAACAATTCAACGGATATTCCAAAAAGCTGTCGGGGCGGGAACACAATCCTTATGGCCCTCTGCGGGAACTTGTGCGTCCCTATATCCTGCGCCGCATGAAGACGGACAAGTCGGTTATTTCCGATTTGCCGGACAAAACCGAAGTCAGGGCACATTGCACCCTGAGCCGCAAGCAGGCGGCCCTCTACACGCAAACCGTGTCGGATCTTGCCAAGGCCCTGGAAGAAGGTGCCGAAGGAATCCAGCGCAAGGGCTTGGTGTTGGCAACCATGATGCGCCTCAAACAAATCTGCAACCATCCATCTCAGTGGCTGAACGACCATTCGTGGGCAGAGGAAGACAGCGGAAAGTTTGCCCGCCTACGGGAGATTGCTGAAGTGATTGCGGACCGGCAGGAAAAAATGCTTATATTTACACAGTTCCGCGAAACTACAGCACCGTTGGAGACATTTCTGGCAAGTATCTTCGGCCGCCCGGGTTTGATACTTCATGGCGAAATCGCCGTAAAAAAGCGCAAGGCTTTGGTTCAAACCTTCCAGGAAGATGAGAACGTCCCGTTTTTTGTTCTGTCCCTTAAAGCGGGAGGTTCCGGCCTGACTCTGACTGCGGCGTCCCATGTCGTGCATTTTGACCGGTGGTGGAACCCAGCGGTGGAAAATCAGGCCACTGACCGCGCTTTCCGCATCGGGCAGAAGAAGAACGTCCTGGTACACAAGTTTGTTTGCCAGGGAACACTTGAGGAAAAAATTGACACTATGATCGAATCCAAAAAGGCTCTCACCGAGGAGCTTCTGTCTGGATCGGGTGAGATCAATGTAACGGAAATGCGAGATGATGAGCTGTTGCGGTTGCTGGCTTTCGATCTAAAGTCGGTTACGGAGGACTGAAACGATGACACGTTACCAAAGATGGGCACCCTATGTGCCAGTGGCTGCACGTCGTATGAAGGCGGCCAAAGAAATGGAGAAGATGCGCAAGAAGGGGCATCCCGTTTCTCCGGTAGTCATCACTGGCCGGACAATCGCCAGAACTTTCTGGGGAAAGGCATGGTGTGAGAACCTTGAGAGCTACCGCGATTTTGAAAACCGGCTGCCTCGTGGTCGCACGTATGTCCGCAACGGCTCCGTCGTTGATCTGCAAATCTCTTCCAAGACGGTCCACGCAATGGTAAGCGGGTCATCTCTTTACCGCGTTGAAATTACTATCAATGCGCTGCCACAGGCTGTGTGGAAGGCACTCTGCAAAGATTGCTCAACCGGGATTGATTCCCTGGTGGAACTGCTGCAAGGCCGCTTTGCCGAGGGAGTTATGGAACGGCTATGTCGCCAGGATAATGGACTCTTTCCAAGGCCTAAAGAAATTAAATTTTCTTGTAGTTGCCCAGATTATGCCTATATGTGCAAACATGTGGCTGCGGTGCTGTATGGTGTCGGTTCACGCTTGGATGAACGACCGGAGCTTTTATTTGTTCTCCGTGATGTGAATCACAACGACTTGGTGGCCCACGTTGATACCGCCTTGCCCATCACCAGCAAAGAGCCCAAGTCTGGGAAATTGCTCGAATCCGACGATGTCTCGGATTTGTTTGGCCTTGATATGGAGGATGACACCGTTGTGGGTGCGGAGGAAAAAAGGTCACTGCCAGCAAAAAAGACCAAGGGCAAGCCACTTTCGGCCAAGGTACAAACAGAACATCCGGTTGCCGCAGTAAAAGCTA
>JADGCN010000192.1 GCA_015228975.1 Magnetococcales bacterium
TATGTGTATAGACATCCGGGATGGATGTGTGTAGATTCGTGTGTAAATCGACCGTATGGGAAACAGACTACACACATACGCCGCAAACCAAGGAATATCTGATTTCCGACCCAGCCCTTTTGGACAACATGAGAACCTCCCAGGCTGTCAAAGCTCCCGGCCTGCCGACCATCTTTGCCCCGCGCTATACCCCGATCACCGTGCAGTTGCTCCAACGCCTCGAACGCCGTGGCATTTTTACGGTGTTCGCCGAAACCATCCAGGAAAAAACGGTGGTGACGACGGTGGCACAGATGGAAAAAATGTTTTCCGTCATCGAAAACATCGTCGCCAAAGCGCTGGCAGGTATTGACGATATCAGCCAAACGGTGCAAAACCAGCAACAATTGCACACCTTGGAACAAATGATGCGGGACAATCTGGCCGATATTGAAAGTTTGTTCGCCAGCGATCCCACGGAAAAATTGTTGGCATTGACGCAGCACCATGGCGGTACGGCGCGTCACAGTATCGTCGCCAGTTTTCACCTGATGGCCATCGGACGCGAACTGGGTTGGAGCGATGACAAAATTGTCCGGGGTGCGGTCGCTGTCTTCAACCATGACGTAGGCAAGACAAAAATCAAACTGGAAACCCTCGATTGGCCCGGCAAGCTTGACGCCGCCCAGTGGAAAGAGATGCAATCCCATCCCCTCCAGGGGGGACGCATGCTGTATCGCCCCGGTCAAAAACCCGATTTGTCCATGCTCACAGCCCTGTTGCACCACGAATGGTATGCCAGCGTCAAAGGAAAAGGTTATGGTGGCTTGACCACCTTTGCCGAATTCTTGAAAGAGGCCATCAACGAAGATATTCCAAAAATTATATCGGAACTGGATCAAAACGACCTCGATATCATCCTGGCCTCCTCATTGGTGGACATGGTCTCCGCCCTGGAGGAAAGCCGCGCCTACAAGCGGCAGTTGGATTCCTTCAAAGTATTGATCATCATGAATTCCGATGCCTTGATGGGGCATTTCCATCCCCAGCACTATACCGCTTGGCACCGCATCTACATGCGGCAAAATTCCGATCTCCTCCCCAAAGGCAAACGGTTCGCCCTGCCGCGGGAAAAGGAACGCCGCCAGTTCTTGCCCAACAAACCAAAAAAAGTTCCCGCCATGGAACTCCTGACCTACAAGGAGTTGGAACATCTCGGTTTCATGCCAGTATTGCGCAATGTTGGCATGGATACGGAACGGATACGGCGGCGCGGTGGCTTGCTCCTCAAGGTCATCAACCAGATTAAACTGGACAAAAATCTTGACTTCGACACCTCACCCGAGGCCATCAAAAAGGCGGGGATCAAGCTGCTCAAAGATGAGGTCGTCACCGAACAAGAGTTCATCGAATTGGACGCCTGGCGCGAATGGTTGACCTGGGATGAGTTGGAACGGAGTGAACTGTTACCCAAGCTGCAATTCAATCGCCTGGATTTGCCCACCATTCGCAGTGAAGGGGGCATCGCCGTCGAAAAATTATTCAAACGCAAAATTTTGACCAGTACCAAAAAATTGGAACAAGCCGGAATCAAAACTCTCAAGGAATGGGTGGTTAAACTGCCCGGAAGTGAAAATCGCCTGACCCCGGAAGATTTGAAAAAATTGGGGATCACGGAAGCGCAACTGCAAAAAGCGGGCTGTTTGGAACGGGTCAAGAAGGTCAAGAGTGGTGTGCCGCAAGCCTGGCTGCTTGCCAAGGGGATCGCAATCAAAGGGGCTGATTTGTCCAAAAATGGCATCGACCCGGTACGCAAAGTGTTTTACGACATTCAAGTGGTGGAAACGATCAACAATACCCGGGCAAAATTTATTTTGCTTAAGGAAGGGGATGATTTAAAGGAATTGAACGAAGCCAATGATCGCAACGAATTGGAACCAATCCAGGACTTGTTGCTGAATAAAGTTGGGGAAATTGTGCTGGATTTTTCCGATCTCCTGGCGTTGCCTGACCTGAGCGGCATCACCATGGGCGGGCATTGGCATCGGTCGTAGGTGTTTTTGCGCCCTGGCACGGCAAAGAGTCCACTAAAGCCGTTCCCCCGGACGAAACAGTCGGATGACCCCGAATTCACCATCGAAGCCCCCTTGACGAATCACTTCCCCACGCCGTAGCCGGGCGATGGCTTCCGCGAAACGCTCCGAACCATGGCGGCGAATGTCCTCCAGCGGGGCGTTGCGCAGGATGTGCAACTCCGGTCCCAAATGCGCCAGTGCTGAATCCAAGGCCCTCTGGACACGGCGGCTGTTCGCGGCCACACCCTCCAATTCCGCCAGGATCTCCTCCAACGGTACCAATGAAAAAAACGGATCCCTGCCTGCTGGAATCGCCTCGGGATCACGGTCTGACAGCGCCTCGACCCGATTTTGCACCCCCACCGTGACTTCTTTGCCGCAGACCGGACAGAGTCCATGCCATGCACGGGTTTCCATGGGCGTGAGGCGCACACCGCATTTCCGGTGTCCATCCAGATGGTATTTGCCCTCCTCAGGAAAAAACTCCAGGGTACCTCCGAAACCTTGTCTGCTTTTCAGGGCCTTTAAAATGGAAAAATAGTCCAGATCGGTGTCATACAGGGTCGCCTCCCGGCCCAACTTGTTTGCGGAATGGGCATCGGAATGGGAAACCAGTCGAAAACGGTCCAGGCTGGAAATACGCCAGTTCATGGGGGGATCCGAGGAGAGGCCGGTCTCCAGGGCGAAAATGTGTCCGGCGAGGTCGCCATAACACGCTTCCACCGAATCAAAGCCTGACTTGGATCCCAGCAAGGAATACCAGGGTGTCCAGATATGGGCCGGAATCAGATAACACCCCTCTCCCGCCTCCAGGGTGATTTCCAGGAGATCCCGGGAGTCCAGTCCGAGGATGGGCCGGCCATCGGCATGCAGATTGCCGATCCCTTCGAGCCGGGTCACCATTTTTTCGGCCTCCGCAAAGCCGGGTACACAGATGAGATGGTGTACCTTGCGGGTTTTATCCCCTTTTTTGTAGACGGTGGCGATTTCCACCGTGAGCTGAAACCGGGTAGACAACGTGGGAAGGTCCGGTGCCGCCAGGGAGAGTCGTTTGGCAACCGCGCGCGCCCATTCCGGCCTAAGCCTGAAAAGCCCCTCCTCGGCTGGAACCAAATGGTCACGAATCTCTGCCCGCCACGCTGGATGGGTGAAATCCCCGGTTCCCACAAGGGTGATCCCTTTCCTTTGCGCCCAATAGGAAAGGGTCTCCAGGTCCAGGTTTTTGCTCGTAGCCCGTGAATATTTGGAGTGGACGTGCAGATCGGCGATAAAGTGCATGGTATGGCTTCGGGTTGACAATGCGGAACCTCCGCACTTTACGGTCTGTTATTTTTATTAGGAGAAATCGATTCCCGGAGATAGTGTATCGATTTGATCATCCCTCATTGAAATGAATATCCCGTCCCCGGATATCAGCCGAGGCGGGATCATCGAGGACATAACCATCTACCAGTGATCTCCTGTCCCGGGCTTCCGGAAAAGCCTTGAACAGGGCCGCCTGGTCCCCAAGATACCAGGCCTCGGTCTCTTCGATGGCAAAGCAGACCAGAACGTTGGGTCGGGGATCGATCATGGCCACGAGGCCTTCCAGTCGGGTTCGGAAGGTGGATTCGTCCTTGCCATCCAGGTCCACCAATACAACAACAATTTCGTCCTGACCCTTGGCCTTTCCATAGGCTTTCAGTTTGGTTGGGAGTTGCCCCAGCAGTGTGTTGTCCGTACTCTTGATCCTGGCATCAGGGGCATCAGGCAATTTGCCGATGCCCTGATGTTTGCGGATGAACCATTCGTGAGGTTGTTTCCTGGGGCCGAGAATCCTGGGAAGAATGTTCCACAGGGTCGTCTTGTCAGAGACACCTTCGACGAGAATCTCGAATTTCATCTCACACCGTCTCATCGTCCATGTAATCACTGTACCACAAGTTGCCCAGGGGGATACCCTCATTGACCATGGACACGATGGTGGCGTTATCGCTGGCATGGGAGATAGTGGCGAAGCCATTCCCCTTCTTTTCCAGAATCCATGTTTCAGCAGGGGTCAGGGCGTCCACGAAGTAGGGTTGGTGAGTGGTGATAAAGAGTTGCGGTTTGTTTTTCCTGCCCGTGGCGTGGAAACGGAACTCCCGTGCCAAGTCGGCGAGCAACTTGTGGTGTAACCCATTTTCCGGTTCCTCGATGCAGATAAAGGGGGCCGGTTCTGGATCCTCGAGCAAGAGCATGTAGGCGAAAAGCTTCAACGTACCATCGGACATCTGCGGCGAGAAGAAGGGGGAAATAAACCCCTTGTCGTGAAATTGCAGATAGACGTTTTTAGTCACCGGGTCCACGTATGGTGAGATTTTCCCGATGCCAGGGATTTTCTTCCCAATGCGTTCCAGGATGTTCAAGAACCGCTCACTATTTTTGTTAGCCATGTAGTAGACAACGTTGGCGATGTTTTCCCCACGCAGGTTCAATTGTCTTTCGGGCTTGAATTTGGGGGTTTGCCGGGCTGCGTCCGGTGTGAAGTAGCTCAGATACCACCCCTTGATGAAGTTGCGAAACTTGGTGATACGGGGGTGGTCCTTGATGTGTTCCGCCAGTGTGGTGATGGCTAATCGCCCGGGGTCGAGAGTCACCTCCATTTTATCCGTGGCCTCTTTCTCTCCTTCTCCGACGCTGAACTTTCCAGCCCAGGCATAACCATGTCCCAAAACAAGGTCAAGAAAAGGATAGGGTCGGCCATAGGGCTCTCCCTGTCGTCTTTGCCGCATTTTTTCAGAAGCGACACACAATTGACCACCTTTGGGGTGGTACCCGATGGAGACTTCGTAGGTGATGGGGCGTTCGTTCTGCGCCTCTCGGTAATAGATGACAAAGTCGATCGTTGCCTTGGGATCGTCCTTGACATCGGCTGAGAGCAGTTTTTCCAGTCCACCACGCCTGCCTTCGTTGCAAGCGGTCTCCACATCCATCACCATGCAGTCGGCCAGGAAGCCAAAGGCATCGAAGAGAGTACTCTTACCCGCGCCATTGCGACCGATCACGGTTACCAGGGAGGTCAAGGGATCGGCATCCTTAAACGTGGGATCGGTACCGATCCTTCCCATAGTGATGTCTTTGAGTACACGGTAATTGCGGATACGGAATCCTTCAATCATGGCCATTGCGTACTTTCCATACCATGTATGTCATTTCCATGTCGGTCTTGCAAACGTTGTGGAATTCCTGAGACATTA